>NZ_CP027727.1:2209474-2525113 GCF_003851685.1 Pseudomonas sp. R5-89-07 | reverse complement strand
ATGCCTGGGCGACCTGGGACCCGTACACCACCGTGGTCACCTCCCAAAGCAACGCCCGTGTGCTGGTCAGCGGCAAAAACCTGCTGAGCAATCACCTGTACTTCGCCGCCACCAGCCAGGCCATCGCCGACAAGCGCGTGCAACTGGACGACTTTGTCGCCCGCGTGGACCGCGCCTACGCCTGGGCCAACGCGCATCCCGAGGAATATGCCGCCGCCCAGGCCAAAATCACCGGCCTGCCGTTGGCCGTGCACATCGAAGTGGCCAAGGACACTCGCCTGTCCCCGGTGCTGATTGACGACGCGGTGATCAGCGGCCTCCAGGCCACCGCCGACACTTACCAGAAGGAAGGCCTGTTGAGCCGGCACATCGATGTGTCGCAAGGCTTCGACAAGCGCTTCAACGCCCAACGTGCCCCCAATTCCCAAGCATCGCGCTAAGGAGCAGAACATGAGCAAGCCACGTCAATTGAAACTCGGTGCCATGGTTCACGGTGTCGGCCACGGCTGGGGCGAATGGCGCCACCCAAAGGCGCAGCCCGACGCCAGCACGAATTTCGGCTTTTACAAACAGCAGACCGAACTGGCCGAAGCCGCGCGGTTCGACTTCGTGTTCATCGCCGACAGCCTGCATATCCATGCCAAGTCCAGCCCGCACTACCTCAACCGTTTCGAACCGCTGACGATTCTTTCGGCGCTGGCCGCGCTGACTACGCACATCGGCCTGGTCGCCACCGTGACCGTCAGTTACACCGAGCCCTACCAGGTGGCGCGCCAGTTCGCTTCGCTGGACCATATCAGCGGTGGGCGCGCCGGCTGGAACGTGGTCACCTCGTGGCTGAGCGGCACCGCCGATAATTTCGGCAAAGCCGAACACCCGCCTCACGCCGTGCGTTACCGCATCGCCAAGGAACACCTGGATGTGGTCAAGGGCCTGTGGGACTCCTGGGAGGACGATGCCTTTGCCTACAACAAGCACAGCGGCGAGTTCTTCACCCCGCACAAGCTGCATGCGCTCAACCACAAGGGCGAGTTCTTCTCGGTCAAGGGCCCGCTGAATATCGCGCGTTCGCGCCAGGGCCAGCCAGTGATCTTCCAGGCCGGAACCTCGGAAGACGGGCGCAACTTTGCCGCGCAACATGCCGACGCCATCTTTGTGCACGTGGAGACGATCGAGGAAGGCAAAGCCTATACGGCCGACTTGAAACGCCGTGCCAAGGGCTTTGGGCGTGACCCCGGCAACCTGTCGATCCTGCCGGGTATCCGGCCGATTGTCGGGCGCGACGCCGCCGAGGTGGAAAGCCGTTACCAGCAGGCGGTGGAGCTGGTCACCGTGGAAGATGCGATTGTCGCCCTGGGCCGTCCGTTCAATGACCATGATTTCAGCCAGTACCCGCTTGATGCGCCGTTCCCGGAACTGGGCGATCTGGGCGCCAACAGCCAGAGAGGCGGCTCCGAGCGCATCAAGCAATTGGCCCGGGACGAAGGCCTGAGCTTGCGCGAAGTGGCGCTGCGGTTCTCGCGGCCCAAGCGCGATTTCGTCGGCACGCCGGAGCAGGTCGCCGATGCCATCCAGCGCTGGTTCGAAGCAGGCGCCAGTGATGGTTTCATCATCAACTCGGTGCTGCCCGATGGCTTGCAGTACTTCACTGAGCTGGTGGTGCCGGTGCTGCAGCAGCGGGGCTTGTTCCGTACCGAGTACAGCGGACAGACGTTGCGCGACAACCTCGGACTGGAGGTGCCGGCCAACCGCTACAGCCTGATCGAAACCACAGAAAAGGCCCTGGCCTGACCACCATCCCCTGTGGGAGGGGGCTTGCCCCCGATAGCGGTGGTTCAGCCAATAAATCTGCTTCCTGACACACCGCCATCGGGGGCAAGTCGAATCGTCGCACCGCCCCTCCCACATTTTTGACCGAGTACATCCTCATGACTCAATTGTCCTTACGTGCTGTGGAAGCGGTCAATTTCGACACGACGCTCGAACGCCTCAGCGCCGAGCTGGCCAGTACCGCTCACCTTTATGATGAAAGCGGCGCCTTTCCCCACGATAATTTCAAGCGGCTGCAAGCCCACGGTCTGGTCGCCCTCACCGTGCCCAGGGCTCTCGGCGGCGGCGGTGCCAGCCTGCCCCTGGCGCGCAAAGCCATCAGCGCAGTTGCCAAGGGCGAGCCCTCCACCGCACTGATCCTGGTGATGCAGTACCTGCAACACACTCGTTTGCAAGACAGTAAAACCTGGCCCCAGCACCTGCGCGTGCAAGTGGCCGAGGACGCGGTGCGCCATGGCGCGCTGATCAATGCCCTGCGCGTCGAGCCGGATCTGGGCACCCCGGCCCGTGGTGGCTTGCCGGCGACCACCGCGGTACGCACCGCCGAAGGCTGGCGCATCAGCGGGCGCAAGATCTACTCCACCGGCAGCCACGGCCTGAGCTGGTTCAGCGTATGGGCGCGCAGTGACGACGCCGACCCGCTGGTGGGCGCCTGGCTGGTGCCCAGGCACAGCCCCGGCGTGAGCATCATCGACACCTGGGATCACCTGGGCATGCGCGCCACCTGCAGCCATGAAGTGGTGCTCGACAATGTGCTGGTGCCGCTGGACCACGCCGTCAGCGTCAGCCCCTGGAGCGCGCCGCAGCCGGAGTTGGATGGCGAGGGCTTTTTGTGGATGTCGGTGCTGCTGTCCTCGGTGTACGACGCCGTGGCCCAGGCCGCACGGGACTGGCTGGTAAACTGGCTGGAGGAGCGCCAGCCGTCGAATCTCGGTGCGGCGCTGTCGACCTTGCCGCGTTTCCAGGAGACCGTCGGCCATATCGACACCCTGCTGTTTGCCAACCGCAGCCTGCTCGATGCCGCCGCCGAAGGCCACACCCCAGCGGCCAACGCTGCGCAATTGAAGTATCTGGTGACCGGCAACGCCATTCGCGCGGTCGAGCTGGCCATCGAAGCCTCGGGCAACCCTGGCCTGTCACGGCACAGCCCACTGCAACGGCATTACCGCGACGTGCTGTGCAGCCGCGTGCATACCCCCCAGAACGATGCCGTGCTGCAGGGCGTCGGTAAAGCGGCGTTCGCCCAACGCCAGAAGGCACGCACATGAGTCAGGTGATCATTGCCAGCCAGCTGGACGAAGACTACAACGACGTGATCCGCGCACGTCTCGCCACGCAGCACCCTCACGCCCAGGTGATCGGCGTGCCCGCCGGCGTACCGAGCGACCTGCCGCCCCAGGCGAACATCCTGCTGCTGCGCCCCATCAACGTGCGCGGCTACACCGCACCCGATACACCGCCACCCGGCTGGCCCTACGGTGCGCAATGGGTGCACCTGGTGTCATCGGGCATCGACTTTTACCCGCGCTGGCTGTTCAACGGCCCGCCCGTCACTACGTCACGGGGCAGCGCGGCCGACAACCTCGCCGAGTTCGCCCTGGCGGCGATCTTTGCCGCGGCCAAGCATTTGCCGGACATCTGGGTGCAGGATTCGCAGTGGCAGTTCACCGCGTTGCGCCCGCTCAAGGGCACCACCCTGGGCATCCTCGGCTTCGGCGCGATTGGTCAAAGCCTGGCGCAAAAAGCCCTGGCCCTGGGTATCAATGTACTCGCACTGCGTCAGAGCCAGGCACCGTTTGACGTGGGTGTAGAAGCCGCCAAGGACATTCACGACTTGTTCGCCCGGGCCGACCACCTGGTGGTGGCGGCACCGCTGACCGAAGCCACGCGGCACATCATCAACCGTGACGTGCTGGGCAGCGCCAAGCCGGGGCTGCACCTGATCAACATCGCGCGCGGTGGGTTGCTGGATCAGGAGGCATTGCTGGAGGCACTGGACAATGGCCAGATCGGCCTGGCGTCACTGGACGTGACCGAGCCGGAGCCGTTGCCGGACGGGCATCCGTTGTACAGCCATCCACGGGTGCGGTTGTCGCCGCATACCTCGGCGATTTCGACCAACAGCAAGGAGGAGATTGCCGATACGTTCCTGGCCAATCTGGAGCGCTATGTTTCGGGTATCGAACTGGCGAATCCCGCTAACGCCTGATGCGGTTCAAATGTGGGAGGGGGCTTGCCCCCGACAGCGGTGGATCAGCCATGGATGTAGAGACTGACACACTGCTATCGGGGGCAAGCCCCCTCCCACACTGGTTCGGTGTTAACCATTATTTGATGCGGTAGTGGAAGGTGTTGCGCACCGCCGGTACCGCCACGGCCTGGCCGTCGACCATCCTCGGTTGGTAGCGAAAGGTATTCGCCGCCGCCAATGAAGGCCGAATGAACAACGGGTGACAGCCGTCCAACACCTTGGGGTTTTCCACGCGGCCCTGGGTATTGACGGTGTATTCCACCGAGCAGTCGCCTTCGATGTTCTTGTCCAGCGCGCGCTCAGGGTAGTCCGGTGCTTCCTTGCTCAACGGCTGGTATTGACGACTGTCGAACGCCGGAGCGGGTGCCGGCACGGCGGCTTGGGCTTTCTCGGAAGCCACACGCTGCTGGTTCTGACGTTGCTGCTCCAGCTCTCGATTACGCTGCTCGGTGGCCAGGCGCTGCTGTTGCTGCTCGGCTTTTTTCTCTTCGACCCGCTTGCGCGCCAGGGCGGCTTTCTCGAGTTTTTGCGCCTGGATTTGTGGGTCAACCGTCGGTTTGACTGGCACCGATACCGGGACCGCAACAGGCTCTGGCAATGCGGGCGCTACCGGCGCAGGCGCAGGCGTCGGCGCGGGCATCACCACCAGTTGCGTGTGCATCACCCGTGGCGCGTCCACCTGCGGTTTCTCGGTGGACCAGCCCAGCATCAATGCCGCCACCACCCCCACATGCAGCGCCACGGCCAGGCTGGCGGCCAGGCCGTGGCGCCACATCGCGTCGCTGTCTGGCGCCCGCGTCGGGCCGTGCATGATCATCGCGGTCATTGCGGGGCCTCGGTCACCAGCCCCAGGTTGCTGACCCCGCCCTTTTGCAACACCGCCATGGCCGCCACCACGCGGCCGTACCCGGCGTTGTCGTCAGCGCGGATATACACCTGGGTGTCGCTGCGCGCCGCCACCACTTGCGTCACCTTGGCGCCCATTTCCTCCAGGCTCACCGCGCTGTCGGTCTGGTTGCGGGTGTCGAGCTCGCCGCCCAGGTTCCAGTAGTAGCCGCCGTCCGCCTTCACCGACAAGGTCAGGATCTGCTGGCGGGTGTCGCTGGCCAGCGCCTCGGCGGCGACCTTGGGCAACTCGATCTTCACGCCCTGGGTGAGCATGGGCGCGGTGACCATGAAGATCACCAGCAGCACCAGCATCACGTCGATGTAGGGCACCACGTTCATTTCGGCCTTGGGCCCGTGCTTGCGTTGCGGCCTGGTCAACATCGGTTCGCTCCTTGTTCAGGCGGCCACGGCCAGGTTGATCGGGGTGCCCCGCAGGGCACGGTGCAAGCGCACTTGCAGTTCGTTGCCGAAGGCGTAGTAGCGAGTGAGCAGGGTCTGGCTACGCGCGGCGAAGCGGTTGTAGGCAATCACCGCCGGGATCGCCGCAAACAGGCCGATGGCCGTGGCAATCAGGGCCTCGGCGATGCCCGGCGCCACCGTCGACAGCGTGGCCTGCTGCACCTGGGACAAGCCGAGGAAGGAATTCATGATGCCCCACACCGTGCCGAACAGACCGATATAGGGGCTGACCGAGCCCACCGTCGCGAGAAATTGCAGGCCCTTTTCCAGTTCCATCTCCTGCTCGGTGATCGCCACCTGCAAGGCGCGCTCTACGCCTTCGAGCACGGCGGGGTCATGGTTGTGCAGGTGCTGGTATTCCTGCAGGCCGGCGATAAAGATCGGCGCCACCCCGCCCTCGCCCGCCTGCACGGCCTGGCGGTACAAGGGTTGCAAATCCGTGGCGGCGCGAAAGCGCACCAGAAAATCGTGCAACTGCCGCTCCAGGCGCCGCAGCACGCTGCCGCGCCGGATGATCAAGTACCAACTGGTCAAGGAGGCCAGCAACAACGTGACCATCACCGCCTTGACCAACAGGCTGGCGTCGCTGATCAAACTCCAGATCGTCATATGTTCCATCGTCGCGTGCATGGTGAAGCTCCTATTCGATTAAAAACGGATGACCGGGTGATGACAGCTCAGGGCAATTCCAAGGCGCGGGTCACCTCGGCCCAGGGCACGAACTTGAAGTTCTGGGTTTGCTCGGGCATGCGCTTGCGCCCGTCCTGCACCACCAGCATGCCCTGGCTCCAAGGCCCTCCGAGGTTGATGGCGGTGACTTCGAGGCCATCGGTTTCCGAGGCGCCATCGATGCCGGCGGCAGCGTTCAAGCCGACGCGAAAGGCCCCGCGCACGGCGAACGGCGGTTCGGCGTCGAGCACCAGGTAGCTGTCATTGCCCTGGCTTGAGACCACCAGGTAATCCCGCGCCGGGCTCTGGTACAGCGCCAGGCCCTCGACGTCGGCATGCAACTGGGCGCCGACCTTGATCACACTGGTCAGCGTGGCCGGTTGGTCGGCGCGGGCATCCACGGTCCACACACCGACGTCTTCCTCACCCAGAAACAAGCGCTGGCGCTGATCGTCGGCCACGCAGCCTTCCGGCTGGCTGTCGACCTTGAACTGGCGCACCAGCTCGCCCTGCACACGCCCGCCTGGCGCACTCAAGCGGTATTGCAGGAAGGTGCCGTCCTTGCCATTGGCGATTGCATAGATTTCCCCGCTGGCGGGCTGGAACAGGCACATACCGTAGATTTCCTTGAGCGGCGTCGGCACTTCGCCGGCTTCCTGCAGCTCGCCGCTCTGGCGGTCGATGCTGAACAGGCTCAGGCTGTTGCGGTCGCGATTGCTGGCGACGGCGAGGTCGACGGTCTGCGTTCCAAGCTTGAAGTTGGGGCGTATGTCGACGTTGTTCAGGCGCCCCACGGCCAGTTCCTGCAGCAGCTTGCCGTCGAGGTCGTAGGCCAGCAGGCCCTGTTTCTTGTTGGTGCCCAGCACCCGGCTTTTCGCGGGTGTGTGCGGGTGAACCCAGATCGCAGGATCATCCGCCGCATCGCCCTGGCGACTCACCGGTTCGGTCTGGCGCAGCGCGGCGACCTGGGGCAGCACCGGAGCCGGCGGCACCGGCGTGGGCTGCCAGTCGAGTTGGCCCTGATAGAGCTGGCCGCTGTCGTCATCGCGCACCAGCAGCTGCCGACCGTTGATCGCCAGTTGCTCAGGCTCCTTGAGGCCCGGCAAGCTCAGGCTTGATTGCTCGGCCCAACGTTCGCCGGTGTGCTGGAACAGATGCAACTGTGCGGTTTTCGGGTCCAGCGCCAGCATCCCGCCCGGCATCAGCGCGATGGCGCCGGCTTCGCGCCTGGGGCTGTCGAACAGCGCCACGGGTGTGCGTTTCACCTCGGCTTCCGGGTGCGCCGGGTAGGCCCACCAGCCAACGTTCTCTTCGTTGACCACCAGGCGCTCGGCCGCATCGTCCACCTGGCAGAACTGCGCCGAAGGCGGCAGCGGCAGGCCGCGTACGCGCTGCGCCTGGGCCAGCAGCGTCGCGCCGTTGCCCACCAGCCACTGCTCGCCCTTGCCCTCCTCGCCCACCAGGAACACAAACAGGTTGGCCGCCGAATCGCGGTACAGGCACACACCGTTTACCGGGTAATCGCGGGCAGGCAGGTACAGCGGCGTGCCCCAGGTTTTGCTGGCGACCTCGAGGTTGATCAGCGCCACCTGCTGGCGGTCGTTGTCGAGGCTGGCGACCAGCACCCCGGTATCTGTAGCGCGGATATCGAGGCTGCTGAAGCTGCCTTTGAAGCGGGCCAGTTCGGTGCCTTTATCGTCAAGCAGCAACAGGCCATCGCGGACACTGGCGGCCAGGCGCTGGGTGGCGTTGGGCAGGAAGGCGACCGCTTCGACCTTCAGGCCGGGTGCCCACGGGGTCAAGGCCAGGTCAACTGCGAACACCTGGCCTGAAAGAGCCATCAACAGCAACAGCTTACAAATTCTCATGGACAAACAAATCCTTTAGATACGATGAAGATCCAATGTGGGAGGGGGCTTGCCCCCGATAGCAGTGGGTCAGTCATAGATGCATCACTGACACCCCCTAATCGGGGGCAAGCCCCCTCCCACAGTTGGAGCCAGGTGTGGGTTAGAAATGAGTGAAAGTCAGGCCCAGCTTGTAAGTAGGCCCGTACTCCTCGTACTGGCCGTTGTAGCTGCGGTGGCCGGTGTAGACGAAGTACGACTCGTCCGTGAGGTTCTGCGCTTCGAAGCTGACTTGCAGTTGCTTGGTCAGCGAGTAGCGCGCGCTGAAATCGACGAAGGTTTGCGCGTCCACGTGCAGGTCATGGGCCTTGTCGTTGATCGAGGCCAGCTCGTACAGGTAGGCCGACTTGTAGTTGGCCGAAAGGCGCAGGCTGAGCTTGTCGTCTTCCCAGCCCAGCATCAGGTTGCCGACGGTGTCCGACTGGTTGGGCAGGCTGATATTGCGCTTGCGGTTGCGGCCGCTGGCGTTGTCAAAGCCTTCGATATCCGCGCTTGAGCGGCTGAAGGTGCTGTTGGCACCGATCAGCAGGCCGTTCCACGGCGCCGGCAGCCAGTCGAATTTTTGCGAATAGGCCAGCTCCAGCCCATACAGCTTGGCGCTGTCGCCGTTGGCGAAGGTGTGCGCCTCGGCGAAGTTGGCCCACGCGCCGGTGCCGGCGACGTCGGTGTTGTAGACGAAGTTCTGAATGTCCTTGTAGAACACGAACGCCGACACGGTGCCGGCACGGCCCATGAAGTGTTCGATGCCCAGGTCCAGGTTGCTCGACTCCAGGGGCTTGAGGTCCGGGTTGCCGAAGGTGGCTTCGTCATCGTCGATCACGAAACCGGGCGCCAGCTGGCCGAAGGTCGGGCGCACCACGGATTTGGTCCAGGCCGCGCGCACTTGGGTGTTCTTGTCGATCTGGTAGCGCGCATGCAGGCCCGGCAGCCAGTGGTGATAGCGGCGCTTGGTCTCGGTGGCGCTGAACTGGCCGTCCGTGGCGCCGGTGCCCTTGGCTTCGAACTCGGTGCCCTCGTAGCGCATCCCGGCAATGAAGCGCCAGTCGTCGATATCGAGGGTGTTCATCAGGTAACCGGCGTTGATGTCTTCGCGGATGGTGAAGTCGTTGACCCGGGATTCGGTCGGGTCATAGAAGTCGTCGCGGTTCAGGCCGCCAATCAGTTGGCGAATATTGCCCGCGCTGATGCCCGGCCCGAAGCGGCCAAGGCGGTAGTCGAGGTTGCCTTTCTGAAACTGGGTGAGGTTGAGCTGTTCGTCAGTGAAGCCCTGCTCATCCAGGTCCTTGTAGGCCCAGGCTTCCAGGTCGTTGTCCTTGTGACGTCGGCTGACCTTGCCGCCGAACTTGAACTGGGACGCGTAGCCACCCAGGTCGTAGTCGCGGGCCAGGTCCAGGCGCAGGTTTTTCTCGGTGTCCTGGGTGTGCTGTTTCTCCCAGTCGACTTTATCGAGGGTGAAGTTGCTGGCGTCGTAGAAGCCGTTACCGATGATCGGGCGTGGCTTGGCCGTGTCGTAGAAGCCGCTGTCGGCGAAATCCCCGCCGTCGAAGGTGGCGCCGGCGATATGCGCCGGGCTGTCTTCACTGGAGCGGCTGTAGCCGGCCTGGCCGCTCAAGGTCCACAGGCCAAGCATGCGTTCGCCGCCGAACACGTAGGACTGGATCTGCTGGGTTTCCTCGCGGTTCTTGAGCTTGCGCTTGCCCTCGGCCTCGCCCAACTCGCCGGGCGCCTGGGGATCGGCAAACTCGAGGCTGGCAGCGTTGCGGGTTTCGGTGTCCTTGTAACGGCTGTAGAGGGTGCGCAGATAGTAGCTGCTCAGGTCATCGGGCTTGTAGTCGAAGTTCAGGCCGCCACCGGCGCGTTCGCGGCTGATGTCGTAGTCGCGCTGTTCGAACTCATTGAGCCGGGCGCCGTTGTTGAAATCCCAGGCGCCGCCGGTTTCGACGTTGTCCGAGCCAAAATCACGCTTCTGCCAACTGAGGGCGGCAGCTACGCCGAAGTTGTCGATACCGTCGCCCAGGCTGAAACGGTTGCTGGCGGCACCGGAGAATTTCGGGCTGGTCTGGCGCGTGTTCTTGTCGTAGCTGGCCTCGGTGCTGCCGGTGTAGAACAAGCCCTTGTGGTCGAACGCCGACAGGCTTTTCACGTCGACGGTACCGCCGAGGGAGTTGGCGTCCATGTCCGGCGTGAGCGTCTTGATCACCGACAGCGACTGCACCAGTTCCGAAGGCAGTACGTCGAGGGCCACGGCGCGGCGTTCGCTCTCGGGCGACGGTACCAGGGTGCCGTTGATGGTCACGCTGTTGAGGTCCGGGCCCAGGCCGCGCACGCTGACAAAGCGGCCTTCGCCCTGGTCACGCTCGACGCTGATCCCCGGCAGGCGCTGCACCGCCTCGGCGACGTTTTCATCGGGCAACTGCGCCACGCCGTCGGCATGCACCACGCTCTTGATGCTGTCGGAGCTGCGCTGCTCCTTGAGGGCACTGCCGATGGCGGCAGCCTGCCCCACCACGTCGACGTGCTCGGTGGTCGCCGCTTCGGCGGCGTCGAGCCGTTCGCAGATGATCGCCAGGGCCAAGGCGCTAAGCGTGAAGCTGACGAGCCCGGTGCGCTTGTACATGAAACCCTCCCCAAATCCGTTGGCGCCAGGCAAGAGGCCCGGCAACTGGGAGGGCAAGCTAGGGATGGGGGATGACGGTTCTGTGACAGCCAGGGCTGCAAAGCCAGGAAAACCGGGGTTTAGAGCGGTGCTGCTGATGAAAATGAGCTGATATGACCGCTGAAGATCCCCTGTGGGAGGGGGCTTGCCCCCGATGGTGTTGGGTCAGCTGCATATCCATTGACTGATGCACCGCTATCGGGGGCAAGCCCCCTCCCACATTTTTTGACCTCCCGTGTGTTTGGCATGAGCTAATCCGACCCTCCCCCCGCTGTCACGCAACCGTCATATTCATCTGCTGTGCTGGCGCCCACGATTGAATCATCCAAGGACGCGCAGCCATGTTTTCCGTGCTCACACCCCATCGCTGGAAACTCGCCGCGCTGCTGGTCGCCGCCAACCTCGGGTTGATCCTGCACCTGGCTTGCGGCGAGCTTAAAAGCATCAGCGAATGGGAGTGGCTGGACATCGTCGGCGAAGGCGGTTCGGCGCTGCTCGCGTTGATCTGGCTGGGCCTGGTACTGAAAAGCCGACCCGCCGGACGGGTCACCAACTACCTGGCACTGGGCCTGTCGTGCATATTTTTTTCCTGGTGGATCGACAGCCTCGACGAGTTCATCCGCCTGCCCGACAGCATCACCTGGGACCATTGGCTGGAGTCGGGGCCGATGCCGGTGGGCATGATCCTGCTGACGATCGGCATCTACCACTGGCACCGCGAGCAACTGGCAATCAGCGCGCAGATGGAAAAGCGCGAGCGCCTGTTCCGCGAGCATCGGCTGTTCGACAAACTCACGCCCCTGGCCGGTGCCGATTACCTCAAGCGCCAACTCGAAGGCAGCTTGCACGACAGCCGCAACCAGCAGCAACCGCTGTCGCTGCTGGCCGTGGACCTGGACAACTTTGCCGCCATCAACCAGGCCTACGGGCATGCCGAGGGCGATGCGGTGCTGCAGGCGGTCAGCCATGTGCTGCTGCTCAACCTGCGCCGCCAGGACCTGCTATGCCGACTGGCCGGTGACCGTTTTGTGGTGCTGCTGCCCAACACCGGCGAGCGCCAGGCCAAGGAGCTGGCGCTGGAGTTGCAGCAGGCGGTGCAGAGCCTGTCGCACAAAACCCGGCTGCAAGGGGAGCGCCTGCAACTGGCGGCGACCACGGCGGTGGTAATGGCCCTGGACGAGGCGCCCCAGGAGCTGCTCAAGCGCCTGAACCTGGCGCTGGCGCGGGCCAAGCAACCCCTTGCGAAAAGCGCCTGAGGTGGCCGTGAAAACCAGCGGGTATGAAAACGACAGCCGCTTCATCCCCGGCCATTACCAACCCGCCACACTGATCGACCTGGCCTTGTCCCGGGACATCGACAGCCATCGCCTGCTGCGCGGCACCGGGCTGTTCCACGAAGACATCCTGGCCGGCAACGCACGCTTGAGCCCGCAGCAGTTCCTCGGCTTGATCGGCAACAGCCGCAAGCTGCTGGACGCCGACGACAGCAGCTTCCTGTTTGGCCAACGCCTGCTGCCCGGCTACTACGGCGCGGCCAGCCATGCCCTGGGGCATGCACAGAATCTGCATCAGGCCCTGGAGATTGTTATCCAGCAACAGGTGCTGCTCAGCCCGCTGGCCACGCTGCGCCTGGAGTTGGATGAGCAGCACGCTTACCTGTACTGGCGGGACAGCTGCGGCGCCGGCGAGCACTGGCGCTTTCTGCTGGAAGCGAGCATGACCTCGCTGGTTGCCATGAGCCAATGGCTCAGCGGCGAACGCCTGCCCTGGGTGTGCAGTTTCAGCCATGCCGAGCCGCGCTATGTCGAACAGTACTGGGTGCACCTGGGCGAGCAAACACGCTTCGAACGCCCGCTGGACATGATGTGCCTCCCCCGCCAATACCTCACCCGCGCCTGGCCTGGTGCCTCGGCCACGGCGGGGCAAGTGGCGCGCCAGCAAGCCCGCGAACAGATCGACCAGTTGGGCTTTGCCGCGAGCTTTCTGGACGGCCTCTACGACTACCTGCGCGACCACGTGCGCCAGCCACCGAGCCTGGAACAGGCCGCGCAGGCCTTCGCCATGAGCCCGGCCACCCTCAAGCGCAAGCTGCACAAGCACGACACCGGTTTTCAGCAACAGGTGGACCGGGTGCGCAAGCACATGGCATTGCACCTGTACCAGGCCAAAGGGTTCAGTAACGAAGAAGTAGCCGCTTACCTGAACTTCAGCGACGCCGCGAACTTTCGGCGCGCGTTCAAGCGCTGGACCGGCAGCACCCCCAGCCTGATCCGGCAGTTGTTCAGCAGCCGCTAGCCAGGCGTTCGCGCAGGAACTCGACCAGCGCCTGCACCGGCCGCGAACTCTGCCGATGCTGGGGGTACACCGCCGAGAGCGTCAGGGCTTCGGGGGCGAATTCGTCGAGTACGCTGACCAGGCGGCCGTCCTTCAACGCCTCGCCGACGATAAAGGTCGGCAGGTAGGTCACGCCCAGGCCGGCAATCGCGGTGTCACGCAGCAGGTCGCCGTTATTGACGCGCATGCGCCCGCTCACGTTCAACGCTTGCAGCTTGCCCTTGAAGCGCCATTGCACGTGGCGCCCGTGGCCGTACGGCAGGCAATCGTGCCCGGCGAGGTCATCGGGTTTTTGCGGCGTGCCGCGCAGGGCCAGGTAGCCGGGGCTGGCGCAGTACACCCTCGGGATGCTGGCAATACGCCGGGCGATCAGGGTGGAATCTTCCAGGGTGCCGATCCGCAGCACCAGGTCATAGCCTTCGCCGATCAGGTCCACCGGGCGGTCGCTGAGGTCGACTTCCACCGCCACCTCGGGATAGCGCTGCAGAAACAGCGGCAACAGGCAACCCAGATGCGCCATGGCAAACGACAATGGCGCGCTGAGACGAATGGTGCCGCGCGGTTCGCTGTTCTGCCCGGCGATGCCCTGCTCCACTTGCTCCACATCACCGAGCAGGCGCAAGGCCGATTCGTAGTAGCTCTGGCCCAGCGGCGTGACATCCAGGCGGCGCGTGGAGCGGTTGAGCAGGCGCACGCCGAGGCGCTCTTCCAGCTGGATCAGGCGGCGGCTGACGAACTGTTTGGACAGGCCCAGTTGCTCGGCGGCGGCAGTGAAGCTGCCGGATTCCATGACCTGACAGAACAGGCGCATGTCTTCGAAGGGGTTCATTGTCACTTCTCGGTGGACATTAGGCTGTTTTATAACTGGATAGTCGCAACACCACAAACCCAATGTGAACACAGCCAAATGTGGGAGGGGGCTTGCCCCCGATGGCGGTGGGTCAGTTCTGAATAAGCTGACTGATACACCGCTATCGGGGGCAAGCCCCCTCCCACAGGGGATTACCTATACCTTTTACTTGGCGGTGAACGCCGAGTAGCTGTTCATCAGGTTGCGGTAGTTGGGGATGCGCGGCGACAGCAGGTTGGCCAGGCCTTCCATGTCATTGCGCCAGTCCACCTGCAGCTCGCAGGCCACGGCGAACCAGTTCACCAGTTGCGCACCCGCAGCGGTCATACGCGCCCACGCGGCTTGCTGTACGGTCTCGTTGAAGGTACCGGAGGCGTCGGTGACCACGAACACCTCGAAGCCTTCGGCCAGGGCGCACAGCGTTGGGAAGGCCACGCACACATCCGTCACCACACCGGCAATGATGATCTGCTTGCGACCGGTCGCCTTGACGGCCTTGACGAAGTCTTCGTTGTCCCAGGCGTTGATCTGGCCAGGGCGGGCAATGTACGGCGCGTCCGGGAACAGGGCCTTGAGTTCCGGAACCAGAGGGCCGTTGGGGCCGGCTTCAAAACTGGTGGTCAGGATGGTCGGCAGGTTGAAGAACTTGGCCACGTCGGCCAGGGCCAGCACGTTGTTCTTGAATTCGTTGGGGGAGAAATCCTGCACCAGCGAGATCAGGCCGGTCTGGTGATCGACCATCAGTACAACAGCATCATCTTTGTTCAAACGCGAGTAAGTCATGGGTTAACTCCTTGGTGGGTGTTGAATCAGAAGGCAAAGCAAGAGCAGCCAAACGCACCCCAGAACCCCTGGAAGTCGCTGACCGGCGCACTGGAAAGACGCGCTTTTTCATGGCTGTGGGAGTGCACGCCGCACGGGCCGCTGCACTGGTGAACCTGGGCTTGCAGGGGCGAGTTCGGACGCCAGTGCCCCGGCACCTTGACCACCGGCGACCAGTCCGGCAGTACCGGCACACGCGGCGGTGCGAAATCTTCGAAATCGCCGGCGCCGTAGACCACCTTGCCGCCGACCACGGTGAGCACCGATTCGATCCACTTGATGGCTTCTTCATCGACACTGAAAAAGTCCGCCGAGAGTGCCGCGACGTCCGCCAATTGGCCGACCTTGATCTGGCCCTTTTTGCCCTGTTCGGACGAGAACCAGGCGCTGCCGTGGGTGAACAGTTCCAGCGCGGTGAGGCGCGGCAGGCCCTCGGCGTGCAATTCCAGGCCACCGACGGTGCGGCCGCTGACCATCCAGTACAGCGACGTCCACGGGTTGTAGCTCGAGACCCGCGTGGCATCGGTGCCCGCGCCGACCGGTACGCCTTCGGCGAGCATGCGCTTGATCGGCGGCGTGGCTTCGGCGGCCTTGGCACCGTAGCGCTCGACGAAGTATTCGCCCTGGAACGCCATGCGGTCCTGGATCGCGATACCGCCGCCGAGGGCGCGCACGCGTTCGATGTTTTTCGGGGTGATGGTTTCGGCATGGTCGAAGAACCATGGAAGGCCATTGAACGGGATGTCGCGGTTGACCTTCTCGAACACATCCAGCATGCGCGAGATCGACTCGTCATAGGTGGCGTGCAGGCGGAACGGCCAGCGCTGCTCCACCAGGTGGCGTACCACCGGTTCCAGCTCCTGCTCCATGGTCAGCGGCAGGTCGGGACGCGGCTCGAGGAAGTCTTCGAAGTCGGCGGCCGAAAACACCAGCATCTCGCCGGCGCCGTTGTGGCGCAGGTAGTCATCGCCCTGATGCAGGGTGACGCTGCCGGTCCAGTTCTTGAAGTCGCTGAGCTCTTCCTTGGGCTTCTGGGTGAACAGGTTGTAGGCAATGCGCACCGTCAACTGCTGGTCCTTGGCCAGTTGCTCGATCACCGCGTAGTCGTCGGGATAGTTCTGGAAACCGCCGCCGGCATCGATAGCGCTGGTCAGGCCCAGGCGATTGAGTTCACGCATGAACTGGCGTGTGGAGTTGACTTGGTATTCAAGCGGCAGTTTGGGGCCTTTGGCCAGGGTCGAGTACAGGATCATCGCGTTAGGCCGCGCCACCAGCATGCCGGTGGGGTTGCCGTTGCTGTCACGCACGATCTCGCCACCCGGTGGGTTCGGTGTGTCCTTGGTGTAGCCGGCCACGCGCAACGCCGCACGGTTGAGCAAGGCGCGGTCGTACAGGTGCAGCACGAACACCGGAGTATCCGGCGCGGCCTGGTTGAGTTCTTCCAGGGTGGGCATGCGTTTTTCGGCAAACTGGAATTCGTTCCAGCCGCCCACCACCCGCACCCATTGCGGCGTAGGGGTACGGTCGGCCTGGTCCTTGAGCATGCGCAAGGCATCGGCCAGGGACGGCACGCCTTCCCAGCGCAACTCAAGGTTGTAGTTCAGCCCGCCGCGGATCAGGTGCAGGTGCGAGTCGTTGAGGCCGGGGATCACCGTACGGCCCTTGAGGTCGATGACCTGGGTGCCGCTGCCGCGCAGGGCCATGGCCTCACCGTCAGTGCCTACCGCGACGAAACGCCCGTCACGGATGGCGACGGCGCTGGCGCGTGGGTTTTCCCGGTCCACGGTGTGGAACTGGCCATTGAACAGAATCAGGTCGGCGTTCATAGGGTTTCCTTTACAGAGGCTTCAAGCCAGGGAGCGAACAGGCGGGTGGCGGCCGGCATCAGCACGTACACCACCAGCAGCACGATGGTCAGGGTGACCAGGAAGGTGGAGACCACGTAGTTGGACAGAAACGGGTGCAACCGCAGGATCGGCCCCCAGATGAACGGTAGGAGCAGGGTTTGCGGCAGGATCACGAACAGGCTGACCACTGCCTGCTTCCAGCGCGGCGGCTTGGCGGCGCCGTCAGCCTGGGGCGCGAACCAGAACTCATTGGCGCCGCCGACTTCCGTCTGGTCGCCGTCCGCCAGCATCGGTGCAGCTTCGTCGATCAGCGTTTGGCGTTGCGGCGATTCAAGCCACAACTCCAGGGCTGCGGTGGAGCGGTAGCGCAAGACGCAGGTGAACAGCGCCATGCCGCCCTGCTGGCTGCGCACCACGTCGACCCCAAGGTGGCCGGGGCGCTCGCCCGCGATGCGCACGATGCGCCGTAGCCAGGCTTCGTACTCGGTTTCTCGGCCGGGCTTGACCCGGTGTTTGACGACCAGGGTGACGACTTCGTCCGGGCTGGTGGTGGCTGTTGGGTCCATGTTGGGTGTCTCCCCCGGGGCATTGAGCGATAGGAGGAGTTTGGCGGGTTGGGGCTGGGCGAAATTGGATGTATGTGCTGTTTGGCTTTTATGTGCTGTTTGGCTTTATGTGGGAGGGGGCTCGCCCCCGATAGCGGTGGATCAGTCAAGGACATGGACACTGGCACACCGCAATCGGGGGCAAGCCCCCTCCCACATTTTTTGATCTGCAGTCAGCCCCCCGCCGCCATATGCTCCGCAATCCGCCCGCGCAGCCAGCGCTCGGCCGGGTCGTTGTCATGCACCCCGCTCCACACCATCGACAGTTCGGCTGCGTCAATTGCAAACGGCGGGTCTTCGGCGCGCAGGCGGGTGCCCTCGGTCAATGCGCACGCGGCGTAATCGGGCACGGTCGCGATGATCTGCGTGCCGGCCAGCAATGCGCGCAAGCCGCTGAACTGTGGCACCGCCAGCACCACCCGCCGCGAGCGGCCGATGCGCGCCAGGTCCAGGTCGATATTGCCGCTCAGGTCGCCGGAGAACGACACCATCGCATGGGGCCTGGCGCAATAATCGTCAAGCGTTAATGGCGCCTCGCCATCATCACCGCGCAGCACCTTGCAGGGAATATCGCGCAGCTTCTTGCGCTTGGCATTGGCCGGCAGTTCGGTGGTGTAGCTCACCCCCACCGAGATTTCGCCACTGGCCAGCAGCGACGACATCAACAGGAAGTTGGCCCGGCGCACCACCACGATAATGCCTGGCGCTTCTTCGCGCAGGCGGCTGAGGAGCGGCGGGAACAGGCCGAACTCCGCATCGTCGGACAGCCCGATGCGAAACACCGCGCAACTGGTGGAGGGGTCGAAATCCTTGGCGCGGCTGACGGCGCCTGAAATGGTGTCCATGGCCGGTTGCAACTCGTTGAGTATCGCCAGCGCCCGTGGCGTGGGTTCCATGCCGCGCCCATTGCGCAGCAGCAGCGGATCGTCGAACAGGTCGCGCAGGCGGCCCAGTGCCGCACTCACCGCCGGCTGGCCCATGAAGAGTTTCTCGGCGACCCGGGTCAGGTTTTTCTCGAACATCAGGGCTTCGAAAATCACCAGCAGGTTCATGTCGACGCGGCGCAGGTCGTTGCGGTTCATGGCGGTATCCAAACGGTATGCAGGGGGTCAGGGAAGCATGCCCGCAACGCAGGGGATTGCATACCTGTGCTGTCTTTTCCGCGCCCTCACCTGGCGAAATTAACAACGATTAACTCGTCAGCCAGGCGGCCCGGCAACAAGATAAGCGGCGTCTACACTGCATCCATTCACCGGGAACGCTCCCATCGACTGCGGATATTTGTCATGGCCCGACTCGAGCAATATGCCCCTCGTTTATCCGCCACCGGAGGCCTATGCCCCCGGCGCGAGCGTATCGCCAAGCAGCTGATCCTGGCCAACCTCGGCGAAAGCCTGAGCATCGCCGAGCTGGCCCAGGCCTGCGCCTTGTCGCGCAGCCATTTTTCCCGAGCCTTCAAGTGTTCCACCGGAGCCTCGCCCCAGGAATGGATTCGCCAGCAGCGCATCCTGCGCGCCAAGGAACTGATCACCAGCTCGTCCCTGAGCCTTACGCAGATCAGTCTGGAGTGCGGTTTTTGCGACCAGGCGCACTTCTGTCACATGTTCACCCGCAGCGAGGGGGTGAACCCGATGACCTGGCGAAACCACCACTCGCGCTCCAAACCCGAGGTGATCGCAGCCTAGTGGTCTGGACGCACCTGGAATATGCTGGCCCACTCTTTATTCCTGAACCTGGGCAGCCATGAATGATTTGAGCGACCAGGCCGTGCACTTCGGCCCCTACCGCATCCATCCGCGCGAGCGCCTGGTGCTGGAGGCCGGTCGCCCGCTGCGCCTGGGGCGACGCGCGGTGGACATTCTGCTGATCCTGCTCGAGCACGCCGGCAATGTGGTGAGCAAGCAGGAACTGATCGCGCGGGTGTGGCCCAAAAGCGTAGTGGAAGACGGCAACTTGCGGGTGCACATGGCCGCGTTGCGCAAGGCCCTGGGCGACGGCCAGGCCGGGCAGCGCTATATCGTCACGGTCGCCCAGCGCGGCTACAGTTTTGTCGCGCCACTGAGCATCGAACCGATGACGCTACCCACCGACGGCGCTCCACAACGGCCGAGCCATAACCTGCCCCTGCGGCGCACACGAATGATCGGCCGCCAGGCACTGATCGACGCCCTGGTGCAACAACTGCCGCAGCAACGCTTCATCACCCTGACCGGTGCCGGTGGCATCGGCAAGACCACCGTCGCCCTGCGCGTGGCCGAGCTGCTGATCGGGCACTACCGCGACGGCATTCACCTGCTGGACCTGGCGCCGCTCAGTGCCGCCTCGATGATCCTGCCCAACCTCGCCACCCTGCTTGGCGTGGCCCCTGGCGAGAACGCGCCCCTGGTCAGCTTCGCCCGCAGCTTGCAGGCACGCCAGCTGCTGCTGGTGATCGACAACTGCGAGCACCTGCTCGACGACATCGCCCTGATCAGCGAAACCCTGCTGCGCCATGCGCCGCAGCTGCACATCCTCACCACCAGCCGCGAAGCGCTGCGCGCCGAAGGCGAATCGGTGCAACGCCTGGAGCCGCTGAGCTGCCCGCCCGCCACCGGCAACCGCGCCCAGGCCCTGGGCTACCCGGCCATGCAATTGCTGATCGAGCGAGCCATGTCCCACCAGGACAGCTTTGCCCTCAACGACGCCGAACTGCCGCTGGCGATCGATATCTGCCAGCGCCTGGACGGCATTCCCCTGGCGATCGAGCTGGTGGCCGCGCAGATCGAACGCTTTGGCTTGTCCGGGCTGCTGGTGCAAATGGAAGATAACTTCCGCCTGCTGACCCGCGGCCGGCGCAGCGCCCTGCCCCGCCAGCAAACCCTGCGGGCCACGCTGGACTGGAGTTTTGACCTGCTTACCGAATGCGAAAAGATCTGCCTGCGCAGGTTGGCGGTGTTTCGTGGCGGCTTCAGCCTGGTCAGCGCGGCGGCCGTGATCGCCGGCGAGCACATCGCCCCGGCCGAAGTGCTCGGCTCGATCACGCAACTGGTGGCCAAGTCGCTGCTGAATGTGGATGCCAGCGATGACGAGATGGTCTATCGCCTGCACGACATCACCCGTACCTACGCCCTGGAAAAGCTCAGCCTTGCGGGCGAGCTGCAGGTCACGCGCGAACGGCACGCGGCACGCTGCCTGGCCCTGATGGAACAGGCCGAGGACGATTGGGAACTGATCGCCACGCTGCCCTGGATCGAGCGCTACGCACCGCTGCGCGAAGATGTGCGCGCGGCCCTCGACTGGGGGTTTGCCGACGCCACGGGGCACTTGTTGGCGATTCGCCTGACGGTCAGTGCGATGCCCCTGTGGCAAGAACTGTCGTTGCTGCGCGAGCACGGCGGCTATGTGGACAAGGCGCTGGCGCTGATCGACCAGGTCGAAGCGCCCTGCGCGCAATTGACCCTGCAACTGCAATTGGCCCTGGGCAGCCTCTCTTACCACGCCCTGGGCCCTGCGCCCCAAACCATTGCCGCATTCGTCGGTGCCGCACGCCTGGCCGAAGAGCGCCAGGACCTGGCCGGCCAGTTGCGTGCGGTCTCCGGGCATATGGCGGTGAACCTGTGTGCCGGGCGCTATGGCCAAGCGCTGGAACAGAGCCTGCAGTTCGATCGCCTCGACCCACGCACCGAGCCGCTGCTGGACCTGAGCGCCCAACGCTTGCGCGCCCTGGTGCAGCATTACACCGGCAATCAGGCCCTGGCCCGACAGCAGGCCGAGCAGGTGCTGCAGCGCATGAGTCACAGCGGCCACGTGAACCGCTTCGCCCATGGCGTCGGCGTGCAATACGACCAGAGCGTGGCGTCCTTGACCGTGCTGGCGCGCATCCTCTGGCTGCAGGGTTTTCCTGAACGCGCCTGGCGCACCGCCAGCCAGGCGCTGGAACTGGCGCTGCAGATCAACCACGGCACATCGATCTGCTACACCCTGGCCCTGGCCGGTGCGGTGATCGCCCGCTACAACGGTGCCGAAGACGACGCACAGGCCATGCAACGCCTGCTGCTGGAGCAATCGCACAAGCACTCGGTGCAACTGTTCCAGACCTGGGCCGGGCACTACGCCGGCATCATGGACGACAAGGATCTACAGGGCCTGGGACTGATCGAGGACACCCTGGTCACCTTCGGCATGAAGCAAGTCGATGCACCGGGTATCGAACGGGCACGCAGTGGCGCGGCGGGCTGGTGCGCGCCGGAAATCCTGCGGGTGTACGCCGGGCAAGCGATGCTCCAGGGTGATGCTCACGGCGCTGAAACGCTGCTGCTCGAAGCCCTTGACCTGGCGCGCCGGCAAGGTGCGCTGGCCTGGGAGCTGCGCTGTGCGGGCGACCTGGCGCAATTGTGGCAGCAGCGCGGGCACCCGCAGGCGGCCAGGGAGTTGCTCGGCGCAGTCTACGCGCAGTTCACCGAAGGCTTCGCCACCCGTGATCTATTGCGCGCACGCTGCCTGCTCGACGAGCTGCAGGACAAACGGCCGGCCTGAAGAACCCCCCACGCAATCCTCGTAGCCCTGCTGCAAACGTTCGACTTGAAGCGGGTCACGCAATTGCCCCAGGGCGTAGCTGCGCACGCAATTGAGCAGGCGATAGCGCACCGGGCCCAGGCCGGGCTCGATGGCGAGCAGCGAGGTGTTGACCAGGCGCGCCAGCAGGTAAGACAGGTCGGCGTGTTCCAGCTCGGTACCCGCTACCATTTCGCTCAAGGTGGGCAAGGTCACCGCCGTTTTGAACAAGCTCAACTGCAGAAACAGCCAGCACTCCGGCAGGCTCAGGCGTGTGTAGCTGAAGTCCAGCGCGGCGATCAGCGAGCGGTGACGTTCCACCGCCGTGCGCCGGCCACGGGTAAGCCCTTGCAAGCCGGTGCGCAGTTGCTTGTGCACACCGCCGATGCCCAGCGCGTCGACCTGGGCGGCCGCCAGTTCAAGGGCCAAGGGGATACCGTCCAGGCGCCGACAGATATCGCGCAATGGCGCCAGGTCCTGGGGCCGCAACGCAAACCCTTGCTGGCTGGCGCGCACCCTTGCCACGAACAGTTGCACCGCGGGACAGGCCATGGCCTGCTGGATATCGACCAATGCCGACGGTGACGGCACCCCCAGCCGGGGCACGCGTACCAGCCATTCGCCAGGGGTCAGCAAGGCCTCGCGACTGCTGATCAACACGCTGATCTCGGGCGCTCGTTCACCCAGGACGCGCAGCAGCTTGCGGCAGGCACCGAGCAGCAGATCGGCCCCGTCCAGTACCAGCAGCAACTGGCGCGAGGCCAATCGGCGGCACAGCGCATCGAGGCTGTCGACGGGGTCCAGTTGCAACAGCGTGGCCAGATGGCCGAGCAGTTCGCTCAAGCCTTGCAGACCGGTCATGTCGACCCACCAGACCCCGTCGCGATAGCGTGGCAACAGGCGCTCGGCCAGGGCCAGGGCCAGGGTACTCTTGCCGATGCCGGCCACACCGGTAAGGGTCAGCAGCCGCTGCCCGGCCATGCGCCGCACCAGCACGCCGACCAGCTCTTCGCGACCGAGCACCGGGCTGAGCCGCGCAGCCAGGTTGTGCGCTGGCAGCAACGTCGGCAACGTGTCTTGCTCGGGCGCGGCGAAGCAGTAGCCACGCTGCGGGTGATTGAGGATAAAGCGTTGCCCGTCCAGGGCACGACGCAGGGCGGCAATGTGCACGCGCAGGTTATTATCTTCGACAATGCTGTTGGGCCAGACCCGCTCGATCAAAGTCGCCTTGCTGATGAATTGGCCCGGTGCTTCCAGCAGCACCGCGAGAATATCCAGCGCACGCCCCCCCAGCGGCACCGGCCAGCCTGACTTGCTGACCAGTCGCTGGTGCCGATGAAAGGTGTAGGGGCCAAAGCTCACCGCCGCAGAATCATTCATGTCCGTAACCGCGCTGAAACACCCGTGCTTGAGTGCCTGCGCTCCTTTTCCGTGGGCTCGACGTTATCTTGCCAGCTCGCAATGACAGGACAATACCGGCACGGGGAGCGATACGGACAATCGGGTGCCTCAGACGGACATTGTGTCGTTAACTGAACTGTTGTCGGTATTGGGTAGGGTTCAGGCCGAGCTTTTCACTGAACAGAAAGCGCATATGCCGCACGCTGCCAAAGCCTGCGTGAAAGGCCACGGTCTTGAGCGGCAGGTCGGTGGTTTCCAGCAACTGCCGGGCCCGGTCGATGCGCGCGCCTTGCAGGAACGCCATGGGCGTCATCTGCACCTCCTTGGCGAACAATCGCGCAAAGTGGCGCGCACTCATGCCGGCCAGCTCGGCCATGGACTCGATGGTAAAGGGTTGATCCAGATGGGCCAGCACATGGTGCTGCACCCGCGTGATCGCGGTTTCCTGGGGCGCCACGGCGGCGGTCATCGGGCTGAACTGGGCCTGGCCACCCTGGCGTTTCATCACCACCAACAGCACCTTGGCGACGTCCACCGCCACTTGCTTGCCATGGTCCTGGGCAACAACCGACAGGGCCAGGTCGATACCGGCCGTG
Organism: Pseudomonas sp. R5-89-07; assembly: GCF_003851685.1. NCBI lineage: Bacteria > Pseudomonadati > Pseudomonadota > Gammaproteobacteria > Pseudomonadales > Pseudomonadaceae > Pseudomonas > Pseudomonas sp. R5-89-07. The sequence goes on along the minus strand of NZ_CP027727.1, from coordinate 2,501,465 downwards.
ACGCCACCCGAGGTAATCAGGCGCCGGTCCTGCAAGTAAATGCGATCGGTCTCGACGATGGCGTTGGGGAACGCCTTGATCAGACGCTCGGTGTAATGCCAATGGGTGGTCACGCGGTGACCATCCAGCAAGCCGGCATGCCCGAGCACAAAGGCGCCGGTGCAGATGGAGCCGAAACGCCGGGCCAGTGGCGCCGTTGCATTGAGCCACGGCAACAGCGCGGGATGGCATTCGTTATAGGCACCCGGCCCGCCGGGCACCAGTAGCAAGTCGTACGCCGTGTGGGCCTGGTCCAGCAGCAGGTCGGTCTGGACCATCACACCATTGGACGCACGCAACGGCCCGGGCTCAGTGCCGAGGGTCAGGATGCGGTAGTGGTCGGCCGCCGGCAGGTAGCGGTTGGCAATCGAAAACACTTCGAGCGGCCCGGCCATGTCGAGCAGCAGGAAGTCCGGAAACAGCGCCATGGCCACGGTTTTCATAGGCGGGAAACGTCCATCGGGAAGGAATGCGTCGGGCATTATGGCATGCCTGCTACTGTCAACCTACAGGTGACAGTTATTCAAATTTGATCTTCTTAATGAATTATCGGTTAACCATTAACCTTCTTCTCAACGCAAGCGCTCTGCATTTCGCAGCCCGCGCTCACTTGAGGACTGGACCATGCTGACCCTTCGCAAAGCTTCCGAACGCGGCGCCGCCAATCACGGTTGGTTGAAGTCATTCCATACCTTTTCCTTCGCCAACTACTGGAACCCCAAGGAGCAGGGTTTTTCCGACCTGCTGGTGATCAACGATGACCGCGTCGCCGCCGGTAAAGGCTTCGGCCAGCACCCGCACCGCGACATGGAAATCTTCTCGTATGTACTCGAGGGTGCCCTGGAACACAAGGACACCCTGGGCACCGGCTCGGTGATCCGCCCCGGCGATGTACAACTGATGAGCGCCGGCAGCGGCGTGGCCCACAGCGAGTTCAACCACAGCCAACGCCTTGGCGTGCACTTCCTGCAAATCTGGATCGTGCCCAACGAAGCCGGGGCCAAGCCGCGCTATCAGCAGGAGCACTTCAGCGAGGCCCAGAAACGCGGGCGCTTGCAGTTGATCATCTCGCCGGACGGAGCCAATGGTTCGTTGAATGTGCGCCAGGATGCGCGGGTGTATGCCGGACTGTTCGACGGCGACGAAAGCGCGCAACTGGACTTGCCGCCGAATCGCTACGCCTACGTCCATGTGGCGCGTGGCAGCGTTGAACTCAATGGCCAGCGCTTGCAGGAAGGCGACGGCGTACGGGTACGGGACGAGCGCCAGCTTCGCCTGAGCCAGGGCGAGGATGCCGAGGTGCTGGTGTTTGACCTGCGCCCCAATGATCTGCCGCAGATGCCATGACGCTCGCAGTGATGGTCCGCACAGGATCATCGCTGGCATCGATAGTCACCATCAGCGCAATGAAGTTCTCTTAAAAAATGCGGCGCGTAACATCAAACCCATGCCAAACGGCACCCAACCAAGACACTCGGAGCACACTCTCATGAAACGCCAACTCTTGCTTAGCCTTGCTTTCTCGGTACTCGCTGCAAACGCTTTCGCTCACCCGGTAGTCGCTGAAGGCGGTGCCGACCGTTTGATTGAAACCCGCGTTGCCGAAGGCGGTGCGGATCGCCTGCAGGAACGCGGCCTGGCTGAAGGCGGTGCGGATCGCTTGCAGGAACGTGGCCTGGCTGAAGGCGGTGCGGATCGTCTGCAGGAACGTGGCCTGGCTGAAGGTGGTGCGGATCGCCTGCAGGAACGTGGCCTGGCTGAAGGTGGTTCGGATCGTCTGCTGAGCAACCACGTATAACCCCTGCTGTTGAAGGGGCACCCCAAACCGGCCTGATCAGCCGGTTTTTTTTCGTCTTCGATTTAGGTCGCTCAAGGCAGCGCACTCAAAAATCTCTTTCGATACGCCGCGGGCAACATGCCCACACGTTGCTGGAACAGGCGCCGAAACGAGTTGCTGTCTTCATAACCGACAGCGTAGGTGATGCTGTCGAGGGTCATACGGGTCGACTCAAGCATCTGCTTGGCCCGCTCAAGGCGCAGGGTTTGCAGATAACCGATAGGCGTATAGCCGGTGGCTTCCTTGAACCTTCGCTTGAAATTGCGCACGCCAAAGCCGAAGCGCTGCGCCACGTCATCGATCAATACCGGCTGGGCGAAGTGCTGCTCCAGCCAATGCTGCACCCGCAGTATTTCGCCGTCGCCGTGACTCTTGGGTAGCGACCACAGGGCATACACCGATTGCTCGGTGCGCACGTTATCAATCAGCAAGTATTTGCTGCAGGTATGCGCCAGCTCCGGTGAGCCGAAACGGCGGATCAGGTGCAGCATCAGGTCCATCGCCGCCGTCGCGCCGCCGCAGGTGATCAAGCGGTTTTCTTCACAGAGAATCTGTGCGTCATCCAGGCTGACCTGGGCATAGCGGCGCCGGAACAACGCGGCAAATGCCCAATGGGTGGTGGCGCGCGCACCGTGCAACAGACCCGACTCGGCCAGCAAAAACGCAGCCGTGCACATCGAGGCCAGCACCGCGCCTTGCCCGTGTTGCTCGCGCAGCCACGGGCCGTAAGCAGCAAACGTCGGCAGGGCTTGTTTCAACGTAAACAGAAAACCGGGGATCAGCACCAGGTCGGTGCGCACGACCTGCGCCAGGGAATACTGCACCTGCAGGCGCTGCCCGCCCCAAGTCGCGACCGCCTGGCCGTCCAGGGAAGCCAGCACCACCTCGAAGGCCGGTTTGTCGGCGAACAGGTTGGCTGCGCTGAGCATTTCCACGGCCAGTGTGGCGTTGGCCGCGGAGCATTGGTCAGCCAGAAGCAAGGTAATGTGCATTTAAGAAGCCTGCTTGCGCTTTTCGCATGAAATAAGTCATTTGCGCACCTACCTTAGTCGATTTCACCTCCGTACAGTGCCGCCATCGACCAACTGATTGGCGTTCTTATGAATTTATGGTTTCGACTGTTACGCATGCTGCTGCGTCGCCCCTGGCGCACACCGGCCCATGGCCTGGCCACCACCGTGGTGCGCATGCGCGTGTGGCCGCTGGACCTGGACCTCAACCGACATGTTACCAATGGCCGGTATTTCTCCCTGGCGGATGTGGCACGCATGGATTTCGTCCTGCGCACGGGCGCCTTTCGCGTGGCCTTGCGCCACAAAGCCGTGCCGATCGTGGGCGACACCTGGGGCAAGTTTCGCCGCGAGCTGAAGCTGTTTGAGGTATTCGAAGTGCACACCCGCATGCTCGGCTGGGACCACAAGTGGAGCCTGATGGAGCACCGGTTTTTCAGCAATGGCCGGGTTATCGGTGTGGTGGTGATACGCGGGCTGTTTCGCTCCACCAAGGGCACCCTGCCCCCAGCGGAGTTCGTGCGAGCGCTGGGCCTGGATGAGACTTCGCCACCGATGCCGCAATGGATGAGCGACTGGGCGCGCAGTTGTGATGCGATGAGCGCACAGTTGCGGGACGACGAACAGACCTGAAAGCGTCCACTCTGTGGCGAGGAAGCTTGCTCCCGTTGGACTGCGCAGCAGTCCTGAAGCTGCCCCACTCTATATTTTGTGGCGATTGGCAGGCCGTCGCGGGAGCAAGCTCCCTCGCCACAGGTAATGCGCCGTTCCTTATGCTTTGCCGTTGACCTTGAGGTGCCGCGCATACCAGGGTCGCTGCGGCACGCGCTTGAACAGGCCCTTGAGCCGTTCTTCATCGTCGTTGAAGGTGATGCGCAGGGCCAGCTTCATGATTTCCGGGTCCATTTCCAGTGAGCGCCCCTGCTGCAACCCCGGCGTGGTGCTGCAGCCGTGGGTGTCCGGGCCCAACCAGGGGTCGCTGATTTCAACCCAGCGCCCCGGCGCGAACCAGGCCACGCCATTGACCTCGAGCCGGGTCACCTCGCCGGGATTGAACCGTTCGTGGGCGCGAAACCAGTCTTCGATACGGTCGTCGATCCAGCCATGAAAGTGCCAGAACACCGGATTGACATGGGATGAAAATGGATCACCGAGAAAGTCATTCTCCGGTGCGTACCAGCGCGCCGCAAAGTCCGCAGGGTCGCGGGCAAACGGCACCGGGGCGCCGTTGGACGGGTCGCGCGGCACCGAGGCCCAGCGCATGTGCAGCCAGTCATGCAGGCCCAGTTCCATCTCCGAGCCCAACTGGCCCAGGGTCAATCGGGCCAGGTAGCGCGGGTCGCGGTATTGGGATTCCCACACCTGGAAATTGCTGTGGTAGGTCTCGGCGGCCTTGATGTCGCTCACCCACTGAGTGTAGTCGGTGTCATCCGGGGCCGACCAGCACGGCGGCAGCGCAAAGCCGTCATGGTTATCGAAGTAACGCACAAAGCCCAGGCGATCACGCTCCAGCGCCGGTTGCGGCTCGGGAAAATGCGGCCATGACGGCAAGTCCTGCATGGAACGGGCTGTGCCGAGCATATGGCGGTGCATGAAGAAGAAGTCGATGCCCGAGCCGTTACGGTCCTTGCGCTTGCCCCGCGCATCACGCTCCTGGCCACGCGGCCCGGGTTGCCAGCCAATCCCGCGCAGGGCCTCGCGTTTTTCCTCGGACAGTTTGTGCCATTGGTCACGGGTGGCGTGCCACAGTTGGTGAAACAGGCGGTGCTCGGGGGAAATCAGCCACGCCAGCAGGGCCGGGTTGAGGCCGATACGCTGGCGGGCCTCGGGGAACAGCTGTTTGTGCGCGATAAAACGGTTGTCGCGCTCGGTCAATGCCAGGGGCCGCTCGAGGTCGAGGATCTGCCCGCTGAAGGTGCCGCTGCCGGCATTGCCGAAGTCGGCCCAGACTTCATCCAGGCTCATCTTGAATTCATAGGCCGGTATGCCCGCCGCCGAATCGCGGTCGATCAGCCGCCAATAGAGCAAGGCGCCCTCGCCCGTCAACAGGTCGCCCAATACGCGGTAGCGCGGCTCGCCGTCGGCACGCAGGTGCTCGGCGGTGTCCAGGTAACCGCGCAAGCCACGCCCTCGGGGAGCGATATCCAGCAGCAGCTCAAGGCCTTGCAACGGCAGGCCCTTGAGGCCGGCATCGCGGCCTTCCAGGCGCAGGCTCCACACGCCGCGCAAGGTATTGGCCAGGTGCTGGCCCTGGGTGTCGGCCAGGTCGACCGTGGCTTCGCCGGGGGTGATCGGGAATTCTTCTTCCCGCGTCAGCTCGCGATGGGCATAAAAGGCCGCGGGCACAGCAGCGCCGGTCAGCGCCAGGCCTGCGATGAACCCACGTCGAGAGATCGTCATTGTCTACCTTGGGAAACGGCTTAATCAGAGCTAGAACGTTTGCCGCCTGGGGAAATTTAACCGCCCTGCGCCGCCCGCTAAATTTCTCCGGCCATCGCTCGTTCTTCCCTGATAGCACGGGCCTCAACTGACTGAGATGGCAATGACAAAACCACGTTCGAAAAAGGCGCTGTATCTGGGCCTGCCGCTGGCACTGGCCGTCGCTGCCGGGGCCGGTTTCCTGGCCTGGGATCACTGGTTCAAGGGCAACGCCGGCTACCCGCTGGAGGTGATCAAGCAAGCCAATGACATGCAGGAACGCCTGTTGTCCTTCGACAGCCATATCACCGTGCCCATGGATTTCGGCACCGCCGGCAATGAAGCCGACAAGGATGGCAACGGCCAGTTCGACCTGGCCAAAGCGTCGCGTGGCCGCTTGTCCGCTGCGGCTTTGACTATCTTCGGCTGGCCGGAAATCTGGAACGGCGCCAACGCCCCGCACAAACCCACCGACGGTTTCGTCGAAGAGGCCCGCCACGAGCAAGAGGTGCGCTACAAAATCATCTCCGGCATGGTCCGCGACTTTCCCAACCAAGTGGGCATCGCCTATACCCCGGACGACATGCGCCGCCTGCACGGCGAAGGCAAGTTCGCGATTTTCATCAGCATGCTCAACGCCTACCCGCTGGGCAACGACCTGAACCAGCTGGACCTGTGGGCGGCACGCGGCATGCGCATGTTCGGCTTCAGCTACATCGGCAACAACGCCTGGGCGGATTCATCGCGCCCGCTGCCGTTCTTCAATGACACTGCCGACGCCCTCGAGGGCCTGTCGCCCATCGGCCAGCAAGCGGTTGCGCGCCTCAATGACCTCGGAGTGATCATCGATGTGTCGCAGATGTCGACCAAGGCGCTGGAACAGGTCGCGCAATTGAGCCGTACGCCCATGGTGGCCTCCCACTCGGCACCACGGGCGTCAGTGGACATCCCGCGCAACCTCAGTGACAAGGAACTGCAACTGATCAAGCGCAGTGGCGGCGTGGTGCAGGTGGTGGGCTTCCCTGCCTACCTGCGCCCGCTGAGCCAGCCGACCCAGGACAAGCTCAACGCCCTGCGCGCGCGCTTCGACTTGCCGCCGCTGCCGAACCTGGCGATGGCCTTGATGCCGGGCGACGCGATCATCGCCGCGTGGTCCGAACAGCGCTTCGGCCAGTACGCCAGCGAGTTGTACGCGATTCTCGAGGAAGAACCCAAGGCGACCCTCAAGGACTGGGGCGATGCCATCGACTACACCGTGCGCAAGATCGGCATCGACCACGTCGGCATCGCCTCGGACTTCAATGACGGCGGCGGTCTCCAGGGTTGGGAGAACGTCGGTGAGGTGCGCAATGTCACCGCCGAACTGATCCAGCGCGGCTACTCCGAAGCCGATATCGCCAAGCTATGGGGCGGTAACTTTCTGCGGGTGTGGGACCAGGTGCAGAAAGCAGCCAAACCCTCGGCCAACCATGAGGTAGCGCCATGAGCGACCGCCGCACATTCCTCAAGCTGGCCGGGGTCTTTGCCGCCAGCCTGCCGCTGGGCACGGCGCTGATGCCCCAGGTGCTGGCAGCCAACCCGAACGACCCATGGGCAGGACTGAAACAGCTGTTCAACCAGGACCCGGATTACCTGCACTTCTCCAACTTCCTGGTGGCCTCGCACCCAAGGCCGGTGCGCGAGGCCATCGAACGCTACCGCGCGCAGATCGACCGCAACCCCGGCCTGGCGATGGACTGGGACCTGCAGGAAACCTGGAAACGCGAGGGCCAGGTGCGCGAGTGGGCCGGGCGCTACCTGAACGCCACGCCGCCACAGATCGCCCTCACCGGCAGCACCTCCGAGGGACTGGCGATGATCTACGGCGGGATCAAGGTGCGCGCCGACCAGGAAATCCTCACCACCGAGCACGAGCATTACGCGACCCAGAACGTGCTGGATTTTCGCGTGCGCAGGGAAGGCACCCAGGTGCGCCGCATCCGCCTGTTCGACAGCGCAAGCCGCGTGTCGGCCGATGAAATTATCGGCAACATCCAGCGCACTATCCGCCCCAACACGCGGGTGCTGGGCATGACCTGGGTGCAGTCGGGCAGTGGCGTCAAATTGCCCATCGGCGAGATCGGCCGACTGGTGGATGAACACAATCGCCACCGCGACGACAACGACCGCATCCTCTACGTGGTCGACGGTGTGCACGGCTTCGGCGTGGAAAACCTCGACTTTCCGGGCATGCACTGCGACTTCTTTATCGCCGGCACCCACAAGTGGATGTTCGGGCCGCGCGGCACCGGCCTGGTGTGCGCGCGCGATGCCGAAAACAGGTACGTCACGCCAATGGTGCCGACCTTTTCCGAAGACACGAATTTCGCCACCACCATGACCCCCGGCGGCTACCACGCCTTCGAACATCGCTGGGCCGCCGACGAAGCCTTCAAGTTGCACCTGCAATTGGGCAAGGCCGCGGTGCAGGCGCGTATCCATGCGCTCAATACCGAACTTAAAGAGCAACTGCTGGCGCATCCGCAGGTAGAACTGGTCACCCCGCGCAGCCCTGAACTGTCGGCGGGCTTCACCTTCTTCCGGGTCAAGGGCCAGGACAGCGACGCGATTGCGGCGCACATGCTGCAAAACCGCGTGGTCATCGACGCGGTGGACCGCGATGTCGGCCCGGTAATCCGTACCTCCCCCGGCCTGCTCAACAATTCGGATGAAATCCAGCGCTTCATGGCGCTGCTGAGCCCGCGGTTGTGAACCCTTTTTTCTTTGAACGAGACGCTCGCATGACGCCATTTCGACTCAACCCCCTGCCCGCCCTGGCGCTGACCGCGCTGTGCAGCGCCCTGCTCCCCGGCCTGGCCCAGGCGGCCGCGACGCAACCGGGCAAAGTCTTCAAGGACTGCAAGGATTGCCCGGAAATGGTGGTGCTGCCCGCCGGTACGTTCACCATGGGCACCCCGGAAGACGAAGTCGGCCGCGAGCCCGACGAAGGCCCGATGCATGAAGTCACCTTTGCCAAGCCCTTCGCCATGAGCCGCTTCCAGATCACCGCCGGCGAGTGGGACAGCTACGTGCGCCAGACCGGCGTCACCATCGCCAACGGCGATGACCGCCCCGGCCGCGAATGCATCGCCAGCAAGCCACGCTACCCCCAGGGGCCACGCCAGCCAGCCGTGTGCATGGACATGGACGACATCAAGCGCTACGTGAGCTGGCTGTCGAAGAAGACCGGGCAGAACTACCACATGGTCAGCGAGGCCCAACGTGAATACGCGGCCCGCGCCGGCACCCGCGGGCCGTTCCCCTTCCCGTTCGACGAAGGCAAGGGCTACAGCATTGCCGAACACGCCAACACCTACGGCCCGGCGGACGGCTACAGCTATTCGTCGCCGGTGGGCAGCTACCCGCCGAACGCCTTTGGCTTGTATGACATGCATGGCAACGTGTACGAGCGGGTTGCCGATTGCGAGCACCCGAACTACATCGGCGCGCCGACCGAAGGCAGCGCCTGGGTGGAGCCCAACTGTGAGGCCTACCAGATTCGTGGCAATGACTGGGGCGAGGCGCCGGTATTTTCCCGCTCAGGCAACCGCAACAACATCTACCCGCAGACGCGGGGTGACTGGATTGGCTTCCGGGTAGTGCGCGATCTCTGATAGCGCAATAGATCCAAATGTGGGAGGGGGCTTGCTCCCGATGGCGGTGTGTCAGACAACGATGCATGCACTGACACGCCCTCATCGGGGGCAAGCCCCCTCCCACATTTGAACTGCATTCAGTTCTTCTGAGCCAACAGTTCCAGGCCTTCATGCAACGCCGGGAACAGGCTGTTGTTGAAGTTGTTCCAGCGCAGTTCGAGGATTGTGTCCTGCGGTGAAATCTCGGTCCTCAACACGTCGTGGAACACTTCGCCGGAGTCGATACCGTTGTCCACGTAGTGGAACGACGCGCCGGTAAGGTACAGCGGCGCCGAAGGCTTGGTGGCCTTGGTTGCCCAATCCACCACTGTCTGCCCACGCGCACCGTAGAGCGCGTTCCAGGTGGCATAGGCACCACGGCGTTCGTAAGGCGATTCGATGCGTGTGATACCCGGATGGATGTTCATGATGCGCCGCGCAAACGGCGCGCCTGGGCGCACCAGTTCATCGAGGATCACCAGCAAGCCATCGAGCACCACGATGTCGGCTTTCAACTCCACCAGGGTGTCGTGCAGGCGCCGTTCGAAATCCTGTTTGCCGGCGACATGTTCGGCGCTGCCCCGTGGCAGGCGGCGATAGGTCGACGGCACGCTCAGCAACAGGTCATTGACCAGCGTGCCCTGTACGCGCAAATCGGCCGGGTACAGCCATTGGCGGCCAGGCGCGTAAGCGAAACCGTAATCGGCGACCAGCGCCTGATCCCGTGGGTTTTGCTCATCGTCGTCATACACCACCCCGACCAGGTTGTAGGCATCGCCCAGCGAAGTGTCGTTGAGCGAGCCCACCAGAAATTCCAGTACCGACTTCATGTAGCGCTCATGGTCCTTGTAGGCCACCGGCTGCCCGGCCTTGTCGGCGGCGGCATTTCTCAGGGACCACACATACACCAGGTTCTTTTTCGTCATTGGTTCGCTCTCGCACAAGGAATACGCACGGCGTGAATACCCGTGCGCCTACACAACAAGAACGAACCAGCCCTCGCGCGATTTATCCCGCGTCGGCGCCGCCGGGCGCACCGCGCTAAATAGTCGCGCCGATGCTTCGTTTGTCATGGGTAAGGGTCTGCGTGCCCAGCCCCTCTTTTCACTCTCCGGGATGTATTTATGACCGACCCCAAACGCGGCGCCTTCAAAGGCTTGCTCGCCCTGCTCCGGCCGTTTCGCACCATCGTGACGGTCTCCGTCGCCCTCGGCATGGTGGGCGGCCTGGCCATTACCTTGCTGCTGGCCACGATCAATAATGCGCTGCATTCGGCCAACGGCATGACCCAGGGCGTGGTGCTGACCTTTGCCGCGTTATGCGTGGTGGCGCTGCTCAGTTCGATCATTTCCGACATCGGCACCAACTACGTCGGGCAACGAATCATCGCCGCGCTGCGCAAGGACCTGGGCGAGAAGGTGCTGTCGGCGCCCATCGGGCAGATCGAACGGTATCGCTCCCACCGCCTGATCCCGGTGCTGACCCACGACGTCGACACCATCAGCGACTTCTCCTTCGCGTTCACCCCCCTGGCCATCGCGGCCACGGTCACCCTCGGTTGCCTGGGCTACCTGGCCTACCTGTCGGTGCCGATGTTCCTGATGATGGTGGTGGCGATCATTATCGGCAGCGCCGTGCAATTCATCGCCGGCGGCAAAGGCATTCAAGGCTTCGACCTGGCGCGCAGCCATGAGGATGAGTTGCAGCGTTACTACAACGCGATCGCGTCCGGCGCCAAGGAGCTGCGCATGCACCGGCCGCGACGGTTTCGCATGAACACCCATCGCATCCAGGAAACCGCCGACCGCATCAGCGATATCCAGGTGCGCTCGGTCAACATCTACATCCTCGCCAAGACGTTTGGCTCGATGCTGTTCTTTGTAGTCATTGGCCTGGCCCTGGCGATGCAGGCGTATAACCCCAACCCGGACCCCACCGTGATCACCGGCTTCGTGCTGGTGCTGCTGTACATGAAAGGCCCGCTGGAGCACCTGCTGGGCTACCTGCCGGTGGTGGGCAAGGCGAAGATTGCCTTTGGCCGCATCAGCGAGCTGTCGGAACGCTTTTCATCGCCCGAACCGCACCTGTTGATGGACGACAGCGAAGCGCCGAAACCGGTGGTCACAAGCCTCGAACTGCGCGGCGTGAGCTACAGCCCGCCCGCGGTCGAGGGCAGCGAGCCGTTCCATCTGGGGCCGATCAACCTGAGCATCAAGCAAGGCGACATCGTGTTCATCGTCGGGGAGAACGGCAGCGGCAAGACCACCCTGATCAAACTGCTGCTGGGCCTGTACTCGCCCCAGGCCGGCGAGATTCGCCTGAACGGCGAAGCGGTCACCGACCCTGAGCGCGACGACTATCGCCAGCTGTTCACCACGGTGTTTTCCGACTACTACCTGTTCGACGACCTGGTGCAAGGCAGCGCCACCCAGTCCCTGGACAGCGCCACTCAATACCTGGAACGCCTGGAGATCGCGCACAAGGTCAGCGTCAAGGACGGCGTGTTCAGCACCACCGACCTTTCTACCGGCCAGCGCAAGCGCCTGGCACTGGTCAACGCCTGGCTCGAAGAACGCCCAGTGCTGGTGTTCGACGAATGGGCCGCCGACCAGGACCCGGCCTTCCGCCGGATTTTCTACACCGAGCTACTGCCGGACCTCAAGCGCCTGGGCAAGACCATCATCGTGATCAGCCACGACGACCGTTATTTCGACATTGCCGACCAGCTGGTGCGGCTGCGCGCCGGCCAGGTGGTGCACGAAATGGAGCCGGCGTGAAATTTATTTTCCGGTTTTGCGGAGTAAGAACGTCTCACTAGTGGTAATGAGAATTAACCTCAATAGATACTAATAACTGCCCACTTAACACCTAGAAGAGAAAGCATCCATGCCAGCACGACTCGGTCTCAGCCCCCTGAGCAAAGCGTTATCCATGCGCAGGGCCCTGAACATGAACCTTCTCCCGAGTGCCCTGGCACTGGCGGTGTCACTGCCGATTGCAGGCTACGTGCAGGCCCAGGAGATCGAGTTGAACATTCCTGCGCAGCCGCTGGGGAGCGCGCTGCAGGAATTTGGCCGCCAGGCCAACGTGCAAGTGCTGTACAGCCCGGGCGATGTGCAGGGCAAGAACAGTCGTGCCGTCAACGGCAAGATGCAGCCGCAGCAAGCCATCGATGCATTGCTCAACGGCAGCCAGACCACCTACAGCCTCAACGGCAATACCCTGACCGTGGCCGCTGCCGGTACTGGTGGCGGGCTGGAGCTGAGTCCGACTCAGGTAACCGGCAACATGCTGGGTAACGTGACCGAAAATACCGGTTCCTATACGCCGGGCTCCATCGCCACCGCAACGCGCCTGGTTCTGACACCTAAGGAAACCCCGCAGTCGGTGACCGTCGTCACGCGCCAACATATGGACGATTTCGGCTTGAACAGTGTGGACGACGTGATGCGCCACACCCCGGGCATCACCGTTTCCGCGTTCGATACCGAGCGCAGCAATTACTACGCCCGTGGCTTCTCCATCAACAACTTCCAGTATGACGGCATCCCGTCCACCGCACGCAACGTGGCCTACTCCGCGGGCAATACCCTGAGCGACATGGCGATCTACGACCGTGTCGAAGTGCTCAAGGGCGCGACCGGCCTGCTGACCGGTGCAGGTTCGCTGGGCGCAACCATCAACCTCGTACGCAAGAAACCGACCGCCGAGTTCCAGGGTCATGCCACGCTGGGTGCTGGCTCTTGGGACAATTACCGCAGCGAGCTGGATGTGAGCGGCCCCCTGACTGAAACCGGCAATATCCGTGGCCGGGCCGTCGCCGCCTACCAGGACAAGCACTCGTTCATGGACCGCTACGAGCGCAAAAGCCCGACCTACTACGGCATCATGGAGTTCGACCTGTCCCCCGACACCATGCTGACTGTGGGCGGTGATTATCAGGACAGCCTGCCGAAAGGTTCGTCGTGGTCGGGCAGCTTCCCACTGATCGATGCCCAGGGTAATCGCAACAACGTCAAGCGCTCGTTCAACAACGCCGCCGACTGGAGCAGCTGGGAGCAGTACACCCGCACCGTCTTCGCCATGGTGGAGCACGACCTGGGGGATGGCTGGATCACCAAGCTGCAACTGGACCACAAGATCAACGGTTACCACGCGTTGATGGGGTCAATTCAGGGCGATACGCCAGCATTGGATGGCACGTCACAGCTCACTTCGGGTAAATACACCGGAGAGACCGTCAGCGATTCCGCCGATCTGTATGTGAGCGGCCCTTTCAGCCTGGGTGGCCGCGAGCATGAGCTGGTTCTCGGTGGCTCTATCAGCTCGTCGGAATGGAATGGCAACGGTTACTGGAACCTCGCCCCTAACCTGGTGGACTTCCACAACTGGCACGGCAACGCCCCGCAACCGGATTGGGGCACGCCGCAATCGAAAATCGACGACACCGTGCGCCAGACCGGCATGTACATGACGACCCGCCTGAGCCTTGCCGACGACCTCAAGCTGCTGCTGGGTGGCCGGGTAGTCAACTACACGGTCACCGGCAACAACCCGAGCTATCGCGAGTCGGGGCGCTTCGTACCCTATGTGGGTGCGGTGTACGACCTGAACGATACCTACTCGGTCTACGCCAGTTACACCGATATCTTCATGCCGCAGGAAAGCTACAACCGCGACAGGGATAACAAGCTGCTTGAACCGGACGAAGGCCAGAACTGGGAGCTGGGCCTGAAGGCAGATTTCCTGGACGGTCGTGTAAATGCCAGCGCAGCCTACTTTGAGATCCATGAAGACAACCGTTCCGTTTCGGACGACGATTACAACAACCTCAAGCCCACCCCTTCGAACTATGCGTTCAAAGGTACCAAGGCGGTGACCAAGGGTTATGAAGTGGAGATGTCCGGCGAACTGGCTCCGGGATGGCAGCTCCAGGCCGGCTATACCCACAAGATCGTGCGCGACGACAAAGACGTGAAAATTTCCACCTTCGAACCCGAAGATCAGGTCAGCCTCTACACCACCTACAAACTCAAGGGCAACCTCGACAAGTTGACCGTCGGCGGCGGTGCTCGCTGGCAGAGCGTGGCCTGGCAGGACATCTACAACTCTCCCCGTGGCGGCTACGAAGAATTCTCCCAGGAGTCGTACTGGCTGGTAGACGCGATGGCCCGCTACCAATTCACTAAAAACGTGTCGACTACGCTGAACATCAACAACATTTTCGACAAGTCCTACTACACCAACATCGGCTTCTACAACTCTGCTGCCTATGGCGAACCGCGCAACTTCATGCTCAGCACGCGCTGGGACTTTTAAGTCGCGTTATCAGCCGTCCCGTCGCGGCTGACGGTTGCACGCCAAACGCCCCGGGGCATCCACTGCCCGGGGCGTTTTAGTGTGTGAAGATCATTCCCACTCTCCGGCGTGGGAACGATCGGCCCCCAGTCACGCGAGGTGACCGGGGGCTCCTTCGCGCAGGCCTGGACTCAGGCCATCGCTGCGGCGAAGCTGCGGATGAATTGCGCGTTATCGATCAACCGGTCATGGCTGGTCTCGATCAGCACTGAACGCTCGACCTGCGATTGTCCAGCCACCTCCAGCATGCTTGCCTCGATCAACTGATGATGCACCCCGGTACGGCTCAAGGTTGCCCACCAGCAACTGATCGGTGCCTTGATTGCCTTGAAGTCGGCATCGCGCAGGCGCTCGCCCAAAAGGCGGTCGACCTCCCAGGAAATCTGCGCCTCCTCACCATTGAGCAACTCCTCCTTGAGCTCGAGAAAGCGCTCGCCCAGGGTCTGTTCGGCCCAGCGGCTGAAGGCGGCCCACCGCTCGCCGTCCTCCGCCTCTGAACGTTGCAGCCCCGACCAGTGGGCGTGAATCTGCTCGGAAAAATCCGCGAACATTACCCCCAGCAGCTCCACACGTCGCTCATTGGCAGATATGTCCCGCTCATCGACCATCACCGCGCTATCCCAGAATGGCTTGACCCACTGGGGCGGTGATGCATCGATCCAGCCGACACACTCAACCTGCCGGCCCGCCTGCTCCAGGCCATAGGCAACTTCCATCGCCAGGTTGCCCCCCAGGGACCAGCCGGCCAGACGGAACGGCCCTTCAGGCTGTGCCTTCAATAATTGCGACGTGTAGTCTTCGACCATTTCAGACCAGGCGGGAACCTCACTGCCCTGCTCGGCCAGCGCGCGACACATCACCCCCATCACCGGCCGCTGCTCGCGCAACGCCAGGGCAATTGCCTTGTAGCAATGCACCGAGCCATAGCTGGGATGGAAGAGGTACAAAGGTGTGCCTCGGATTTGACTATTGAGCCTCACGATCAACGACGTCTCGGCGCGTCCCTCCAGGCACAGCGCCTGCCCGGCCACGGTCGGATTGAGCATCAACTGACTCACCGACAACTCCAC
The DNA here is from genome assembly GCF_003851685.1 of Pseudomonas sp. R5-89-07. NCBI lineage: Bacteria > Pseudomonadati > Pseudomonadota > Gammaproteobacteria > Pseudomonadales > Pseudomonadaceae > Pseudomonas > Pseudomonas sp. R5-89-07. Next base: position 2,486,059 of record NZ_CP027727.1, on the reverse strand, counting down.
GCCGACGGCCTTGCGGATGCGCTCCTTGAGCATCAGCACCAGCAACGAATGCCCACCCAACTCGAAGAAGTTGTCTTCGACGCCCACCTGCTCAAGCTCCAGAACCTCACTCCAGACCGCCACGAGCGTGTGCTCCAGTGGGCTGCGCGCTGCAACGAATTTGCGCTCATACACGCCGACGTCGGGCGCGGGCAAGGCCTTGCGGTCCAGCTTGCCATTCGGGCTCAGCGGCATCCGGTCCAGCAGTACCCACTGCGCAGGCACCATGTAATCGGGCACATGCGCCAACAAGTGAAGGCTCAAGGCATCACGCCACGCTTGCGTCGAGTCCTGCAGCACCAGGTAGCCGACCAGGTACTTTCCTTCATGCACTTGCACCGAGGCCTCGCGCACCTGCGGATGCTCCAGCAACCGTGCCTCAATTTCGCCCAGTTCTATGCGTAAGCCGCGCAGCTTTACCTGATGGTCCAGGCGACCGATGTATTCGATCACGCCATCCATACGCTGGCGCACCCGATCCCCGGTGCGATACAACCGCGAGCCCGGCTGGAACGGACAGGGTACGAACCGCTCTGCGGTAAGGCCGGGGCGCCGATGGTAACTGCGTGCCAGCCCCACGCCGCCCAGGTACAGCTCGCCGGCAACACCCGGTGCGACTGGCTGCAATTGCCCATCCAGCACATGCGTGCGCAAGTTGGCAATCGGTCGACCAATCGGCACGCTGTCGCGCTGTTCATCGACGCATGTCCAGTGGGTCACATCAATGGCAGCCTCAGTGGGTCCATACAGGTTGAACAAGCCCGCGTTTGGCAGCTTGGCGAACACTTGCTGCTGCGCGTCCACCGGCAGGGCTTCGCCACTGCACATGATGCGTTGCAGCCCCTGACAACTGGCCGCCTTCGGGTCCTGGAGGAACGCTTGCAGCATCGAGGGCACGAAATGCAGGGTGGTCACCTGCTGGCGATTGATCAATTCCACCAACCGTGATGGGTCCCGATGATCCCCAGGCGCCGCCACCACCAGTCGAGCCCCCGTCATCAAGGGCCAGAAAAACTCCCATACGGACACGTCGAAACTGAACGGTGTTTTCTGCAGCACCGTATCTTCGGCGTCCAGCGCATAAGCCTGTTGCATCCAGAGCAATCGGTTGGTCAACGCGCAGTGGCGGTTACCTGCGCCCTTCGGCTGCCCGGTAGAGCCGGAGGTGTAAATCACGTAAGCCAGGTTTTCTGCGTCCACCGCAACATCAGGATCGGTATCGGCGTATTCGCTCAGCCACAGATCACCGGGCTCGACCACCAGGCAGTGCGAGGGATCACTGACGGGCAGCGCCTGCAACAGGTGCGCCTGGGTCAACAGCAGCGGTGCGTTGCTGTCCTGCAGCATGTAGGCCAGGCGTTCACGCGGGTAGTCCGGGTCCAGCGGCACATAGGCACCACCCGCCTTGAGCACCGCCAGCAGCGCGACGACCATTTCGATTGAACGCTCCATCGCCACACCCACCAGCATGTCCGGCGCGACACCGGCCTGGATCAGGCGGTGCGCCAGGCGATTGGCTCGAGCATTGAGCTGCGAATAACTGAGCGCCTGCGCGGCAAACAGCACTGCCTGGGCATCCGGCGTGCGCCGCACTTGCGCTTCGAACATCTGCTGCACGGTGCAGTGCAACGGATAAGCCTGCGCCGTGTCGTTCCACTGCTCCACCATGACCTGCTGCTCCAGCGGTTCCAGCAGCGGTAACTGAGTGACCCGTTGATCCGGGTCACTCAACATGGCCTGCAACAGGTTCTGCCAATGACGCGCCATGCGCCTGGCCGTAGCGGCGTCGAACAGGTCGGTGGCATAGGTCAACGTAGCCGACAGCCCATCGACGGTTTCCTGGGTATCCAGACTCAGATCGAACTGCGCGGTCTGCGTGCCCCAATCCAGCCCCTCGACTTTCAGGTCGGGCAGTTGCTGGCCGCTACTGGCCAGGCGGGCTTCGCTCTGGTGATTGAACATCACCTGGAACAATGGGTTATGGCTCAAGCTGCGCTCAGGCTGCAGGGCGTCGACCAACTGCTCGAACGGCAGGTCCTGGTGGCTCTGGGCGTCGAGCGCGCGATGCCTGGCCTGCTGCAGCAATTGGCTGACCGTCAGTTGAGGATCGATATCACCCTTGAGCACTTGCGTGTTGACGAAAAAACCCACCAGGCGTTCGGTTTCGACCCGGCTGCGATTGGCGATGGGCACTCCGACGCGAATGTCCTGTTGCCCGGTATAACGGTGCAGCAGCGTCTGGAACGAGGCCAGCAGCACCGTGAACAGCGTGACATTTTCACGCTGTGCCAGCCCCTTGAGCCCTGCCAGCAACGCCGGGGCAAGGCTGAGCGCCAGGCTCGCGCCACAAAAGCTCTGCACCGACGGCCGCGGCCGGTCGAGCGGTAGCTCCAGCAACGGTTGCTCGCCGCCCAGCAGCGCCTGCCAATAAGCGAGTTGCCGCGCCCGCTCCCCCGCTTCCATCCAGTCACGCTGCCACTGGGCGTAATCGGCGTATTGAATCGGCAATGCTGGCAGTTGCAGATCCTGGCCTTGGCTGTAAGCGGCGTATAACTGCACCAGCTCATCGACCATGACCTGCATCGACCAGCCATCGGAAACGATGTGGTGCTGCACCAGCACCAATACATGGTCGTCTTCGGCGATCCGCAACAAGGTTACGCGCAGCAGCGGCCCTTGTTGCAGGTCGAACGGGCGTGCAATTTCCGCCTCTACCAGACGCTGTAAATCGCTTTCATTGGCCGGCGCCTGCACGATGTCCACTGCACCGACTTCGCGGATCACTTGAAAGGCGCGCCCGGCCTCCTGATACACCTGAGTGCGCAGGCTTTCATGGCGGGCAACCAGACGCTCGAAGGCCCGCTGCAAAGCCGTTCGGTCCAGCCAGCCGCGCAGACGCAACGTGCTGGGTAGGTGGTAGGCCGCACTGCTCGGGTCCAATTGCCAGAGAAACCACTGCCGCTCCTGGGCATAGGACAGCGCCAATGGCTGCTCACGGCTGACCGGCAGGATGGGCGGTGCGCTCGCCGCAGACGCTTGCAAGTGGGTCAGCACCTCGACAAAACCCTGCAGCCGCGGTTGTTCAAACAATGTCCTCAGAGGGACTTCCCGATCCAACAGCTGACGCAAGCGGGAAATCACCTGCATCGCCAACAACGAGTGGCCTCCAGATTCGAAGAAATGGTCGGCCAGGCCTACCCGCTCCACACCCAGGATTTCGGCCCAGATGGTTGCCACTTGCTGCTCCAGCTCGCTCTGCGGCGCCACATACACCTGCTGCATCAGGCTCACATCCGGCAGCGGTAGGCCCTTGCGGTCGAGCTTGCCGTTGGGGGTCAGTGGCATGCGTTCCAGAAACATCAGGTGCGTGGGCACCATGTAGTCCGGCAAGCGGGTTTTCAGGGCGCGGCGCAGGGCTTCGCGGCCGTCGGCTTGGGCGGCGGCATCGTTGAGCAGGGCCGGGTCCAGCGGTACCACGTAGGCCACCAGCTGCTTGCCGGTCGGGCCGTCCTGGGCCACCACCACGGTTTCACCGACGCTGGCCTGCTCGCGCAGGCGCGCTTCGATTTCGCCCAGTTCGATACGGAAACCGCGGATTTTCACCTGATGGTCGACGCGGCCGAGGTAGTCCACCACCCCATCCGGGCGCCCACGGGTCAGGTCGCCGCTGCGATACACGCGGCTGCCGGGCTTGCCGAATGGGTCCGGCACAAAACGTTCGGCGGTCAGGGCAGGACGCTCCAGGTAACCCCGCGCCACGCCCTCGCCGCCCAGGTACAACTCGCCGGCCACGCCGATGGGTTGCAGGTTCAGTTGGGCATCGAGCACATAGCCGCTGCGGTTGCCGAGCAAGGTGCCGATGGGTGCGTACACCGCGCCGCACGGGTCGCCCTGGCGTGCTTTCCACAACAGCGGCGTGACCACGGTTTCGGTGGGGCCGTAGCCATTGAACAGGTAGGTCGGCTTGAGTGCGCGCCAGGCCAGGTCATAGCTGGCCTGGGCCACGGCATCGCCGCCGAAGCAGTACACGCGCACCGCGGGTGGGTTGCCGTCGCGTTCGGCGTGTTCGGCCAGTTGCTGCAGGTACACCGGCGGGAACACCGCCATGGTCACCTGGTGACGGTGCATCTGTTCATAGGTGTATTCCGGCAGCCACAGGCTGTCGTCACGGATCAGCACGCTGGCGCCGTTGATCAGCGGGTGCATCCAGCCTTCGTGGGCACCGTCGAAGGCGAACGACATGAAGTGCAGTTCGCAATCGGCCGGGCGGGTTTCATAGCGCTCGCCGGTGGCGATGATGTGCGCCACCAACGGCCCGTGGGATACAGCCACGCCCTTGGGCATGCCGGTGGAACCGGAGGTGTAGATCACGTAGGCGAGGTTGTCGCCGTCCAATGCAACATTCGGCGCCGCGTCGTGCTCGTCGGACCAAGCTTGTAGCTGGTCTACCGCCAGGGCTTGCAGGCCGTCCGGGATCGGCAAGCGTTGTTGGACGGACGAGTGAGTCAGCAGTAACCGTGAGCGACTGTCCTGCATCATGTACAGCAGGCGATCACGCGGGTACTCAATATCCAGCGGCACGTACACGCCACCGGCTTTGAGTACCGCGAGGAAGGCCACCATGATCTCGGCGCTGCGCGGCATGGCGATGGCCACGCGCACTTCCGGGCCGACGCCACGGGCGATCAGCGCGTGGGCCAGGCGGTTGGCCTGACGTTCCAGTTCGCCATAAGTGAGCTGTTGGTCGGCGAACTTCACCGCCACCGCCTCCGGGGTTTCCCGCGCACGGTCGGCCACCAACTCATGCACCAGGCGCTGGGCCGAGAAGCCGGATGCGCTGCAGTCCCACAGCGCCAGGATCTGTTGCTGCTCGGCGGCGTCCAGCAGGCTCAACTGGCCGAGCTGCTGCCGAGGGTCGACGACCATGCCCTGCAGCAGGTTCTGCCAGTGGCGCGCCATGCGTTGCACGGTGCTGGCTTCGAACAGGTCCTGGGCATAACCGAGGGTGGCCCAGATGCCTTCGGTGGATTCCTGGATATCCAGGTCCAGGTCGAAATGCGCGGTCTTGCTTTGCCACTCCAGCCCTTCGACCAGCAGGTGCGGCAGTTGCTGCTGGACCTGGGCCTGGCCGACGTCGGTCTGGTGGTTGAACATCACTTGGAACAACGGGTTGTGGCTCAGGCTGCGCTCCGGTTGCAGGGCTTCCACCAATTGTTCGAACGGCAGGTCCTGGTGGGCCTGGGCTTCCAACGCGCGTTGGCGGGTGTGTTGCAGCAACTGCTCGACGCTCATCTGCCCATGCAGATCGGCCTTGAGCACCTGGGTGTTGACGAAGAAACCGATGAGACGCTCGGTTTCACTGCGGTTGCGGTTGGCGATGGGCACGCCGACGCGCACTTCCTCCTGGCCGCTGTAGCGATGCAGCAAGGTCTGGAACGACGCGAGCAGCAACATGAACAGGGTCACGCCCTGTTGCCGAGCCAGGGCCTTGAGGTCTTGAGTCAGCTCGGGGGCCAGCTCGAAGGCCAGGCGTGCGCCACGATGGCTTTGCACGGCCGGGCGCGGGTGGTCGAACGGCAGCTCCAGTACGCTTTGCTCGCCGCCCAGCCGCTCGCGCCAGTACGCCAACTGGCGTTCCTTCTCACCCGCTTCCATCCAGTTGCGCTGCCACACCGCGTAGTCGGCGTACTGGATCGGCAGCGCCGGCAGGTTCGGCGTGTGGCCCTGGCTGAACGCGGCGTACAGCTGCACCAGTTCCTCGACCATCAACTGCATCGACCAGCCATCGGAGACGATGTGATGCTGCACCAACACCAGCACATGTTCATCAGCGGCCAGGCGCAGCAGCGACACGCGCAGTAACGGACCACGCTCCAGGTCGAACGGCTGCGCGATCAGCGCCTCGACCTGTGCCTGGAGTTCAGCTTCGTCGACCTCGGCGTGAGCGATCTGCAACGACGCCTGCGGCTCGATCACTTGCACCGTGCGTGCGTGGTCTTGACGCAAATAGGTGCGCAGACTTTCATGCCGGGCCAGCAAAGCGTCGAAACTGCGTTGCAACGCAACCGGGTCCAACTGCCCTTTCAGGCGCAGCGCACTGGGGATGTGGTACGCGGCGCTGTGCGGCTCCAGCTGCCAGAGGAACCACTGGCGCTCCTGGGCGTAGGACAGCGGCAAAGGTTGCTCGCGCCCTGTCGGCAATAACGCCGGGGCGGCCGGCGACTGGCTGTCCTGGGACTGCAATGCGGCGACGAATGCATCCAGGCGCGGATGCTCGAACAGCGCCTTGAGCGGCACCTCACGCTGCAGCGTGTGGCGAATGCGCGACACCACTTGCATCGCCAGCAGCGAATGCCCGCCCAGTTCGAAAAAGTGCTGGTTCAAACCGACGTGTTCGACGCCGAGAATATCCGCCCAGATCGCGGCGACCTGCTGCTGCAACGGCGTGACCGGCGCCAGCCAGTCCGGCTGTGTCGCGCCCGCGCCTGGCTTGGGCAGAGCCTGGCGGTCCAGCTTGCCGTTGGGGTTGAGCGGCATGCGGTCGAGGAAGATCAGGTGCGCCGGCACCATGTAATCCGGCAGATGTTCGCGCAAGGTGACCAGCAATTGCTCGCAGGCGCGCTCGCGCTCGGCGTCGCTCAACGCATGCGCGGGCACCAGATAGGCCAGCAGCTGCTGGTCAGCGGCCAGCAATAGCGCTTCACGCACGCTGTCCTGGGCCAGCAGCAAGGTTTCGATCTCGCCCAGTTCGATGCGGAAACCGCGGATCTTCACCTGATGGTCGACCCGCCCGACGTACTCCACCACCCCATCGGCGCGATAACGCGCCAGGTCGCCAGTGCGATAAAGCCGCTCGCCGCACACGCCGAATGGGTTGGCGACAAAGCGCTCGGCGGTCAGGCCCGGGCGCTGCAGATACGCGCTGGCCAGACCACTGGCGCTGGCAATGTAGAGCTCGCCGACGGCCCCGACGGGCAACAGGTTCAGATCGCGGTCAAGCACGAACAAGCCACGCCCAGGTACCGCGCGGCCAATCGGGCTGGCAGTCACGCCGCTGATCACATTGGGGTCGGTGCAGTCCAGCACACTGGAGACCACGGTGGCCTCGGTCGGCCCGTAGGTGTTAAGCAGGCGCACATGGCCCAGGCCCGCGCGTTGCCACAGCAGCGGGCCGTCCAGGGGCATGGCTTCGCCGCCGATATGGACCTGGCGCAAGGCGCCGTAAGGCCGCGAACCCGCCGCCAGGCAGTCCTGCAAAAACAGCTTCCAGTAGGCGGTCGGCAAATCGGCCAGGGTGATGCCCTGCTCGATGATCTGCCGGTACAACTCGGCGCCGTCCCACAGCTGCGGGCCGCGCAGCACCACCGTGGCGCCGAGGGTCAGGGCCGGGTACAACTGCTCGACGAAGCCGTCGAAGTTCAGGGTCGCAAACTGCAACACGCGATCCTGCGCGACCAGTTGCGAATACTCGGCGGCGATTCCGGCGAACTCACTCAACGCAGCGTGGCTGATGGCAACGCCCTTGGGCTTGCCGGTGGAGCCGGAGGTGTAGATCACATAGGCCAGGCTTTGCGGCTCGAACGCGCCATCTGGCGTGTGTTCGGCACACAGGGCCAACTGCGCCTGAGCGAGGTCGATCTCCACCGCCTGCACCTGCGCAGGCAATGGCAGGCGATCGCGCAGGTGCGACTGGGTCAACACCAGGCGCACGCCGCTGTCCTCGAGCATGTGCACCAGACGCTCGCGAGGATACTCGGGGTCCAGCGGCACATAGGCGGCGCCGGTCTTGAGCACCGCCAGCAAACTGACCACCATGGCAAAGGAGCGCTCCACGGCGATACCGACCAATGCCTGCGGGCCGACGCCCTGGGCCATCAGGTAGTGCGCCAGGCGGTTGGCCTGGCGGTTCAGCTCGCCGTAGCTGAGGCTTTGTTCACCCAGCGCCAGGGCCTGGCGCTCGGGCTGCCTGGCGGCCTGGGCCTCGAACAGTCGGTGCACACCTTGCAGTTCACGGGTGCACGCCGGGGCGTTCCAGTGCTGGAGCATGCACTGCTGCTCGGCGCCACCGAGCATCGGCAGCTCATCCAGACGGCTGCGCGGTGCGCTGACGACCGCCTGCAGCAGTTGCTGCCAGTGTTGCGCCAAGCGCTCGATGGTTGGCGCGTCGAACAGATCGGTGGCGTAGTTAAACGCCGCCCACAGCCCCTCGGCCGATTCGTGGGTATCCAGGCTCAGGTCGAAGTGCGTGGTCTGGCTGTCCCATTCCAGCTCCACCACGCGCAGGCCCGGCAATTGCTGACCGCCGCGCCCGCCCTGGGCGTCGGTCTGATGGTTGAACATCACCTGGAACAGTGGGTTGTGGCTCAGGCTGCGCTCGGGTTGCAGCGCCACCACCAATTGCTCGAACGGCAGGTCCTGGTGGGCCTGGGCTTCGAGCGAGCGCTGCCGGGTCTGTTGCAGCAGCTCGACAAAACTCATCTGCCCGTCCAGGTCAGCCTTGAGCACCTGAGTGTTGACGAAAAAGCCGATCAGCCGCTCGGTCTCGACGCGGTTACGGTTGGCAATCGGCACGCCGATGCGGATGTCCGACTGCCCGCTGTAGCGATACAACAAGGTCTGGAACGACGCGAGCAACAACATGAACGGGGTGACACCCTCCTGCTGCGCCAGGCGCTTGAGGCCGGCGACCAGTTCGGGTGGCAGCTGCACCTGCAAGCTTGCGCCGCGATGGCTTTGCTGCGCGGGACGCGGACGGTCCAGCGGCAATTCCAGCACCGGTTGCTCGCCGCCCAGTAGCGCCTGCCAATAGGCCAGTTGCCGCGCCCGTTCCCCTGCCTCCATCCAGCCGCGCTGCCACAGGGCGTAGTCGGCGTACTGGATTGGCAGCTGCGGCAGTTGCAGGTCCTGTCCCTGACTGTACGCCGCGTACAACTGCACCAGCTCCTCGACCATCACCTGCATCGACCAACCATCTGACACGATATGGTGCTGCACCATCACCAGCACATGGTCATCCTCAGCCAGTTGCAACAGGGTCACACGCAGCAGCGGCGCCTGGTGCAGATCGAAAGGCCGCGCCACTTCGGCTTCCACTCGCGCCAGCAACTGCGTCTCGTCGATCTGCCCTTGCTGAATCTGCACGCTCGCCTGGGGCAGCACGACCTGACACACCTGCTCACCCTCCTCGACCAACTGCGTGCGCAGGCTTTCGTGGCGGGCCAACAGGCTGTCGAAGCTGCGCTGCAGGGCGGCCAGGTCCAGGCGCCCGTGCAAGCGCAAGGCGCCGGGGATGTGGTAAGTGGCACTGCCTGGGTCCAGTTGCCACAGAAACCACTGGCGCTCCTGGGCGTAGGACAGCGGCAGGCGTTGGCCGTCTTCACGGATCGAGGCAATCGGCAGTTGCGCGAAACTCATGCCCCGGCCCTGCAGACGCTGATAGAACTGCTGACGTTGTTCCAGAGGCAGGCGAAGAAAGCGCGACACCAGGTCGATATTAGGGTTGGAAAGCATGGTTCAAATCGCCTCTAGTTCGCTCAAAAAGTCACGAAGGTCATCAAAGTCTTCCACGCTGCCGGCGCGGAAAGTGGCTGCGGCCTGCACATAGGCACGCAGTGATTCGGTCTGGAACAGTTCCATCAGCGGTACGTCCAGGCCCAGCTCGGCCTGGACCCGCGAGGTGATCTGGATGGCCAGCAAGGAATGCCCGCCGACTTCGAAGAAGTTGTCGTCCAGGCCCACTTGCGGCAGGTGCAGGATGTCGGCCCAGATCGCGGCGATGTGCTGCTCCAGCTCGGTTTGCGGCGCCACGTACTGTTGCTGCATCTGGCTGGCATCGGGTAACGGCAGGCCCTTGCGGTCGAGCTTGCCGTTGGGGGTCAGCGGCATCTGCGCGAGGAACACGAAGTGCGCCGGCACCATGTAATCCGGCAGGCCGGCCTTCAGGGCGCGGCGCAGGGTGTCGCGGAACTCGGCCGGGTCGGCCAGGGCATCGGCCGGGACCACATACGCCACCAATTGCTTGCCGGTCGGGCCATCCTGAGCCACCACCACGGTTTCGCCGACGCTGTTCTGCTCGCGCAAGCGCGCTTCGACTTCGCCCAGTTCGATACGGAAACCGCGGATTTTCACCTGATGGTCGACGCGGCCGAGGTAGTCCACCACGCCGTCCGGGCGTCCGCGGGTCAGGTCGCCGCTGCGATACACGCGGCTGCCGGGCTTGCCGAACGGGTCCGGCACGAAACGTTCGGCAGTCAGGGCCGGACGCTCCAGGTAACCCCGCGCCACGCCCTCGCCGCCCAGGTACAACTCGCCGGCCACGCCGATGGGTTGCAGGTTGAGTTGGGCATCGAGCACGTAACCGCTGCGGTTGCCGAGCAAGGTGCCGATGGGCGCGTACACCGCGCCGCACGGGTCGCCTTTACGCGCCTTCCACAGCAGCGGTGTGACCACGGTTTCAGTGGGGCCGTAGCCGTTGAACAGGTAGGTCGGCTTGAGTGCGCGCCAGGCCAGGTCATAGCTGGCCTGCGCCACGGCATCGCCGCCGAAGCAGTACACGCGCACCGCGGGTGGGTTGCCGTCGCGATCGGCGTGTTCGGCCAGTTGCTGCAGGTACACCGGTGGGAACACCGCCATGGTCACCTGGTGACGGTGCATCTGTTCATAGGTGTATTCCGGCAGCCACAGGCTGTCGTCGCGGATCAGCACACTGGCGCCGTTGATCAGCGGGTGCATCCAGCCTTCGTGGGCACCGTCGAAGGCGAACGACATGAAGTGCAGTTCGCAATCGGCCGGGCGGGTTTCATAGCGCTCGCCAGTGGCGATGATGTGCGCCACCAACGGCCCGTGGGGCACCGCCACGCCCTTGGGCATGCCGGTGGAGCCGGAGGTGTAGATCACGTAGGCGAGGTTGTCGCCGTCCAGCGCCACATTCGGCGCGCTGTCGCTCAAATGCGCCCATTGCTCGGTGCAGTCGATGGCCAGGGTTTCCAGCCCCTCAGGAAGCGGCAATTGCGCCAAGGCCTGGGTGTGGCTGAGCAGCAGTTGCGCACAGCTGTCCTGCATCATGTACAGCAGGCGGTCACGCGGGTATTCGATGTCCAATGGCACGTACACGCCACCGGCCTTGAGCACGGCGAGGAAGGCCACCATGATCTCGGCGCTGCGCGGCATGGCGATGGCCACGCGCACTTCCGGGCCGACGCCACGGGCGATCAGCGCGTGGGCCAGACGGTTGGCCTGAGCGTCGAGTTCAGCGTAACTGAGGGTTTGCGCATCGAACTTCACCGCCACCGCATCCGGGGTTTCCTGCGCACGGTCAGCCACTAATTCATGCACCAGACGTTGGGCCGAGTAGCCGGAATCCGTGCGATTCCATAGCTGCAGGATGTGCTGCTGCTCGTGCTGATCCAGCAGGCGCAGCTGGCCGATGGGTTGCTGCTGATCGGCAATCATCGCCTGCAACAGGTTCTGCCAATGCGCCGCCATGCGCGCGACGGTGGCCGGCGCGAACAGGTCGGTGGCATAGCTCAGGGAGGCATGCAGCGCCGTCGGGCTTTCTTCCACATCCAGCGCTAGGTCGAACTGGGCCACGCCTTCATCCCAGCTCAGCACTTCGATGTGCAGGTCGGTCAGCTGCTGCAGACGGCTTTCGGCGGACGTTACGCGATGGTTGAACAGCACCTGGAACAACGGGCTCAGGCTCAGGCTGCGCTCCGGTTGCAGGGCTTGCACCAGTTGCTCGAACGGCAGGTCCTGATGGGCCTGGGCCTCCAGGGAGCGCTGGCGCACCTGGCGCAGCAACTGCTCGACGCTCATCTGCCCGTGCAGGTCGGCCTTGAGCACTTGGGTGTTGACGAAGAAACCAATCAAACCCTCGGTTTCCAGGCGGTTACGGTTGGCAACCGGTACGCCGACGCGCACGTCTTCCTGGCCGCTGTAGCGATGCAACAGCGCCTGATAGGACGCCAGCAGCACCATCGGCAGCGTGACGCCAGCGTTGCGCGCCAAGGCTCGCAAGCCTTCCAGCAACCCCGGCGCCAGCTCGATGCCCAGGCGTGCGCCACGATGGCTTGGCAGCGCCGGGCGCGGGTAGTCGAACGGCAGCGCCAGCACCGGCTGTTCGCCGCCCAATTGCTCACGCCAGTACGTCAATTGACGCGCCTGCTCGCCGGCCTCCATCCAGTGGCGTTGCCACACCGCGTAGTCAGCGTACTGGATCGGCAATGCCGGCAGGTTCGGCGTGTGCCCCTGGCTGAACGCGGCGTACAGCTGTACCAGCTCCTCGACCATCAATTGCATCGACCAGCCATCGGAGACGATGTGGTGCTGCACCAGCACCAGCACATGGTCATCCTGCGCCAGGCGCAACAACTTGACCCGCAGCAGCGGCCCGCGCCGTAAATCGAACGGGCGGGCGACCTCGGCCGCGACCGTGGCCTTCAGGTCCGCGTAGTCGCAGGCGCCCAAATCGATTTCGATCAGGCCCAGCGCTTCGATGACCTGCACCGCGCCGGCGGCCTCCTGGCGCACATGGGTGCGCAGGCTTTCGTGGCGCGCGAGCAAGGTGTCGAAACTGCGTTGCAGCGCGGCCGGGTCCAACGGGCCGTGCAGACGCAAGGCACTGGGGATGTGGTACGCGGTGCTGTGCGGGTCCAGTTGCCACAGGATCCATTGACGCTCCTGGGCGTAAGACAACGGCAAGGGTTGCGTGCGGTCGGCCTTGAGCAGCGCAGGCGCGGTAACGCCCTCCTCGCCCAATGCGCGCACAAAATCCCCCAGCAGCGGCTGTTCGAACAGGCTCTTGAGCGCGACTTCCAGGACCAATGCCTGGCGCACCCGTGACACCACTCGCGTGGCCAACAGAGAATGCCCGCCCAGTTCGAAGAAGTGATCGTCAAGACCGACTTGCGGCAGCTCCAGCACCTCGGCCCAGATCGCCGCGACCTGTTGTTCGCGCGGGGTGACGGGCATCCGATGGCCTGTGTGCAGCTGGCTCGCGTCCAGCTGGGGCAAGGCGTTGCGGTCGAGCTTGCCGTTGGGGGTCAGCGGCAGACGGTCGAGGAACAGCAGGTGCGCCGGCACCATGTAGTCCGGCAGGCGCTCGCGCAAGGCGGTTTTGTAGGCCTGTTGCTGCGCCGGCTCGGAGGTCACCAGATAGGCGATCAAACGGTCGTTGTCAGCCACTACCACGGCTTCGTGCACGCCTGGGTACTCGCGCAGGCAGGCTTCGATTTCACCCAGTTCGATGCGGAAACCGCGCACCTTGACCTGATGATCGACCCGGCCGATGTACTCGACCACGCCGCCAGCGCGGTAGCGCGCCAGGTCGCCGGTGCGGTACAGGCGTGCGCCGGGCGCGCCAAACGGGTCCGGCACAAACCGCTCGGCGGTGAGCGCCGGACGGGCGTGATAACCCCGCGCCAGGCCGACCCCACCGATCAGCAGCTCGCCGACCGCGCCTTGCGGGCTGGGGGTGAGCCCGGCACTGAGGATGAACAGCGAGGTATTGGCGATGGGCCGCCCGACCAGAGGCTGCGCCTCGTGCAGTCGATGAGCCGCCGACCAGATGGTGGTTTCCGTCGGCCCGTAGAGGTTCCACACCGGGCCTTGCAGATCGAGTAGGCGCTGGGCCAGGTCAGCCGGCAGCGCTTCACCGCCGCACAGGCACTGGATACCTTGCAACAGGTGCGCACGCGGGCTGTCGAGCAACATGCGCCAGGTCGACGGGGTAGCCTGCAACACGCTGGCCGTCTGGCTGTGGGCCAGGTCGATAATGGCTTCCGGGTCCAGCGCCATGGCCTGCTCGCTCAACAGTACCGTCGCGCCGACCGTCAGCGGCACGTAGAGCTCCAGGGCGAAGATATCGAACGAGAACGTGGTCAACGACAACAGGCGCGCATCGGCGCCGATGGACAACGTGCCGGCCATGGCGCAAGTGAAACTGCACAACGCCTGGTGTCGCACCATCACGCCTTTGGGCTTGCCGGTGGAGCCGGAGGTGTAGATCACGTAGGCCAGATGTTCTGGCGAGACCGCGACCTGCGGGTTGTGCTCTTGACCCTGTTGATCTTCCACCAGCAGCACGTGCAGACCTTCGGGCTGTGCCAGGCGGCCGTCCAACCGCGCCTGGGTCAGCAGCACCCGGGCGCCGCTGTCTTGGAGCATGAACGCCAGGCGCTCCGCCGGGAATTGCGGGTCGAGCGGCACGTACGCGGCACCGGCCTTGAGGGTTGCGAGCAGGCTGACCACCATGTCCAGCGAACGCTCCACGTGCACCGCCACCAGCACATCGGGCCCCACGCCCGCCGCGATCAAGCGGTGCGCCAGGCGATTGGCCCGGCGATTGAGCTCGGCGTAGCTCAGGCTGTCGCCATTGAAATGCAGTGCGACGGCGTGCGGCTGGGCCAGGGCTTGCGCTTCGAACAGCTGGTGTACGCAGCGCTCGCGTGGATAGTCGAATGGCGTGTGGTTCCAGTCGTGTACCATCTGCTGCCATTGCGGCGCGCTGAGCATCGACAGTTCATCGAGCGCCTGCGAGGCATCGCGCACCACGGCGCGCAGCAGGTTTTGCCAATGCCCGGCCAGGCATTCCAGGGTCGCCGCTTCGAACAGGTCGGTGGCGTAAGTCAGTGACGCCCAAAGGCCGTCGGCGGATTCTTCGGTTTCCAGGCTCAGGTCGAACTGGGTGGTGTGGCCGGCCCAGTCCAGCGCCTGCAACGCCAGGCCCGGCAAGTTAACAGGGCCGGCGCGCAGGTTGTCCTGGTGGTTGAACATCACTTGGAACAGCGGGTTGTGGCTCAGGCTGCGCTCGGGCTGCAGCACGTGCACCAGTTGCTCGAACGGCAGGTCCTGATGCGCCTGCGCCTCCAGGGCGCGTTGCTTGACCTGGGCGAGTAACTGCGCAAACGGCATTTGCCCGTGCAGCTGCGCCTGCAGCACCTGGGTGTTGACGAAGAAGCCCACCAGCCGCTCGGTTTCCAGGCGGGTGCGGTTGGCAATCGGCACGCCGACACGGATCTCGCACTGGCCGCTGTAGCGATGCAGCAAGGTCTGGAACGAGGCCAGCAGGAGCATGAACAGGGTCACTCCCTCACGCTGGGCCAATGCCTTGAGTTCGGCCACCAGCGCGCTGTCCAGATGGATCTGCCGACGCGCGCCCCGATGGCTTTGCACCGCTGGGCGTGGGTGGTCCAGTGGCAGCTCTAGCACCGGGTGCTCAGTACCCAGGTGCGCGCACCAGTAATCGAGCTGGCGCTGTGTTTCCCCGGCCGCCATCCAGTCGCGCTGCCACTGGGCATAGTCGGCGTACTGGATCGGCAGCGCCGGTAACGCGCTTTCGCCCTGGTACAGCGCCACCAGCTCATCGACCATCACCTGCATCGACCAGCCGTCGGAGATGATGTGGTGCTGGGTGATTACCAGCACATGATGCTGCGGCGCAACGTCGAGCAATTTGACCCGCATCAGCGGGCCGCTGCGCAGGTCGAACGGGCGCTGGATTTCCTCGGCCACCGCCTGTTCGATAGCCGACGCATCGACGGGCTGGCGCTCGATGGTCAGCGCCAGGCGTGGATGGATGACTTGCAGGGTCTGCTCGCCCTGCTCCACAAAGCGGGTGCGCAGCGGCTCATGGCGCTGCACCAGAGCCTGGAACGCCTGTTCCAGGGCGGCGACATTGAGCTGACCGCGCAGGTGCAGGGCGGTCGGCACGTGGTAGGCCGCGCTGGTCGGGTCCAGTTGCCAGAGGAACCATTGACGCTCCTGGGCGAAGGACAGCGCCACTGGCTGGTCGCGCTCGATCGCCCGCAGCGGCTGCGCCGTGTTCACCTGCAACGCTGCGCAAGCATCGGCGAATGCGTGCAGGGTCGGCTGTTCGAACAGCGTGCGCAGCGGCACTTCCAGGTTGAGCGCATGCCGCACACGGGAAATGACCTGGGTGGCCAGCAACGAGTGGCCCCCCCGTTCGAAAAAGTGATCGTCCAGGCCGACCTGCTTAACCTGCAACACCGCTTGCCAGATCGCCGCCAGCTGGATCTGCAGCGGGCTATGGGGGGTCACGTAGGCTTGGGCGTGCAGGTTCAGGTCCGGCGCCGGCAGCGCACGGCGATCGAGCTTGCCGTTGTTGTTCAGTGGCAACGCATCGAGCACCAGCCACTGCCCAGGCACCATGTAGTCCGGCAGCGATTGGCGCAACCGGGCCGCCAGGGCTTGGGTTTCCAGCGTGTGGCCCTCGGCGGGGACCACGTACGCGACCAATTGCATGCCATTGGCGCCCGGCACGGCCAGTACTGCGGCTTCGCGCACCCACGGCAAGGCTTGCAGGCTGGCCTCGATTTCGCCCATTTCGATGCGCAAGCCGCGAATCTTCACCTGATGGTCGATACGCCCGACGTATTCCAGCGCGCCTGCCTCGTTGTAACGAGCCAGGTCACCGCTGCGATAGAGCCGTGCACCGGGTACGGCGGAAAACGGGTCGGGCAGAAAGCGCTCGGCGGTGAGCGCTGGGCGGTCGAAATAGCCTTGGGCCAGGCCGGCCTGCGCGCCAATGCACAATTCGCCCACGCCCTCGTTGGCCAGCGGCTCGAAAGCGCTGTCGAGCACGTAGAGCGAGCGCCCTGCAATGGCGCGCCCAATCGGCACACCGAACGCGTCGCTGGCATCAACCAGTTGGCAATCATGCACGCTGGACACCACCGTCGCCTCGGTCGGCCCGTACGTGTTGACCAGCCGCACACCGCCCAGCCCGGCCGCATGCCAAGCGCGCAGGCCTTCCACCGACATCGCCTCACCGCCCACATGCACCTGGCGCAGCGTGCCCAGGGCGCGGCGGTCCATGGCGCATTCCTTGGCCAGCAGGTACCAGTAAGCCGCAGGCAAGTCGGCCAGGGTCACGCCCTGCTCAACGATCTCGCGCGCCAGTTGCCCGGCGTCCCACAATTCATCGCCGCGCATGATCAGCGCCGCGCCCACGCACAGCGGCGGGAAGCACTGCTCGACAAAGCCGTCGAAGCTGAAGGTCGCAAATTGCAGCACGCGGTCCTGGGCGCTCAGTTGGCTGTACACCACGGCGCTGTCGCAGAACTGGCCAAGGGCGGCATGGTCGATGGCCACGCCTTTGGGTTGGCCGGTGGAGCCGGAGGTGTAGATCACATAGGCCAGGTCTGCCGCTGCCGCGTGGTTGGGCGGATTGGTCGCGGGGTAGCCGGCCAATTCGTCACCGGCGGCGCTGAAGTCGACACGGCTCAGCCCCGCCGACAACGGCAACTCGGTGAGCAAGCCGGTTTCGCTGAGCAGAAGGTCCAGACGACTGTCCGCGAGCATATAGGCCAGGCGCTCGGCCGGGTATTTCGGGTCCAGCGGCACATAGGCCGCGCCGCTTTTGAGCACCGCCAGCAGGCTGACGATCAGTTGCGGGCCACGACGGGACGCCAGGCCCACGCGCTGGCCGGGGCCGATGCCCAGTTCCAGCAGGCGATGGGCCAGACGGTTGGCGCGTGCGTTGAGCTGGACATAGCTCAAGCGTTCACTGCCGGCCTGCACCGCCAGCGCGTCCGGCGTGGCCTGTGCCTGGGCAGCGATGCGCTGGTGGGCGTGTTCCTGACGCACAGCCGCCATGGGCAACTGGCTGAGGGCAAGCACATCGCGCTGGGCGCAGGCGTCGAGCAGACGCAGGTTGCCCAGGGGGCTTTGCGCGTCGGCGAGAAATTGTTCAAGCAAGTACTGCAGGTTGTCGCTCAGGCGGACGACCTGGGATTGGCTGAAATGCGCGCGGTCGTAGCTGAACTCCAGGCGCAGGCTGGCACCCAGTTCGATGCCCAGGGTCAGCGGGTAATGGGTGCGCTCATGGTTGTGCAACCGGCCGAAGGTCAGGCCGGCCGGCGCCCCTTGTTTGAGGGCTTCGGCCACGGGGAAGTTTTCGAACACCAGCAGGGTGTCGAACAGCGCGGCGCCTTGCTGGCCAGCCCAGCTCTGGATGTTGTAGAGCGGCACGTGCTCGTGATCACGCAGGCTGAGGTTCAACGCTTGCAACTGGCTGAGCCAACTGACGGCCGATTGCGCCGGCGAGGCGGCGCTGATGATCGGCAGCGTGTTGATGAACAGGCCCAACTGTTGCTCGATCCCCGGTAATGGCGCGGAACGCCCCGCCACGGTGGCGCCGAAGGCCACGCACGGTTGGCCAGTGTAGCGTTGCAGCAGCAGGCCCCAGGCCCCTTGCAACAGGGTATTGAGGGTTAACTTGTGCTGGCGGGCGAACTCGCCGAGACGATGGCTGAAGTCTCCGCCCAGCACGACGTGATGCTCTGCGGTACCGGCCCCCGCGACCGGTGCGCGCAGCGCTTGGGCGAGCAAAGTTGGTGCTTGCAAGGGCGCCAGCTCGGCTTTCCAGAAGGCTTCGCCGTTGCCTTGTCGTTGCAGCCAGCCCAGGTAATCGCGGAACTGCCCGAGCGGCGCAGGCACCGCCTGGCCGGCGTAATGGGCAAGCACTTCGCCGAGCAACTGAGCGTTGCTCCAGCCATCCATGAGGATGTGGTGGCTGGTGAAGATCAAGTGCCAGGCCGCCCCCGCACCGCGCACCAGCATCAGGCGAAACAGCGGCGCGGCATTAAGTTCAAAGCCGCGTTCACGCTCGGTGCAAGCCAGGGCCTCGAGATCGGCACTCGGGTCTTCGATCACTTGCAACTGCAGGTCGACCTGGCGCTGGATCACTTGATGCGCGCTGTCCAGGCCCAGCCAATGAAAGCTGCTGCGCAGGATGTCGTGACGGTCCAGCGCGGCTTGCCAGGCGCGCCCGAATGCCAGCAGGTCGAGGCCGTCGATGTCCAGGCGCAACTGGTTGATATAGGCCTGGGCCTCGGGCTCCAGCAGGGTGTGGAACAGCATGCCCTGCTGCATCGGCGACAGCGGGTAAAGGTCGGCGATGGCCGGCCCAGCGAGCGGCAATCCATCGAGCTGCGCCTGGCTGAGACGGGCCAGGGGGAAGTCCGATGGCGTGACCTGCCCGGCCGGCGTGGCACAGCAATGCTCGATCAGGGCCTTGAGCTCAACGGCGTACTCATCGGCCAGGCGCTGGATGGTCGAAGCCTCGAACATCTCGCAACTGAAGCCCCACTGCAACGCCAGCTCACCGCCATACACCTGCCCTTCCACCGTCAGCCAGTTGGCCAGCGGCGCCTCAGGGTCCTGGGCCTGGCCGCTGCCCTCGGTGGCCGGCACGAACAGCGCGGACTCATCGAACTGGCGGTCGAACTGGCCCAGGTAGTTGAACGTAACGCGCGGCGCGGCCAGGCCGGCCAGGGATTCGCGGGCTTCAGGCGCGCCGAGATAGCGCAGCACGCCATAGCCCAGGCCCTTGTCGGGCACGGCGCGCAGTTGCTCCTTGACTGCCTTGATCGCGTCGGACAGTTCGCCGTCGGCTTGCAGGCGTACCGGAAACAGGCTGGTGAACCAGCCGACGGTGCGGGTCAGGTCGATGCCGTCGAACAGGTCTTCTCGGCCATGCCCTTCCAGCTGGATCAGCGCGGCGGGCTGCCCGCTCCAACGGCTGACCACACGTGCCAGGGCGGTGAGCAGCAGGTCGTTGACCTGGGTGCGATAGGCGGCAGGCGCCTCCTGCAGCAGTTGGCGCGTGCGCTCGGCATCGAGGCGTGTTTCAAGCTTGGCGCCGAGGCGGTTTTGTTGGCCGCCTTCAGGGTGATCACACGGCAGCTCGTCATCGACCGATTGCGCCTGCCAGTACGCCAGTTGAGGTTCAAGGGCCTGCGCGTGATCTTGCAGTTGCTGCGCCCAGTGCTGGTAAGCGCTGGTCTTGGCCGGCAGCGTCTGCCCGCGATACGCCTGCTGCAGGTCTTCCAGCAGGATGCGCCAGGACACGCCATCTACCACCAAATGGTGTACCACCAGCAGCAAGCGCTGGGTGCCGTCGGCCATGCCAATCAGGGCGGCACGCAGCAGCGGGCCTTGCGCCAGGTCGAGGCTGCGCTGGGCCTCATCGCACAGCGCGGCCAATTCGGCGTCGGTGTTGGCACGGGTCTGCCACAGTACCGGGGCGTCGCCCGGCGCGGCGTGGTGCTGTTGCCACCCCTCGGCCTGCGCCACGAAGCGCAGGCGCAGGGCATCGTGATGCCGGATCAACTGCATCAGCGCCGCGTCAAGCCGAGCAGGGTCCAGTACTTCACGCGGGGTCAGCAGCAATGACTGGTTCCAATGCTGGCGCGCCGGAATAGCCTGGGCGAAAAACCATTGCTGCACCGGAGTCAGCACGACTTCACCGCTGACCGGCCCTTGATCGACCAGGTTCAACGCGTAGAAGCCCGCCACCAGCGCCAGGCTGCGCACGCTTTGGTACTGGAACAAGTCGCGCGGGCTCAGGCGGATCCCGGCCTGCCGAGCGCGGCTGACCACCTGGATGGAGATGATCGAATCGCCGCCCAGCTCGAAAAAGTTATCGTCCAGGCCAACGGCCTCGATACCCAACACGTCACTCCAGATCGCGGCCAAGGCTGTTTGCAGGGCGTTTTCCGGGGCGGCAAAGGCCTGCTGCGGCGTGGCGTCCGGCAACGGCAGCGCCTTGCGGTCGAGCTTGCCGTTGGCGGTCACCGGGAGCTTGGCTAGCGTGATGAAGTGGGTGGGCACCATGTATTCCGGCAGGCTGCCCAGCAGCCATGCCTTGAGGTCGGCCGGTGCATCGCTTTCAAGCACCAGGTAAGCCACCAGCTGCTTGCCACCGTGTACCAGCACGACGGCTTCGCGCACTGCCGGATGCTGCATCAGGCGCGTTTCGATCTCGCCCAACTCGATGCGCAAGCCGCGCAGCTTGACCTGATGATCAAGGCGCCCGAGGTATTCGATCACCCCATCGGCGCGCTGGCGCACCCGGTCACCGGTGCGATACAGGCGCTCGCCGGCCACGAAGGGGCTTGGCACAAAACGCTCGGCGGTCAGCGCCGGGCGCCGGTGGTAGCTGCGCGCCAGGCCGGTGCCGCCCAGGTACAGCTCGCCCGAGATGCCCGCGGCAACTGGATTGAGCTGGGCATCGAGCACGTAGGTGGCGAGGTTGGCGATCGGACGGCCGATGGGCACGCTGTCGGCGCCTTCGTCGAGGCAGGTCCAGTGGGTCACGTCGATCGCGGCTTCGGTTGGGCCGTAGAGGTTGTACAGCGCTGCATTCGCCAGCTTGGCGAACACCTGATGTTGCGCGTCCAGTGGCAAGGCTTCGCCACTGCAGACAATCCGCTTGAGGCTGGCGCAGGCTTCTACGCCGGGCTCATGGATAAACGCCTGCAGCATCGACGGCACGAAATGCAGGGTGGTGATGGCGTACTGGTTGATGGTCTCGATCAGGCGTGCCGGCTCACGGTGCTCGCCAGGCGCGGCGACCACCAGGCGTGCGCCGGTGATCAGCGGCCAGAAAAACTCCCACACCGAAACGTCGAAGCTGAACGGGGTTTTCTGCAGCACCGCATCGCCGGCATCGAGTGCGTAGGCCTGTTGCATCCAGCACAGGCGGTTGACCAGCGCACGGTGGCTGTTTCCGGCGCCCTTGGGTTTACCGGTGGAGCCGGAGGTGTAGATCACGTAGGCCAGGTTCAGCCCATGGAGGGTGACGTTCGGAGCCGCGGTGCTGTAGCCGTCGAGCCAACTCGCCGGCTGATCCAGGGCAATCACCTGGATCCCTTCGGTGGGCAATTGCGCCATACGGCTTTGCTGGCTGAGCAGCAGCGTGATGCCGCTGTCTTCGATCATGTACGCCAGGCGTTCCTCGGGGTATTCCGGGTCCAGCGGGACGTAGGCACCGCCCGCCTTGAGGATGGCCAGCAGGCCCACGACCATCTCGATGGAACGCTCGACACAGATACCCACCAGCACGTCCGGGCCGACGCCTTGCTCACGCAACGCATGGGCCAGCCGGTTGGTGCGCGCGTCCAGCTGGGCATAGCTCAGGGTCAGCTCACCGAAGACCAGCGCGGGGGCGTCGGGCGTGCGTTGTGCCTGGTCTTCAATCAAATGGTGGATGGCACGTTCGGTCGGGTATGGCTCAGCCGTGTGGTTCCAGGCCTTGACCAGTACCTGTTGCTCGTCCGCACCCAGCATCGGCAACTCGCCGATGCGCTGCTCACCGTCGGCCACCATGGCTTGCAATAAGCTGACCCAATGGCACGCCATGCGCTGGATGGAGGGCGCGTCGAACAGGTCATTGGCGTAGGTCAGGGCGGCATGCAGGGTGCCCGATTTTTCATAGGTGTCGAGGGTCAAGTCGAACTGAGTGGTACGGCCTTGCCACTCCACCAGGGCCAGCTCCAGGCCAGAGGCGGTACTCACGGAGGCGATATCCGCCACCACCGGTTGATGGTTGTACATCACCTGGAACAGCGGCGTATGGCTCAAGCTACGCTCGACTTTCAAGGCTTCCACCAAGCGCTCAAAAGGCAATTCCTGATGAGCCTGGGCGCCCAGGGCGTGTTCCTTGATGCCTTGCAGCAGTTCGCTAATGCGGGTCTGGCCAGTCAGCTCGGTGCGCAGTACCTGAGTGTTGACGAAGAAACCGATCAAGCCTTCGACTTCAGTGCGGTTGCGGTTGGCAATGGGCACGCCAACGCGGATATCGCCCTGCCCCGTGTAGCGATGCAGCAGCACGTTGAAGGCGCCGAGCAGCAACATGAACAGCGTGACATTGTGCTTTTGCGCACACAGGCGCAGTTGCGTGGCGAGCGCCGGGTCGATCTCGAAGGTATGGCGCGTGCCCTGGAAACTCGGCATGGCCGGCCGTGGACGGTCGGTCGGCAGCTCCAACACTGGATGCTCATCGCCCAGGCGCGCCTGCCAATACGCCAACTGCCGCGCCTGCTCGCCGGCCTCCAGCCAACGGCGCTGCCACAGCGCGTAGTCGCTGTACTGGATCGCCAGGGCCGGTAACTGCGGCGCCTCGTTGCGCTCGTGGGCGTCATAGAAGCGGATGAATTCGTCGATCAATACATTCATCGACCAACCGTCGGAGACGATGTGGTGCAGGGTCAGCAGCAGCACGTGCTCATGTTCGTCGAGCTTGAGCAGTTGCACGCGCAACAGCGGGCCTTGTTCCAGGTCGAAGGGCAATAGCGACTGACGCGTCGCCGCCGCGTTGACCGCCTGCTCACGGTCAACCGGCGCCAGGCCGCTCAAGTCTAGGTGTTCGACGGCCAGCGACGGCTCGGTTGGAACCTGCGCGAGACGCTCATCCGCTTGACGCTGAAACACCGTGCGCAAGGTTTCGTGGCGCGCCACCAGGCTGGCGAACGCCTGCTCCAGCGCGCCCAGGCTGAGCGCGCCTTTCAAGCGCACGGCGCCGGGCAGGTTGTAGGCACCGCTGGCCGGATCCAGCTGCCAGAGAAACCACATGCGCTGCTGCGCGTAGGACAGCGCCTGGCGATCCTGCGCCTCCACCCCCGCCGGAATCGGAAACCGGGAAAAATCCACGCCTTCTTTCTGCAAGGCCTGCAGGAACAATTGGCGCTTTTCCAGGGGCAACCCGATAAACCGGCGAGCAAGTTTCAAGGAGTCTTCAGCATTCATGTGTTGGAGTCCGGAGCAATAGGCAGGAAGCACAAAGGCACGTCGTCCCTATAAAACGAACCGTGAAGGGAAAAATTAGCGAGGAATGGGGGGCTGCAAGCGAGGTGTCATCAGGGGTTACATCAATATCGAGAAAGCCAGCGCAAGCCGAGCTAGCATTGACGCATACCACTTTTTGCAACTACATTTAGTTACACGCAGGGAACGCCGTGTCCAAAAATGAAAAGCTGCTCGCCAAACTGCTCAATGAGCACATGGCATTCACCTGGTCCGAACTCGTAACGCTGTTGCGTCGACTGGGTTACACACAGATTGAAGGGGCTGGAAGCCGGGTCAAATTCGATATCGGCGATCCAAGTGCAATGATCACCCTGCACAAGCCTCACCCCGGCAACGAGTTGAAACACTACATTCGGCGCCAAATCATCGAACAATTGAAATCAGGAGAACTGATTCAGTGAACAACCAACTGAAACACAAAGGCTACATCGGCTCTATCGAAGCCAGCCTCGAGGACAACTGCCTGTTCGGCAAAATCCTGTTCATCAAGGCCCTCGTGAGCTACGAAGGCAAAACCGTCGCAGAGTTGGACGCGGCCTTCCAAGAGGCGGTGGACGACTACCTCGCCACCTGCCAATCGCTCGGGCAGATGCCTGAAAAGCCCTGCAAGGGTTCTTTCAACGTACGCGTCGGCCATGACCTGCATTTGGCGGCAGCGTTGGCGGCGACCCGCAAGAAAGTGACGTTGAACGACCTGACACGCCAGGCGCTGGATGAGTTTCTACAGCATCATTTCCCAGAGCCCTGCGCGGCGATTGGCTGACTAGCCCAACCGCCGGTACCCCAGCACAGCGGAACCCAACACGACCGCCCCCGCCACCAGTGCCACCCAGAACCCGCTGGTGGCGCCAAAGTGGTCAATCATCCAGCCGGAGCTGGCGGCGCCGATGGCCACGCCAATGCTCAGGCCGGTGATCAGCCAGGTCATGCCTTCGGTGAGGCGGCTCGGTGGGACGACCCGCTCCACCAGCGCCATGGACACGATCAGGGTCGGGGCAAAGAACAGGCCGGAGATGAAGATCGCCACGGCCAGCCCCGGAATATTGGTCACCAGCAGCAACGGCAAGGTCGTCACCGCCGTGGCCACGCCGCAGAACAGAAACTGGCGCGGCAATGGCGCCTTGAGCTTGAGCATTCCGAAGGCCAGGCCTGCCAGGCAGGAACCAATGGCGTAGACCGACAGCACGATACTCGCCGCCGTTGGATGGCCCTCGTGCTGGGCGAACGCTACGCTGACCACGTCCACCACACCGACGATCACGCCCATGGCCAGCAGCAGGATCATCAGGATTTGCACCGCAGGCGAGGCGATCAGCCAGCGTTCGTGGTGGTCGTGACGGGCATGCACCGGCGGTTCAGTGGAGCGTTGCAGCACGAACGTGGTCACGCCGACCGCCAGCAACACCGCCGCCACCAGGGGGCCGGCTTCGGGAAACAGCACCACGCTGAGGCCGACCGAAACGGGCGGGCCGACGATGAAGCACACCTCATCGAGCACCGACTCCAGGGCAAACGCGGTTTGCAGCTTGGGTTGGCCGCGGTACAGTTCGGTCCAGCGCGCCCGCACCATCGCCGACATATTGGGCATGCAACCGGCCAGTGCGGCAAACAGGAACAGCGTCCAGCCTGGCGCCTGCAGACGCGTACACAGCAGCACCATCAACAACGCGCCGCCACCGATCAGCGCGGCGATGGGCAGCACCCTGCCCTGGCCGTAACGGTCCACCAGGCGCGACACCTGCGGTGCGCAAAACGCAGTGGCCAGCGCGAATACCGCCGCCACCGAGCCCGCCAGCCCATAGCCGCCATGCACCTGCGAGAGCATGGTGATCAGGCCAATCCCGGTCATGGATATGGGCATACGTGCCAGCATGCCAGCCAACACAAAAGCGCGAGCGCCAGGCACCTGGAACAACTCGGCGTAAGGGTTTGCCATGGATGAAGCGCCTTCTCTCCTTAAGTGGGCAACCTTTTATCACACCAGCCGCTTGATCTGCTTGTGCCGCCATACCAAGCGGTAATACGCAGTCTGCAACACCAGCATCGCCAGGTAAGTCACTGGAAACGCCATCCACACGCCTTCGAGACCAAAGTGCGCGTTAAAGAGGTAAGCCACCGGTAATTCCACGCACAGCACACAGAAGATCGAGATAGCCACCGGCACCAACACCACACCGCTGGCGCGCATGATTCCGCCAATCACGGCCTGGAAGCCGAACACCAGAATGCTCCACAGCATGATATGCAACAGGTGCTCAGCGTTGACCCGCGCAGTGACGTCAGTGATAAACAACCCCAGCAGCCAATGCGACAGCCCATAGCCGAGCATGATCAGGCCGCCGGTGAGGGCAGTGTTGATCAGCAGCCCGGTGCGCAGGATCGGCCCGATGCGTTCCAGGCGCCCGGCGCCAATCGCCTGGGCTCCCAGGATCGAGGCCGTGATGGCAATCGACAGTGCCGGAAACTGCACATAGTTGACGATCTGCGTCACCGCACCATATGCCGCCGTCGCCTGGGAACCGTGGCCGTTTACCAGCGCCAGGATGACCAGTTCCGACAACGACAGCACCACCATCTGTAGGCCTGTCGGCAGGCCGATGCGCAAGACCTTGCCCAGGATCACCCGGTCCAGGCGCAGGGCAGCGAGCATGGCGCGATCCGGCGCCATCACATGGTTCTTGCGGCGCAGGCGCAGGATAAGAAACAGCATCGCCAAGGCATTACCCGTCAGCCCCGCGTACGCCGCACTCTGGATGCCCATGGGCGGCAGGCCAAGCCAGCCGCCAATCAACGCAGGTGTCAGCAACAAGCCCACCGAGGTCGAAACCATCAAGGCCAAGAGCGGCGAAACGGTATCGCTGACACTGCGCAGCACCTGGGTGTACAGAATGAATACCAGCAACAGCGGCATGATCAGCAT
The DNA here is from genome assembly GCF_003851685.1 of Pseudomonas sp. R5-89-07. Taxonomy (NCBI): domain Bacteria; kingdom Pseudomonadati; phylum Pseudomonadota; class Gammaproteobacteria; order Pseudomonadales; family Pseudomonadaceae; genus Pseudomonas; species Pseudomonas sp. R5-89-07. The sequence goes on along the minus strand of NZ_CP027727.1, from coordinate 2,459,493 downwards.
CATCACCCGGGCGTAGCCCACCGCATCGTCAAGTACATCGACGGGGGTTCCCAACGCCTGTAAGGCGGGGCGCGCAAACAGACTGCCGAGTACGGCGGCGACTAGGCCCACCAGCGCGCCGAGGGTCAGCGTGGCGCCGGTGATCACCTTGACCATTTCCGTCTCGCGGGCGCCCCAGGCCTGGCCGATCAACACCGACGCGCCAGCGCCCAGGCCAATCACCAAGGCAATGAAGAAAAACACGATGGGGAACATGCCCGACACTGCCGCCAGCGCGTGGGTGCCCAGCATTTGCCCGACGTAGATGCCGTTGAGCGTGCCGGAAAAGCTTTGCAGAAAGTTGGAAAGCACCATGGGTGCCAGAAAGAACAGGTAGATCTGCCACAACGGCCGTTGTTGGGTGACTTCCATGATGGTTCGGGGCCCTGGGTGTCGGTGGTGTCGTCAAGGGCTTGAGTCTATTGGCGCTGAACCGCGAATGCTACGCCCGAGATGACGATCCCGCTGCAAAGCTTCGAGCACCGACGGCTGCAACCTGAGTCACCGGAAGCAGCCATCGGCGATCAGTTGAGGCTACCCACCTGCGGACACGGAAAAATGACCGACAGATGCGCTTGCATAAGGTTTGATTCGCTCATTGGACGATTCTTTGCTGATCATATGGTCAATGTTCACCATATCGAAGCGCTGGTCCTCAACGCCTGGCTTGCCCTCCTCCCGAACACCGATATCCAACTCGCGCAACAAGCCCGGACGATTGAGCAGCTCCAAGGCCACTTCACGCGCTTGCGGGCTGAACGTACGATCGGACGGGATAAGGCCCGCCGCCTCTTTCAGCTCATTGACATTGACATAATTGTCATTCGAACCGGCGGTAAACTGCCTGAAATTATCTTTCACCGCCGCAAGCAGCCCGGTGTCGCTCATGGTACGGAACTCACTCGCGGCATCCGCCAGGTCCTGACGGGAAATACTGCCGTCAAGCGTACCGCTGCGGCCTTGATCAAGGCTTTTGAACAATTGACCTCGCTCCATCAGTTCCTGCGCAACAGCGACATCCGCCGGACTGATGGGCCGACCATCCAGGGAGTATCCCGAAGCGGCAGCGCTCAGTGAGGCGTCCGTGATCCTGCCCAGCAATGGGTCTTGCAGGTTGCTGAAATGGGAAAGCACTTTGGCCGAGAAGGATTCGTTACTGTCATTGGCGTACGGTCGCCCTCCAGCCATCATCGGGCTCCATTGCTGATTGCCTGGCATGCCCGCATAGGACGGCTGCAGCGACGCGTGCGCTCGCGCCCCGGGCGGCAACGCCTCCCAGCCTTCCATGCCCCGCGGCCCCCCGAATGAAGGCTGTGCGCTGAACCGGGTAGAAGGCTGCAGACTTACCCGCTGCTGTTGCATCGCGCCGTTGTAGCGCCCTGCAAAGTCATTCCCAAACCGGGATTGATAGCCACGTGCGTCTTGCTGATCCATCTGGTGGATGGCCAGTTGCAGATCCTCCCGATTGATCAAACCATCTTCAAGGCCGCCGTTCTGAACACCATCGAGCAGACTCGCGAGGCCGGGCCGGCCCAATATATCTCGGGCAAGCAACGTCATCTGATCATCGTAACCGCCGCCTCCCAACGGACGATTGGCCACGTCAGCAAGCGAGTCTCGCGAAACGAAAAAACTCCCAGGCGATCTGAAATAGTCGAAGTCGCGCAGCAGGAGCTCTGCAACAGCAGAGTTGGAATAATTACTGATCATATTGCTCGGCATGTTCGCCACAGCATTGCGCCCATAATCGGCTGACGAATATCCGAAGCTCTGTGCGGATGGAAACGAATACAGCGGTTGATTTAAGTAAGGGTTCATCATTGCGACACCTCAGGTCTTGGACGTAACGACTGCTCAGCTCAGCGAGTAAGCCGTCGGTTCAGCTCCCTTTTGGTGGCACTCGAAAACACTGCGGTTCCACATAAACATGCGATTGTGCGCAAGGATTTCACCGTCGCACGCGAAGCCAAAGCCTCTACAACGATGCGCAAGCGCCCCCACGCTCCCTTGCACGTCACAAAAGGCTACCCACCAAACGCCTGCGAGGGCCGACGCAACGTCGGATCAAACGGATTGATCCGCGGCCCGATCGTCGCCGCCTCGCGCTTCAACAACTCCACCACCATCGGCAAACGGCTCGGCCCCAGGCGATCACTGATGGTCGCCACACTCAATGCCGCTACCGCATGCCCGTCGCGGTTCAGGATCGGCACCGCCAGCCCGGCCATGCCTTCCAGCACGCCCGTGTTGCGCGCGGCGTATCCGAGGCTGCGCACGTTCTCTACCTCCGAACGCAACAACACCTCATCGTACAGGTGAAAATCCTTGAGCCGCGGCAGGTTGTAGCGAATCACCGTTTCGCGCTCGTCCTCCGGAAGGAACGCCAGGATCGCCAGGCTGCCCTGCCCTACGCCCAACGCCACGCGCCCACCGATATCGCCGGTAAAGGTGCGAATCGGGTACGGGCCTTCGCTGCGGTCCAGGCAGATCGCGTCGAAGCCACTGCGGGCCAGCAGGAACAGCGAATCGCCCAGTGAGGCACTCAGACGCAACAGGCTTGGCCGCACCAGATCGCGCAGGTTGCCGGTCTTGCCGGCATTCGCCGCCAGGGCAAACAGCTCCAGGCTCAGTCGGTAGCGTTTAGTGCGCGCGTCCTGCTCGACCATGCCTTCGTCCATCAGGCTGCGCAGCAGGCGGTGGGTGGTGGGTTGGGAGAGGCCGACCTGTTGCGCGAGCTGGGTCACGCGTTCACCGCCTTCGGGTGCTTCGCCCAGAGTACGCAACAGTGCGAACAGCCGAGAGACACCGCCGGCCCCGACTTCCTTGACGTCTCTATTCCGCTCAATGGAATTTTCCACGCTTTATCTCCGGCTAAATTCTATTGACTGAATAAAACTGAAAATAGTTATCCATTCAGTGAAATACCATCTTCCGCCCACTCTAGTCTTCGTCCTAATCTGCGTCCACAGGGGCGACATGAACAACAACCGGCAGCCGACTTGAGATCGAGCGCCAGCGCACCCGCAAGTGTTCTTTCGCATCTGCCCAAAACAAAAAAGCGCGTTTTCGACGCGACTCAACAAGGTGGAACGCAGACATGGCATTTCTCCAACTCCGCGCCTTGAGCAAACGCTATGGCGCTGTCGATGCGGTGGTCGCCACCGACCTTGCAGTAGAACAAGGCGAGTTCGTTTCCCTGCTCGGCCCTTCGGGTTGCGGCAAGACCACGACCCTGCAGATGATCGCCGGTTTCGTTGACGTGAGCGCCGGGCAGATCCTGCTCGACGGCCGCGACATCACCCATGCCAAGCCCGCCAGCCGGGGCCTGGGCGTGGTGTTCCAGAGCTACGCGCTGTTCCCGCACATGACGGTGCGCGACAACGTCGCCTTCGGCCTGAAGATGCGCAAGGTACCCGCCAGCGAGATCGCCGCCAAAGTCAAAACCGTGCTGGAACTGGTGCGCCTGGCCCCGCATGCCGAGCGCTACCCACGAGAGCTGTCCGGGGGCCAGCGCCAGCGCGTAGCCCTGGCTCGGGCGCTGGTGATCGAGCCGCCGGTACTGCTGCTCGATGAACCGCTGTCCAACCTCGACGCCAACCTGCGCGAAGAAATGCAGTTTGAAATCCGCCGCATCCAATGCGCGGTCGGCATCACCACCCTGATGGTCACCCACGACCAGGCCGAGGCGCTATCGATCAGTGACCGCGTGGTGGTGATGCAGGCCGGGCGCGTGACCCAGATCGATGCGCCTTACACGCTCTACGAGCATCCGCGCACACGGTTTATCTCGGATTTTGTCGGCAAGGCCAATCTGCTCGCCGGCGACTACGATGCCCTGGGCATCCCGCAAGTGCGCCAGGCAGGCGGCGATGGCGAGCTGACCCTGAGCCTGCGCCCGGAGAAAATCCAGTTACTGGGCGCAGGCGCCGGCCGCTTGCAGGGCAAGGTGCTGGACCGCTACTTCTTCGGCAGCCAGTGGCTGTACCGCGTGCATACCGACCTTGGCGAACTCACTGTGGTGCGCAGCAACGACGGCAGCGCACCACTGGGCAACGGCGCGCCAGTGGGCCTGGATTGGCAAGCGGACCTGTTGCGCGTATTGGCGGCGGACGAGGTGCGCCCATGAGTCGCGGCTATTGGCTCTCGCTGCCGGCCCTGGTGCTGTTTGCCGGGCTTTTGATCCTGCCGCTGGGCCTCACCCTGGTGCTGTCGTTCAACGTATTCGACTACCAAGTGGGCGTGAAGGCCGATGAGTGGACCCTGGCCCATTACCTGTCGTTGTTCAGCGACAGTTACTTCTACGAAATTTTCTGGCGCACCTTCTGGATCAGTGCGCTGGTGACCCTGCTGTGCGTGGTGATCGGCGTGCCGGAGGCCTATATCCTCAGCCGCATGGACACGCCGTGGCGCTCGATCTTTCTGATTCTGATCCTCACGCCGTTGCTGATTTCGGTGGTAGTGCGCGCTTTTGGCTGGAGCCTGTTACTGGGCGCCGACGGGCTGGTCAACCAGACCCTCCAATGGCTCGGTGGTCGTCCGGTAAAGCTGCTGTATACGCCCTTCGCGGTGATCATCGCGCTGGTGCACGTGATGCTGCCGTTCATGATCATCCCGGTATGGACGTCCTTGCAGAAGCTCGACCCCTCGGCTGAGCAGGCCGCGTTGTCGCTGGGGGCCAGCCAGGCCACGGTGATGCGCAAGATCGTCTTGCCCCAAGTGATGCCCGGCGTCTTGTCCGGCACTCTGATCGTGTTCGGCCTTGCGGCCAGCTCGTTTGCGATCCCCGGCCTGCTCGGCGGACGCCGTCTGAAAATGGTCGCCACGGTGGTGTATGACCAATACCTCTCGGAACTCAACTGGCCCATGGGCGCGACCATCGCCGTGGTGCTGCTGTTGGTCAATCTGCTGATCATGCTGAGCTGGAACCGCATGCTCGAAAGCCGCTACAAAAAGTCCCTGGGGGTTTAAGCGCATGTCCAGAAACGGTCCTTTGGCCCTCGGCTTCCACGCCCTGGTGGTGGTGTTCATGATGGCGCCGCTGGTGGTGGTATGCCTGGTGGCCTTCACCCCGGAAAATACCCTGAGCCTGCCGACGTCGGGCTTCTCCCTGCGCTGGTTTCGCGCGGTGTTCGAGCGCGCCGATTTTATCCAGGCGTTCTATAACAGCCTGGTCCTGGCATTCACCGCCGCGACGCTGGCCACGCTGGTCGCGGTGCCGGCGGCGTTGGCGATCAGCCGTTATGCGTTCCCGGGGCGCCATTTTTTCAGTGCGTTGTTCCTGTCACCGATCATCATTCCGCACCTGGTGCTGGGCGTCGCCCTGTTGCGCCTGTTTGCGCTGATGGGGGTGAATGGCAGTTTCACCTGGCTGATGCTGGCGCACGTGGTGATCATCACACCTTACGTGCTGCGCCTGGTGCTGGCGGCCGCCATCGGGATTGATCGCAGCGCCGAACAGGCCGCCGAATCCCTCGGCGCCAGCCGCTTCACGCTGTTTCGCCAGATCACGCTGCCGATGATTCTGCCGGGCGTAGCCGGTGGCTGGCTGCTGGCGTTTATCAACAGTTTCGATGAAGTGACCCTGTCGATTTTCGTCAGCTCACCGGCCACGCAAACCCTGCCGGTGCGCATGTACGTGTACGCCACCGAATCCATCGACCCGATGATGGCGGCGGTCTCGGCGCTGGTGATCGCGCTGACCGCGGCGACCATGATTCTGCTCGACCGGGTTTACGGCCTGGACCGCGTGCTGGTGGGGAAACACTGATGGCCCTGTTCAAGCGACTGGCTGAAACCCGGCGCCCTGCCCTGGCGTTTACCCTGGATGGCCAACCGGCGCAAGGCCTGCTCGGCGACACCCTGCTCACAGCGATCCTGACCTGCGCCGAACACCTGCGCGGCAGCGATTTCAGCGCCGAGCGCCGTGCCGGCTTCTGCCTGATGGGCGCCTGCCAGGACTGCTGGGTGCGCCTTGAAGACGGACGACGGGTGCGCGCCTGTTCGACGCTGCTGGAAGAAGGCCAGGCGATCAGCCGTGAACCGGGGCGCCACATATGAAACCTATTGTGATCGTGGGCGCGGGGCCGGCGGGCGTCACGGCGGCGCGAACGCTGCTCGAACACGGCATCAAGCCTTGCCTGATCGACGAAAGCCTGCGCGGCGGCGGGCAGATCTATCGGCGTCAACCGGTGAATTTTCAACGCTCGGCCAAACAGCTTTACGGCTTTGAAGCGGGCAAGGCGCAGGCCGTGCACCGCAGCCTGGACGAACTGGCACCGGTGATCGATTACCGCCCCGACACCCTGGTGTGGAATGCCGAAGATGCACGCCTGGACACGCTCACCGATGGCCGCGTCGAGAGCGTCGAGTACTCAAGGGTCATTGTCGCCACCGGCGCCACCGACCGGATCCTGCCGGTGCCCGGCTGGACCCTGCCCGGCGTCTACAGCCTGGGTGCCGCGCAGATTGCGCTGAAATACCAGGGCTGCGCGATCGGTGAGCGCGTCGCGTTGTGTGGTTCGGGGCCACTGCTGTATCTGGTCGCCTACCAGTACGCCAAGGCCGGCGCCAAGGTCGTGGCGGTGCTCGACAGCGCGCCGTTCAGCGCCCAATGCCGTGCACTGCCGGCATTGCTCGGGCAGCCGTTGACCCTGGCCAAGGGCCTGTACTACCGCGCCTGGCTGACAGCCCATGGAGTTGCCGTGCATCAGGGCGCAACGCTGCGGCAGATCGACGGTACACATCGGGTCAGCGGCATTCGCTGGGGCGAACAGGCCCTCGCGTGCGACGCGGTGGCCTTCGCCCACGCGCTGCGCAGCGAGACGCAACTGGCCGATCTGCTCGGTTGCAAGTTTGCCTGGAACGACCTCAACCGTGCCTGGCTGCCGCAGCGCGACAGCGCCGGGCGCAGCAGCGTCAAGCAGGTTTACCTGGCGGGCGATGGGGCCGGCATCATGGGCGCCGACGCGGCGCAATGGGCCGGTGAGCGGGCAGCGCTGGCCGTCTTGGAGGATATCGGCAGGGTGGTTGATCAACGTCGCATCACCCGGCTGGAACAACAGCTGGCGGGCATTCAGCGCTTTCGCCAGGGCCTGGAAACCGCGTTCCCCTTCCCCGAACAGTGGGCCGCCCAGGCGCCCGATGAGTTGACCCTGTGCCGCTGCGAAGAAATCAGTGTCGGCGAGGTGCGCACGGTGGTGGACGAAGGCCATTGGGAGATCAACCGGGTCAAGGCCCATTGCCGCGTTGGCATGGGCCGCTGCCAGGGGCGCATGTGCGGGCTGGCGGCGGCGGAGATCATTGCCGAGCGCAGCGGGCGAAGCATTGAACAGGTCGGGCGCCTGCGGGGCCAGGCGCCGATCAAGCCACTGCCGTTCGGCGTGCAGGTGCAGCCGTGATCGACGTGATTGTGGTGGGCGGCGGCATCGTCGGCGCGTCGGCGGCCTTGATGCTGGCGCGCCAGGGTCAGCGTGTGGCGCTGGTGGAGCGGGACTTCTGTGGCTCCCATTCCAGCGGCGTGAACTACGGCGGAGTGCGACGCCAGGGGCGGCCGCTGCATCAGTTACCGCTGTCACAGCGCGCCCATCAACTGTGGGCTGACCTGCCCGGGTTGATCGGCATCGACGGCGAATACCTTCGCTGCGGGCATCTGAAACTGGCGCGCAGTCATCAAGACTTTGTCGCGCTGCAAGCCTATGCCGCGCAAACCCGTGGCTTTGGCCTGAATCTGCAATTGCTCGATTACACCCACTTGCGCCAGCGATTCCAGTGGGTGGGCGATATCGCCGTGGGCGCTTCGCTCTGCCCCGAGGATGGCCACGCCAATCCACGCCTGGTATCGCCGGCCTTCGCCCGTGCGGCGCAGCGCAGTGGCGCCGCCGTTTATGAGCAGGCAGAAGTGAGCCGAATCGAACATGACGGCCAGCGGTTCCAGGTGCACTGCGCCAATGGCCTGCACCTGCAGGCGCCCTGGCTGCTCAACTGCGCCGGCGCGTGGGCCGGCAGTGTCGCCGCGCAATTTGGCGAGCCGGTGCCGATGGTCTCGGCCCACCCGGCGATGCTGGTGACCGAGCCGTTGCCGCTAGTGATGGACGTGAGCACCGGCGTCGAAGGCGGCGGAATCTATGCGCGGCAAGTGGCACGGGGCAATTGCATCCTCGGCGGCGGACGCGGCTTTGCCCTTGGGCCGCAGAAGGCCAGGCCCGGCCAGGCGGCGGTGCTGGAGATCCTGCGCAATGCCGGTGAACTGTACCCGTTCCTGCGCGGCGCACAGGCCATCCGTACCTGGAGCGGCACCGAAGGTTATCTACCCGATCATGAACCGGTGATCGGCCCCAGCAGTACCCAACCCGGCCTGCTCCACGGTTTCGGTTTTGCCGGTGCCGGGTTCCAGCTCGGCCCCGCGGTCGGTGAAGCCCTGGCAGAGATCGTCTGCACAGGCGCCAGCCGCCAGCCCATTGAAGCGTTTTCCATCCGTCGTTTCCAAGCCTGAGAGGAAAAACCCCATGAACCCACGTAGTGTGCTGTCCTGCTTGTCCTTAGCCTTGCTCGCCTCCAGTGCCCACGCCGCGCCCACGCTGTACCTGGGCATGAACGGCGGCACCATGGAACGGGTCTATGCCGATAAAGTGCTGCCCGCCTTCGAAAAGGCCAACAACGTCAAGGTGGTCATCGTGCCGGGCACCTCCTCGGACATCCTCGCCAAGGTCCAGGCCAACAAAGACAACCCGCAGATGCACGTGATGTTCCTCGACGACGGCATCATGTACCGCGCCATCTCCATGGGCCTGTGCGACACACTCGCGCCCAGCCCGCCTTTGGAGCAGATCCCGGCCAAGGCGAAAATCAAGGACCAGGCCGTAGCCGTAACGCTCGGCGTCACTGGCCTTGGCTACAACGCCAAGATGTTCAAGGAGCAAGGCTGGGCGGCGCCGACCTCGTGGATGGACCTGGCCGACCCGCGCTTCAAGGAAAAAGTGGTGTTCCAGTCGCTGGCCTCCTCCACCTTCGGTCTGCATGGCTTCCTGATGTTCAATCGCATCCAGGGCGGCGACGAGACCAACGTGGAGCCGGGCTTCAAGGCCTGGCCAAAAACCGTTGGCCCCAACGTGCTGGAATACATCGCCAGCTCGGCAAAAATCTCCGAAATGGTGCAAACCGACGAAGCCGCGATCTTCCCTCTTACCCCCACCCAAGTGGCTACCCAGAAGCTGCTGGGCGTGCCCATGGAATATGCCCAGCCCAAGGAAGGCGCGGTGGTGCTGAACGTGGCCGAATGTGTGATCGCGCGCAACGATCAGCCGGAACTGGCACAGAAACTCGCCGCGTTCCTGCTGACCGCCCAGGCCCAGGCGCCGGCGCTGGAGGAAGGCGACCAGATCCCGTCGAACCCGACCACCCCGACCACCGACAAAACCCGCGCCCGCGTGGAAGCGATGCAAGGTTATCTGCAGACGGCGATTTCAATCGACTGGGACCAGGTCAACCAGGCGCGGCCGGAGTGGAACGCGCGCTGGAGTCGGTCGATCGAGCGTTGATCACGCCGGCACAAAGGGCAGCGCGCGTTTGTGCGCTGTCTTGCGGTACGCCTCCTCGACGATCGCCCTCACCCGCTCACTGACCGGCTCGCCCATCAGGTAAGCATCGATCTCTGCATAGGTGCAGCCGTAGGCCAGCTCGTCAGCTTTGCCCGGTGCCAGCTCTTCCAGGTCGGCGGTGGGCAGTTTGCCGACCAGCCCAGCCGGTGCGCCGAGGCCCGCACCCAGCAGGCGCACCTGGGTCTTGGTCAGGCCGGACAGCGGTGCGAGGTCGCAGGCACCATCACCGAACTTGGTGAAAAACCCCATCAAGGCCTCGGCGCCCTGGTCAGTGCCCACCACCAGGCCGTTATGCAGATTGGCCACGGCGTACTGGGCGATCATCCGTGCCCGCGCCTTGACGTTGCCCTTGATGAAGTCCGCGCGCTCGGCGCTGACGTCCGCGACAGACAGGCTGGACATCAACCCGTCGACGCCGGCGGCGATGTTCAGGGTTTCGGTCTGGTCGGGGCGGATAAATTCCAGAGAGGCGGTCGCGTCGTGCTCATCCGCCTGGCTCTTGTAGGGCAGCCGCATGGCAATGAAACGCGCGGGGTAATCGTCATCGCGCAGTTGCTCCACCGCCAGCTGGCACAGGCGCCCGGCCACCAGAGAGTCGACGCCGCCACTGATGCCCAGCACCAGGGCCTTGCAGCCTGAATTGCGCAAGGTTGTCTTGATGAAATCGATGCGCCGTTGAATTTCCTGGGTCTCGCCGCCTTTGACCAGCGAGCGGTCGACGTTCAGCTCATGCGCGATCCGTTCTTGAGTGTGCATGTCATTCCTCCACGCTACCAACGTTGAATACCTGTGCCGCGTACTGCAAAAACGACGGGTCTTCGCAGACGTTCTTGACCGGGTCATCGGAGAATTTCACCACCGGCTCCCCGTGTACCCGCACCAGCTTCATCACAATGCTCAGCGGCTCGACACCGTCCACATCGCAGGCCAGGCTGGTGCCCATGCCGAAACCGAACCGGGCCTTGCCACGAATGTGGCGCAGGATCGGCAGGCATTTTTCGAAATTCAGACCATCGGAGAACATAAGGTCTTTGGTCATGGGGTCAATGCCGAGTTCCTTATATCTGGCCAGGACTTTGTCGGCCCAGGCGATAGGGTCACCGGAGTCCTGGCGCAGGCCGTCGTAGAGCTTGGCGAAGTACAGGTCGAAATCCTTGAGGAAAAAGTCGGTGCTGATGCAGTCGGTCAGGGCGACCCCCAGGCGGCCACGGTATTCACGCACCCAGTTTTCCAGAGCAGCATTCTGGCTTTCACGCAGACGGCCCAGTTGCTGGTGCACCATCAACCATTGGTGGGCCATGGTGCCGATGAGTGGCAAGTCGAATTCGTAGGCCAGGTGCGCGTTGCTGGTACCGAGGAACTGGCCGGGAAAGTCGCGGCGCATGATGTCTACCACTTCGCGCTGTGCCTTGAATGACAGGCGCCGGCGGGTGGAGAAGTCGGATACGCGCAGGTCGGCGAGCTCCTCACGGCTGAGGTTTTTCTCCAGCCAGTCGAACTTCTGATAGAGCTTGCGGGTGACGTCTTCAAGGGTCACGTCGGGGTATCTTTCGCGATTGCGCAGTTCACTGACCAGCGCCAATATCGGTTGCTCGAACATGATGCAGTGCAGCATCGGGCCGATTACGCGGATGTTCAGTTGACCGTCCACTTCACTCACGTGGATATAGCGCAGGTCGAAGCGAAACAGGCCGAGAAATCGCTCGTAATCCGGCGTGAGATATTCGCGAAAGCGCGGGTTGAACAGGAAGCGCAGCTCACCTTCACGCATCTGCAGGCCGGCAAGTTTTTCCAGCTCGGTTCGCAGCGCAGGAATCAGGTGGCCGAGTTTTTCCCTGGAGCGGACGATGAAGTTGTACTCCACGTCCACGTTGGGATGCTGGTGCAGCACCGCCTGCATCATGGTGAAGGTGTAGTAGTCGGTGTCGAGCAAGCCCTGGATTACCGGGGATTCGTCGTCATAGGCGCTTTCCATGGGGCATCTCCTTAACGCAGGGCCATCACGGCCAGTTCTTCGCGGGTACTGCTGATGACAGCACCGGCCTTGAGCAACTCATTGACGGCCTGAACAGCGCCCTCCTCGGTGATCGCTCGACACGCCGGCAGGTGCAGCACCACCTGCAACCCAGCGCTGAGCAGTTGCAAGGCGGTGGTCTTGACGCAGTAGTCCAGGGCCAGGCCACCGACGATGACGCGAACGATACCGTGGGCCTTGAGGTATTCGATGACGCCCGTCGATAACTTGTCATGCAGGTCGTGGTAGCAGGCGCCGTAGGGGTGCAGGTCGGGTTCGACACCCTTCCAGATGAAGTAGTCGTAGTCGTACGGGGTGGGCAGCTCATCCAACAAGGCGAAGCCCTCGGTACCGGGTACGCAGTGGCTGACCCAAGTGACATCGGCGTGGGCCAGGCCGGTGGGTTGCAGCATCTGGCTGTGCTGCGCGACCACCCAGGGCGCGTGCGGGGTGTGGGCGTCCTTGCTGCCGATGCGATGCCCGGCAAGGCTGGCCATGTAGTTGAGCTCGGCACCGATCAGATCACCGCCGGCTACGGGCAACTCGTCGGGGCACAGCGGCGTGAAACTTTTCTGGGCATCGACATCGAAGGAAGCGATGGCAGTTCTTGTGAGGGTCATGGTGATTCTCCAGTGGCCTGAAACAAAAGTACACGTCATGTACTTTTATTGCAACAGACTTTTATAAGATTGCGCCCAGGAAAGTACATGACATCGCCGCTCGTTTCGCTAGACTGTGCCGATAGCCGTTCAGAAGGACTTCACATGCCACTTAGTGCCTACCTCCACACCGTCGACCTGTGCGTGCTGTTTTACTGCCGCGCCTCGGGCGAACTCAAACTGTTGCTGAACAAACGCGAGGCCGAGCCCTTCGCCGGGCATTGGGCGCTGCCGGGCGTGGTGGTGAACGGGGATGTACCGGACTTGAGCCTCAAGGATGCCGTGGAACGGCTGCGCACCAGTGACAAAGTCGGCCTGGACCTGGCCTGGAGCGAGCAGGTTGGCACGGTGGGGGATGCGTTTCGTGACCCACGCTGCTGGTCGTCGTCCACTCACTACCTGGCAATTGTGGCGGATGAGGTGACACTGGCTGAGCATCAGGCCTGGTTTTCGCTGAACGCAGTGGCGGACGGCAGTATCAAGTTGCCCTTCGACCACAACCTGATCGTCGCGGCGGTGCAGGAACGGCTGCTGTCCAAGTCGCTGTACAGCAGCTTGCCGCTGATGTTCCTGGGCAAGGAATTCAGTGCGCCGCAAGCGACCACCATTTTTTCCCTGGTGCTGGCGCGGCCGGTGCTCAAGACCAGTATTCGCCAGCGATTGTTGAAGCTGACGGAGGCGGGATACTTACGTGAGACAGGGCGCAAGAAGCAGGGTGAAGGCGGCAGGCCACAGGCAACGCTGGAGATACTGAAGCCCGGAGAAATTTACTTCTTCGACCGCAGTTTTGCCGAATGACCGGGCATCCTGATCCAAGGAAGCCGACGCCTATCCAACTGATGCCCCCGATGGCGACCTGACAGCCCACTTCGCCTGTCAGCTCGCCATGGGAGCAAGCTCACCGACTGTCGCTAGCTCATCCAGTTGCCGCCATCGACGTTATAGGTCTGTGCAACCACATAATCCGCCTCTTTCGAAGCCAGAAAGATCGCCATACCGGTCAGGTCCTGCGCCGTGCCCATCCGCCCATAAGGCACCTCCTCCCCCACCCGCTTCTTCTTCTCCCCCGGCGCCAGCCCTTCATGCCTGGCGAACAGCGCATCCACCCCATCCCAGTGTTCACCGTCCACCACACCCGGAGCGATGGCATTGACGTTGATGCCCTGCTTGATCAGATTCAGCCCCGCCGATTGCGTCAGGCTGATCACCGCCGCCTTGGTCGCGCAATACACTGCCACCAGCGCCTCGCCGCGCCGTCCGGCCTGGCTGGCCATGTTGATGATCTTGCCGCCATGGCCCTGCGCGATCATCTGCCGCGCGGCGGCCTGCAAGGTAAACAGCGTACCGGCCACGTTGATCGAAAACAGCCGTTCATAGCTGTCGCGGGTGATGTCGACGATGGGCGCCAGGTCGAACAGTGCCGCGTTATTAACCAGGATATCCAGCTTGCCGGCATGGGCGACCACGGCGGCCATTGCCGCGTCAATCGAGGCCTGATCGGTGACGTCCATCGCCACCGCATACGCCTGGGGGCCCAATTCGGCGGCCGTCTGCTCGGCGCGCTGCAGGTTGATGTCGGCAATGGCGACGGTGGCGCCTTCCTGGATATAGGCCTGGGCAAACGCGCGGCCGATCCCGCGCGCCGATCCGGTGATCAGCGCGCTCTTTCCTTCAAGTCGTTTCATCGAGGTGTCCTGTGGCATTACTTGGGATAACCGGCACGCTTCATCTCGCGCTCAGTGGTGGACTGCGCCTGCTGCAACGCCTGGTCCACCGACATGCCGCCGGTGAGCGCCGCCGAAAACAGCTTGCCGACGGAGGTGCCGATGGCCTGGAACTCGGGAATCGTCACGTACTGGATGCCCACGTACGGCACCGGTTTGGCCGAGGGATGGGCCGGGTCGGCGTGCTTCATCATCTGCAGGGTGACTTGGGCAAACGGCGCTGCGTTCAGGTACGCCTCGCTGTAGGTCGATTGCCGCGTGCCAGGCGGTACGTTGGTGATGCCCTCTTTATCCGCGACCAGCTGGATGTAGTCCTTGGACGTCGCCCAACTGATAAAAGCCTTGGCCGCGTCCTTGTGCCTGGAGGTGGCCGGGATGGCCAGCGACCAGGCGTAGAGCCAGGAAGAGCCCTTGTCGGTGACCTCGGTGGGCGCGGCGGCGAAACCTACGCGGTCAGCGACTTTGCTCTGGCGGGTGTCGGTGGTGAAGGAGCCGGCGACGCTGGCATCGACCCAGATCGCACACTTGCCGCTGTTGAACAACGCCAGGGTTTCGTTGAAGCCGTTGCTCGACACGCCCGGCGGGCCATATTGCTTGAGGCTGTTGACGTAGAAATTGGCCGCGGCCGTCCACTCGGGGCTGGTCAGTTCAGGCTTCCACTGCTCATCGAACCAGCGCGCGCCGAACGCATTGGCCATGGTGCTCAGCAGCGCAATGTTCTCGCCCCAACCGGCCTTGCCGCGCAGGCACAGGCCATATTGGTCCTTGTCCTTGACCGTCAGCTTGGCGGCGAATTCGCCGAGCTGGGTCCAGGTGGGCTGCGCGGGCATGCTCAGGCCGGCCTGCTTGAACAGGTCGGTGCGGTAATAGGTCACGGTGCTTTCGCCGTAGAACGGCAAGGCGTAGAGCGTGCCGTTGACCGACAGGCCCTGGCGCACCGCGGGGAAGATATCTTCGGCATCGTAGTCGGCCGGCAGTTCGGTCAGCGGCTCCAACCAGTGCTTGGCGCCCCACAGCGGGGTTTCGTAGGTGCCAATGGTCAGCACGTCGAATTGCCCACCCTGGGTGGCGATATCGGTGGTGAGGCGCTGGCGCAGCACGTTTTCTTCAAGCACCACCCAGTTGAGACGGATGTCCGGATGCTGTGCTTCGAACACCTTGGACAGGCGCTGCATGCGGATCATGTCGCTGTTGTTGACCGTGGCGATGGTCACGGTGTCGGCGGCCTGGCTGGGCAGGGTCACGGCGAGGCCGGACAGCAGCAGCGCAGGGGCAAGTGCGGCTTTGCGGATTGAGAGCATGGCGGTTTCCACCGTTTTTCTTGTTGTTGAGCGCCGATTACAGCAGCTTGGGCCGGCGTCTCACAAACCCCTGGCGGATGCTCCACCGATACTTTTTTAACCGCTAAGCCAGGCGCAAAAAAGTATCAGCGCCGGGCGATGCCGGGGGTAGCGCCGCACGTGCCGAGGCGGGTATTTTGGCGCTTATCCAACGCACAAGAGGCAGCAGCATGCCCATCCGCGCCGCCCTGTTCGAGCATCGCCCCGCCGAACGTGAAGTGATCCTGCCCGAACCGGAGCACTGCTTTCGCTGGTTCGAACATGACTACCCGGTCGAGCGGGCGCGCTGGAATCATCACCCTGAGTTTGAAATCCACCTGATCCGCCACGGCAGCGGCAAGCTGGTGGCCGGCGACTACATTGGTGCGTTCAGTGCCGGGCATGTCGCCTTGATCGGCCCCGACCTGCCCCACGACTGGATTGGCGACCTGGCGCCCGGCGAGTGCCTGAGCGGTCGCGACGTGGTGCTGCAATTTGACGGCGCCGCACTCCTCGCCCTGCGCAATGCCCTGCCGGAACTGGGTGACCTGCAGCCATTGTTTGAAAACGCGCGACGCGGCCTTGAGTTCACTGGCGAAACCGCGTTGCAGGCGGCGCGGTTGATGGAAGCCATCGGCAGCGCCCAGGGCCTGCAACGCCTGATCCTGTTCCTGCAACTGCTCGACATCCTCAAGAACGCCCCGCCCCGACAGCTCAAGGTGCTGGCCAGCCCACCCTACGCGCCGACCCTGGACCCGCGCAGCGCCGAACGTATCAACAAGGCCTTCGACTACTTGATGCGTGAACTGAGCGGCGATGTGCGCCTGTCAGACATCGCCCGGCAACTGGACATGAGCGAACCGGGTTTCTCGCGCTTCTTCAAACGCAATACCGGCCATGGTTTCATCGAGCTGATGCGCAAATTCCGCGTGCAGCGTGCCTGCCGGCTATTGCTGCAAAGCGACATGTCGGTGGCGGATATCTGCTTCGAAGTCGGCTACGCCAACCTGTCCAATTTCAATCGTCACTTTCGCATCGAGATGAACCAGACGCCGAGCGAGTACCGGCGCGAGACCGGCAACCACCTCGAAAAAATGACACCCAGTCATTTCTGACCAATAGGACGACTAATCAGGCTTTTTTGCAGGCCTTTCAGATGATTGAGCAAAGTTGGTACAGCCTGTGCAAACGTTTGCGGAACGAACTTGGCAGCCAGGTTCACTCCACCCGAAGAATCGGGCCAAAACCGCGTACGAATAGGGACTTTCAATGCACCCCACCTCAACGCCTCGAGCTTGCTTTGGTGTTTCCTTGCTACTGGCCGCCGTTACGGGAGTACTCAGTGCACCCATTTTGGCGCAGGACAAACCCGCCGATGACTCAGCACAGGGCGAAACCTTGAGCCCGGAGGCGAGCCCGCCGGCAAAAAAAGGCGCTTACCTGTCGGAGTGGTTCAACCAGGACCTGACGCTGATCGGCAGCAAGGACATCAGCTTCGGCCCCAAGCCCCAGGATGACGTGTACCTGGAATACGAGTATTTCGGTCGCAAGGGCCCGTTCGAGCTGTACGGCTACATTGATGTGCCAAAGATCCTCGGCATCGGTAACAGCAATGACAAAGGCGCGTGGGACCATGGCTCACCCGTGTTCATGGAGCATGAACCACGTATTTCCATCGACTACCTCGCCGGCCGCAGCCTGGCGATCGGACCGTTCAAGGAGTGGTATGTGGCGTTCGACTGGATCTACGACCACGGCAGCAACAAGGCGAACCGCGCCAATACCCTGTACAGCGGCCTTGGCACCGATATCGACACCCACTCGCGGGTCAACCTGTCGGCGAACTTCTACGGGCGCTACCAGTGGGAAAACTACGGCGCCAGCAATGAGTATTCCTGGGACGGCTACCGCGCGCAGATGAAATACATCGTGCCCATCGGCAAATTCGACAACGGTGCCTCGCTGACCTACATCGGCTTCACCAACTATGATTTCGGCTCGGACCTGCACAAGGACAACCCGGCGCGCACCGCCAACTCCCTGGTGGCGACCAACGTGTTGCTGTACTCGTTCACCCACCTGCGCTTTACCCTGGTCGGCCGTTACTTTCATAACGGCGGCAACTGGGAGGATGGCAGCGAGTTGAATTTCGGCGACGGCAACTTCCGCGCCCGTTCCGACGGCTGGGGTTACTACGCCGGCGTGGGCTACCAATTCTGATCAAGGAGCTGCAGATGAATACCCTTACCCGTCTATCAATGGCCATTGGCCTGGCCCTGCTGCCCCACGTGGTACTGGCAGACAACGCCGCGCCGATCAAACCCAAGGTGATGCTGATCACCATGTTTGCCCCCGAGGCGCAGACCTGGATCGATCGCCTGCAACTCACCCAGCAGGTGCGCGTGCCGGGCCTGTCCGCCGAATACCCGGCGATTCGCTGCAACACCCAGGACGTATGCCTGCTGGTGACAGGCATGGGCCAGACCAACGCGGCCGCCTCGACCCTGGCGCTGGCCCTGTCGCCCAGGTTCGACTTGCGCCAGAGCTATTTCCTGATCGCAGGGATTGCCGGTATCAGCCCCAAGCACGGCACCATCGGCACCGCCGCCTGGGCGCATTACCTGGTGGAATTCGGTACACAGTGGGAATTGGATTCACGTGACGCGCCCAAGGATTGGCCAACAGGCTATATCGGCATCAACACCAAGGGTCCCAACGAAAAACCACCGCTGGACTACAAGACCGAAGTGTTCGAGCTCAACCCCAAGCTGCAAGCCAAGGCGTTTGCCCTGTCGCACAAGGTGGAGCTGACGGAAAGCAAGGAATCCGCCGCCTGGCGCAAGCACTACCCCGCCGCGCCGGCCAATCAGCCACCGCAAGTTACCCGCTGCGACACCCTGGCGGGCAACACCTGGTTCTCCGGTACGCGCCTGAGCGAGCGCGCCGAGGTATGGACCAAACTGCTCACCGACAACAAAGGCGAATACTGCACCACCCAGCAGGAAGACAACTCCACCTACGAAGCGCTACTGCGCGCCAGCCGCGAAGGCCTGGTGGATATCCAGCGCCTGGCCGTGGTGCGGGCGGGTTCGGACTTCGATCGCCCCTATCCGGGCTACAGCGAAGTGGACAACCTGCTCAAGTACGCTGACCAGGGCGGTTTCGTACCGGCGCTGGAGAACTTGTACCGTACGGGAAATCCGCTCGTGCAGGCGATCCTGAACAACTGGTCCGCATGGGAAAAAGGCGTCCCCGAGGCCTGACGCCTCTCAAAATGTGGGAGGGGGCTTGCCCCCGATGGCGGCCTGACAGTCGACAATGATGTTGGATCAGAGCGAGTACATATCCGTTGCTGCGGTAACGGCGGCTTAGGGTTCCGTCCTTACGGCGGGTCACTTTTGGAAAAGAGCCCCAAAAGTAACCAAAAGGGCTCCTGCCCCACCACTCGGCACCTCGCTCACGCTCGGTGTGCCCGTAATCCGACATTGATTTGGAGGGCCGCCGCCACGCGCCATCCATGGCGCGGGGCGGCTAAACCGGCATTCCTGCCGGTTTACCCTCCAAATCACTGTCGAATTCCGGCCAGCGTGGTTTAACGGGGCGCCTAAGATCAAGAGCAAGATCAAGAGCGGCTCGCTTCGCATCGTGGTTACCGTAGGCTGCTACAAAGTTGTGTAGATACCTGTGCTCCGATAGCGGTGTTTCAGGCACAGATACAGTGACTGATATTCCGCCATCGGGGGCAAGCCCCCTCCCACCAGGCCCTCTCCCATATTCCAGGGTTCAGCTCGCGTTGGCAGCCGACTTGGCGCATTCGCAGTCGTTTGCCGCAGCGCAGGGCTCACCGTGCGCATGATGTTCGGCGCAACCCTGGCAGCAATAGCCCTTACCCTCCTTCATGACCGCGTCGACGCCCAGTACGCATTTGCAATGTGGGCAGGCACAGGTTGGATCCGGCATGGTCAGACTCCTTCTTCATGGTCGTCAAGGCGCAGCGAACGCCACACCTTAAGCAGTGACTGCCAGCGCGGCGCCAAGGTTCAGCGCCGTCAGTCAGCCTGGCGTGTGTTGCTGCGATACATGAACACCAGCGCCAGAGCCAGGCACAGCATCGCCACGATCCGGCTGCCGGACAGTTCGATCGCCGGGTTGCCCAGCCAGCCGAAGTTGTCGATCAGCATGCCCATGCCCAACTGCCCCACGATCACCGCCACGGTGGCGACCGCCGTACCGACCACCGGCACCGCGCCAACCATCACTATCATGTACACCACGCCGAACAAGGCGCCAGTCAGTTGCCACTTCGGCACGTCCAGCAAACTGACCGCCTGGGCGGGCTCGAAGAAAAAGATCAGCAGCGCAGTGGTGAGCGCCCCCACCGCAAAGGTCAGCAGGCTGCTGCGCAACACCCCGACGGTCTGGCCCAGGCGACCGTTGATGGCCGCCTGCACGCTCAAGACCGCACCCGCGGCGACAACCACCACCAACAATAGAATCAGATTCATCGACTTACCCTCGTGCAATCAAAACAAGTGCCGCCACAATCAACGCCAGGGCTATCCAGCGCTCCACATTGACGCGCTTGCGCGCCGTGCCGAACCAGCCGAAATGGTCGATCAGTACACTCTTGCCCACCTGCCCGGAGAGGATCGCAATCATCGTCATCGCCACCCCGATATGGGGCGTGGCCAGGGTCAGCACCACCACGTACATCGGCCCCAAGAAACCGCCGATCAACTGCCAGCGCGGCAGTTGCGTGAGGGCTGGGCCCTTTTGCGGGCCGCTGAACAGCAACAGCAGAAACAGGATCGCCGAGCCAACGCCGAAGATGCTCAAGGTCGCCCATAAATGCCCGACCTGCACGCCCAAGGGCCCAAGCAGACCGGCTTCGACCGACAGCCCCATGCCCGCCAGAATGACCAGCGGCAGCAACAGCAGCCGAAGAATGTTGCGATTCGGCCTGGCCTGCGCCGTGCCCTCGATAGAACGTGCCTGCATACATCACCTGCAATTGAAGAAGAAACATGGCGCGCATTATCCAGTGGCCTGGCTGTGCGATAAATGGCAGCATGCCGACAACACCTTTGCGCAATATGCACAGCCAGGAGTCAGGATGCAGGGTTTCAATGAGCTGAGTTTCAAGGCGCTACACCTGTTCGTTGCGGTGCTGGACCATGGCAGTTTTTCCGAGGTGGCACGCCGCGAAGGTCTGGCGCCGTCGTCCATTTCCCGGCAGATCCAGCTGATGGAGCAGGCCCTCGGCCAGCAGTTGCTGTACCGCCATACCCGCGCGGTGAGCCCCACCGAAGCCGGACGCCTGCTCGGGCGCCACGCGCGCTTGATGCTGGAGCAACTGGAAACCGCCAGCCAAGCGCTGCAGGAACAGGACAGCGAACCCAGCGGATTGGTGCGCATCAATGCGCCGATGGTATTCGGCCAGCGTCACCTGGCGCCGTGGCTGGGGGAGTTGTGCCGGCGCTATCCGAAACTGCAACTGGATATCCAGCAAACCGATACCTTCGTCGATCCACTGCAGGACGGCACCGACCTGCTGTTTCGTATCGGCGTGCTCAATGATTCCAGCATGCAGGCGCGTATCTTCGCGCCACAACGCTTCCGCCTCGCCGCCAGCCCCGCCTACCTGGCGCGGCACGGTACGCCGTGCCATCCCGACGAACTGGCCAATCACCAATGCCTGGCCTACAAGGGCGTCAAAGGCCAGGAACGCTGGTTCTTCCGCCGCGACCAGGGCGACTGGAGCGCCTACAGCGTCAAGGGCCCGATCACCGGCAACCACGCCGACACCCTGACCCACGCCGCCGAACAGGGCCTGGGGCTGGTGGTGTTTCCGTCCTGGCTGATTGGCGAAGGCCTGCGCGCCGGCACCTTGCAGGCGGTGCTCACCGAATACGAAGTGGCGACCACCCTGGAGCCCCAGCAGATCGCGGCGTTATGGCCGGGTAGCCGCAGGCTGTCGCTGAAGGTGCGCACCGTGATCGATTATTTTGTGGAGTGCTTCGGGACGGTGCCGTATTGGGATCGGTGAGTCAGAACAACCACTGCCCGATCAACCACGCATTCGCCCCACTGATCACCGCAAACAAGAACCACGCCAGCATCCGCGTGGGCAGTCGGTTAACGAATGGCCCCATCAGGTGCTTGTCGCCGGTCATACGGATCAATGGGTATAACGCAAAGGGCAACTGCAGGCTCAGCACCACCTGACTGAGGATCAGCAGCTTGCCGATGGCGTCGTCGCCCATCAGCCACACCCCGAGGAACGCCGGGATCAGCGCCAGCCCACGGGTAATCAGGCGGCGCTGCCAGCAGGGTATGCGCAGGTTCAGGTAACCCTCCATAATCACCTGCCCGGCGATCGTGCCGGTAAAGGTCGAACTCTGGCCCGAGGCCAGCAAGGCGATACCGAACAGGATGCTGGCAAACGCGCCACCCACCAGCGGGTCGAGCAGGTGATAGGCGTCCTGGATTTCCACCACATCGGTATGGCCGGTCTTGTGGAACGCTGCGGCGGCCAGCACCAGGATTGCCGCGTTGACCAACAGGGCCAGGGCCAGGGAGCCAATGGTGTCGATGCGCGCAAGCTTGACCGCGTCCTGTTTGCTGGCCAGGTCCTTGCCGATCAGGCGGGTCTGCACAATCGAGCTGTGCAGGTAGAGGTTATGCGGCATCACGGTCGCACCGAGGATGCCGATGGCCAGGTACAGCGGCGCGGCGTCGCTGATGGCCGACAGGGATGGGGTGAAGCCACTGAACACGTCCGGCCAGTAGGGTTTGATCAGCACCAGTTCGATAAAGAAACACACGCCGATGGTCGCGACCAGCGCCAGCATTATCGCTTCCAGGCGACGGAAGCCTCGGTTCTGCAGGGCCAGGATCAACAGCGTGTCGAAGGCGGTGATGATAATACCGGTGGTCAGCGATACACCCAGCAGCAGGTGAAACGCCAGGGCACAGCCGAGCACTTCGGCAAGGTCGGTGGCGATGATGGAAATTTCCGCCAGCACCCATTGGGTACGCGCGGAGCGCTTGCTGTAGCGCTCGCGGCACAGTTGCGCCAAATCTTTACCGGTGGCGATCCCCAGCCGCGAGCACAGGCACTGCACCGCCATCCCCGCCAGGCTGGCCAGCAACACCACGAATAACAGGCTGTAGCCATAGCGCGAACCGGCTTCGATGGCGGTCGCCCAGTTGCCGGGATCCATGTAGCCGATGGAGATCAGCAGGCCGGGGCCGGCGAACATCAGCGCACGTTTGAAAAACGACGCCTTGGGATCGACGGCGACGGAGCCGGCCACTTCCGGCGGGCAGAAGGGGGCGGTAGCAATTTTCGGCAGGCTGAATTTCACGCGCGATTCCAGGCAAACACACAAATCAGGGCGCCAGCTTAGCAGTCGGACGCGACCGTGCGCATCACCGTCTCTCGGGGCAGATCGAACGCCTCGACCACTTGCACCACCAGGTCCAGTTCCTGGTTCAGCGCCTCTCGCTCCAGGCGCTGGCGAATCACGCCAACCACCAACACCGCCAAGGTGGTGATCGAATACGCCGGGCCGGAAAACGCCCGTACGCCGCTGACCAGCAACATCGCCGCCGCCAATGCCTGGCCCACCACCGGAATCGCCGTGGCGGCACCGCGGCGAAGCATGAACCCGGTGAGCCCGGCCAATGCCGTGCCGCTCAAGGCGGTGGTGGCCGAACGGCCAACGTCGAGACGCGTGAACATACCCTGCTCTTTGTGCATCGCGGCCTTGAGTTCGGCGTCGAACGCTTGTCGGTCGGCGCCGCTGAGTTTGTCCTGATACTGCTCGATGAGCTTTTCCGCGACCTGCCCTTCGATGTCCGCCAGGGCCACGCTGGCGATTGCGTCGTCGAACTTGATGCCCAGGCGTTGCGCCACCGCTTCGGCGATCTGGCGATAGGCCACGCCATGGCCACGGGCAAGGTTCATGAAACTGTCGCCGCCCATGCGTTGCAACTCGATGGCGAGCTTGAGCGGTTCGCGCACATCGGCATCAATGGCGGCGCTGCGCTTTTGGGCCATCAGCTCGGCGAGAAACTTCAGTTCATTCGGCCGCGCCTGCATCAGCATGGGAAGCAGATCCGCGTCCTCTTCGGCAAAGCGCGTTTCACTGCTGCGCAAGTCGGCGCGGATCAGGCCACGGCGCTCCTGCAGCAGGTCGGTGTACTGCACCACGGTTTTCAGCTGCGGCCAGTAGGCCGCGTGATCGAAGCTGGCCAGATGCACGTTGGATACCTTGGCCTTCAGTGCCGGCGTCACCGCGATGGGATAGCGGCCGATGCAACGCTCGGTGTCCGGCTTCATCGCCAGCGCCCAGTCCTTGCTGGAATGGCAATTGATCAGCCGCCCCTTGAGCGGCGCCGACACCGCTTCCCAAGGGCTCGAAGTACAAATAGCCCCACCCATCAGCAACAGATTGTTCAACGGCAGTTCATCGGCGACTTCAGGGCTGGCCAGCACACTCTTGACCAGGATACGGGCGCCAAGGGAGTGACCGATCAGATTGATTTGCCGCACCGGCAGCGATTCGGCGTGCAGGTAGCTCGCCAGCTCAGGCAACAAGGTCCTGGCCACTTCATCGACCCGCGCTTCGACGCTTTTGTAATGATCAAGAAAGTAGGCAATCGCCTTGCCCACGCCCACCGTCGCCGCGCCCAGGCCGCCTCCGCCGAGCATCGAGGCAATCACCTCCTTGAACGGTGCGAAGAGGTTTTCCAGGAAATGCCCCGCCGGCCAGAACAGCATCAGGTTGGTCGAGCCTTCGATGCCGGCCAGTTGTTCCTTGAAGCCCGCCAGCTGCTGCTGGCTGAAAAACGCCGAATAACCGTGAACGTAGAGATTGAGCACGTCCCCCTGAGGCTCGCCACACAGGACGAACGTAGGCTTGCGGGTGCGGTGCATTTCATCCCACTGCTGCTGCATGGGCCGGTGACTCCGGGGTGACGAGGGACGGCCATGGTAACAAAGAGCCAATCAAGCCGAGATGAAAACACTGAACATCGCCCTACTAGGGTTCTTCAGCGAGCGAAGTTGTCGATTTTTACCTGGCCATCGGGAAACGTCGCAATTCGTGCACATGCAAAAAAAAACCGCCCTTACGGGCGGCTCAAGGCACTCGGCTCTGATCAGAAACCGAGGGAGAAACTCACCGTCACCGCATGGTCCTTGTCGTTGCGCGAGAGTTGGCCCGAATAGCCCAGGCCCAGCCTGCCATTCTGACTGATCTGGTAGTCCAGGCCCGCTTCCACCACCGCGCTGTCTTTGGCAATCGGCACGCCCTGGGTGCTGAATGAGGCACCGCCATCGATAAAGCTCAGGTCGGCATCCGGCTTGGTATCGCCGAACGCGTGACGCCAGCCGATACTGCCGCGCGGGGTGATTTTGGAGCCGTTGCCCAGAGTGATGGTCTGGCCGATGCGAAGGCCCAGGGTCGAGTAGGTGATGTCTTGTTTGGCATCCCCGCGCAGGGCGGCCGAACCGCCTTTCTCCTTGAGCGTGTCGCTGTCGTAGTTGACATAGGCCAGGCCGGCGAAGGGCTCCAGGGCGACACTGCCGGTTTCAAGGGTGTAGCCGACTTCGCCAAACACCTGCGCACTGCGCGCTTTGTAGTCGGCCTTCAGGCGCTGACCTTCACCACCCACCGCCACGTTGCGTTTGCTTTCAATGTCGTGCCAGCTGTAGGCCACTCCCATGCGTGCGGCGAACGCCTCCTGCTGGTACGCGGTGTAGGCCATCAGGTGGTAGCTGTCGACGTCGGCGCTGGAATTGCGGCGCTTGGCATCCAGATCACTGCGGGTGTAGCCGGCGGCCACGCCGACGCGCCAGGCGTCATCCACCTGTTTGTCGGTGCCGAGCAGGAAGCCGCTGAGGTTGCGGTCCAACTTGGCGGTGTTGCTGTCGCCGCCCATATGGCCCCAGGTGCCGAGCACGCGCATCCAACCGACCATCTCGCCATGGCAACCGGCACTGCTCAGGCGGTTTTCGCTGGGTGCCAGGGCGTTGCGTGGGTCGTCCTCGCGGTAGCAGCCAGGCTGGCGCAGACGCTCGTTGACCGCGTCACGCACGTAACGCGAATCCTCAAGCATCGCGCTGGCGGTGCTGGCGTGGATCTCGCCTGACAAGCTGTCGAAGGCCGCACGCGCACTGGCTACGTCGCCATTGAGCAGCGCATTTTGCACCGCTGCGCCACCGACTGCCGCACCGCTGCCCAGTGCAGCCGCCACGCCACGCTGGTTACCGGTGGCAGCAACACTGGCGTAGCTCACATCGTTACGAGAGACCGCCAACGCCACTTGGGTCGGGCCGTAGTTCAACGCGGTGTCGAGGAACGCCAGATTCTCCAGGTTGGTGGTGTTGAATGTCCCGTTGACCGCACCGGCGGTCAGCAGCGTGTAGGTGGTCGGGCCGGCATACGGGGCCAGGTTGATCACGTTCAAGCTACCGCCCAGATTGGCCGTGCCGCCAACCGCCAGGGAGCTGGTGATCGAGGGTGTGATCACCAGGTTCAGCGCACCGTTGCTGGCGTTGGTGAAGTTACCAGCCACGCTCAGTTTGCCGCTGTCCGGGGTCACCGAACCGTTGTTGACCAGCGAACCGACACTGCCGTTACCGGTCAGGCCGGCGCCGCTGGCCACGGTGACCTGGCCACCCAGCACGGTGCCAGGGTTGGCCGCATTACCCACTTGCAGCACGCCCTCTTCCACCGCCACGGTACCGCTGAAGGGCTGGTTGCCAGTCAGCAACAGCGCACCGGCGCCTTGCTTGATGAGGCTGCCGGTGCCGCTCAAGGTGCCTTTGAAGGTGCCGGCCGTGTTTTGCACAAATAGCATGCGCGCAGTGTTGAAGAAACGGCCTTGCAGGCTAAGGGTGTTACCGGCCAGCGTACCGCCGCTGACCGTGGTACCGCCGGTGTAGGTATTGGCCCCCGTCAACAGCAAGGTACCGGCGTCGAGTTTATTGATCCCGCCGGCCCCCACCAGAGGCGCATCGATCTGGGTGGTTACGCCGGAGTTGATCCGTACAGCAGCCAGGCTGCCATCCGCCGCATTGGTTGGGCTCAAGCTGCCACCTGCGCCAGCCACCAGCGAGTACCCCGGGTCAAGCACTTGCAGGCCAGTGAAGCCCTGGTTGCCGACCACGGTCACAGTACCGCCCTGCCCGCCAAATACCGCGAACTGGTTAGTGGACACCTGCCCCTGGGTGCCGGTCGGGTCAGTCCAGTTGGTGCCCGGGCCCCAGGTGCCGCTGCCGCCGGTAATGCTGCCGTCCGGGTTGGTGGTGCCGCCGTTCCAGAACTGAATCTGGCCAGGCGTGGTTTGCACCACCAGGTTGAGCTGGTTGGCCAGCGCATTTTGCAGGCTCGTACTGCCCAGGCCCAGAGGCAAGCTGCCCAGGGTCAGGCCGTTGTCGGTCAACGTGCCGCCGTAGCGGAACAGTTGATAGACCCCGGTGCCGAAGCCGCCGGTGTCCGTCACGTTGAGCGTGCCATCCAGCACCAGGTTACCGGCGACGTTCACCGCCGTGGTGGAGGCGCCCGGTGCGCCGAGGGCGAAGTCCAGGGCGGTGCCCGAAGACAGCGCCAGCGAACCCACCGACAAAGGCGTTGCCGAACCGGCCTTGAGCACCGAACCGTCGGCCATGCTGACCGCACCGCCCAGCGTGCCGCTGCCGCCCAGTGTCGCGCCGCTGGCTACCTGCACCGTCGCACTGCTCAAGGTGCCGTTGACCAGCAGGCTGCCGGCGTTGACATCTGTTGTACCGGTGAAGGTGTTGTTGCCGCTGAGCAGCAACGCGCCGGCCCCGGTTTTGTTCAACACGCCGGCGCCGGTCAGGTTGCCAGTGTAGGTACCATCGCTGGCTTGCTCGAAGGTTAAGGTCGCGTTGTTGAGAATGGCACCTTGCAGGCTGCTGGCATTACCTGTGGTACTGCCCCCGTTGAGGGTGGTGCCACCGCTGTAGGTGTTGGCGCCGGTCAGCAGCAAAGCACCGCCGCCCTCTTTGATCAGGCTACCGGTGCCACTGACCACGCCGTTGAGCGCCAGGTCATGACTACCAGCCAGGGTCAGCGGGCCGCTCAGGTCGATGGCGTTGGTCAGTTGCAAGTCGGTGCTGCCATCGAGTTGCGCAGCGCCGCCGACGCTCAATGCACCGGTGCCAAGGGCAGCGTTATTGGCCAGCAGCAGTTCGCCGGCGTTCAGGCCGGTGCCGCCGCTGTAGGTGTTGATGCCATTGAGGGTCAGCCGGGCAAAGCCGGCTTTGCGCAGACTGCCGCTGCCGCTGACGGTGCCGTTGAGGGTCAGCGCATTACTGCCGCCGACCGCCAAGGCACCGTTGAGCACCGTGGCGTTGGCCAGGCTCACTGCGGTGTTGCTGTCCAGGCGGGTGCCATCGGCCGCCGTCAACGCGCCTGTGCCCAGGGCACTGTCGTTGCCGACCACCAGCGTGCCGCCATTCAATGCGGTGCCGCCGGTGTAGCCATTGCTGGCGTTCAACACCAGAGTGCCGCTGTCGAGTTTGGCCAGGGTGCCGGCGCCGTTGAGGGTTACGCCCAGGGTCGCGGTCGCGTTCGGATCGACGCGCACCCCCGTCGTGCCGGTGCCCCCATTGACCAGGTTAAGCACCCCGGCTGCGCCCGAGGCCAGGTTGTAGCCATCGCTGACGAACTGCAGGCCGGTAATGTTCTGTGTGCCGTCCACCACGACGTTACCCGCTGCGCCCTGGAACACCGCGAAGCTGCTGCCCCACGTTTGATTGAGCGTACCGTCCACGTTGGTCCAGTTGCTGTTGGCGGCATTCCATGTGCCGGTGCCCCCGTCAATGGCACCATTGCCGATCAGGTTGGCGCCGTCCCAGAACTGCACGGTGGTATTGGGCGCGGTGACCAGCAGGTTGACCTTGTTGCCGATCGCGGTCTGCACTTGCAGGTCGCCCGGCACCACACTGCCAGGCAGCAGGCCGAGGACCAGGCCGTTATCGGTCAAGGCGCCGGTGTAGTTGATCAGGTTGTAGACCCCGCTGCCAAAGCCACCGACATCGGTGACATTCAAATTGCCGTCCAGCGTCAGGTCGCCGCCGACATTCAGCAGCCCGGTGCCGCCGCCGATTACCGGCGTACCCAGCCCCACATCCAGGTTCGAATTGCCGCCCAGTACCAGCGAGCCCACCGACAGCATGCTACCGCTGCTCAGCGCAACATGCCCACCGTCAGCCACCGTCACCGCGCCCGCCAGTGAGCCGCTGCCGGCCAATGTTGCAGCGTTATTCACCGCGACTGTGGCGCTGGCCAGGGACCCGCTGACGTTCAAGGTGCCGCCGTTGACGTTGGCCGCGCCGCTGATGGCATTGATGCCGGTCAGATCGAGCAGGCCGCTGCCGTTCTTGTCCAGGTTACCGGCACCGCCCAGCGTACCGGCGAAGCTGTTGTCCAGGTTGCTGCCGCCCACCGCGAGGGTACTGCCGCCCGCGACCTGCACCGCACCGTTGCCGGCCAGGGTATTGAGGCTGGCACTGCCGCCCAGGTTCAGGTTGGCACCACTGCCCACGGTCACGCCGGACGCACCGCCCAGCGCGCCGTTGCCGACGGTGGTCAGGCTGCCGCCCGCCACATTCACGGGCCCGGTGAAGGTATTGGTGCCGGTGAGGGTGAGGTCTGCCGCACCGTTCTTGATCAGCGCGGCACTGCCCGCCAGCACGCCGGCCAGGGTCAGGTTCTGGGTGCCGGCCACCGTCAGGTCAGCATTGAGGTTCACCGCATTGGCCAACACCAGCGGTGCACTGTTGTCCAGCTTCGCTGCGCCGCCAATACTCAAGGCGCCGCCGCCCAGAGCGGTTGCCGTGCCCAGGGTCAACGTACCCGCATTCAAGGCAGTACCGCCCTGGAAGGTATTGGCGCCATTGACGATCAGATTGGCCGCGCCGTTCTTGACCAGGCCACCCGCGCCGCCGAGCACGCCCGTCAGTGTCAGGTCATTGTTGCCGGCGGTGGTCAGGTTGGCATTCAACACAACGTTATTGCCCACCGTCAGCGGTGTGCTGTTATCCAGGGTCGAAGCACCGCCCACGGTGAGGCCACCCAGGCCCAACGCGGATGCCGTGCCCAAGGTCAGCGTACCGGCATTCAACGTGGTGCCGCCCAGGTAGGCGTTGGCGCCGGTGAGGATCAGGTTGGCCGCGCCCTCCTTGGTCAGGCTGCCAGCACCGTTGATCGCGCCGCCCAGGGTCAGGTCGGCCGTACCGCCGATGCCCAGGTTGCCCGCCAGGTTGATGGCGTTGTTGGCGCTGAAGGCTGCCGTGGTGTCCAGCGTCGTGCCATTGGCGGCATTCAACGCACCGCTGCCCAGTGCCGAATTGGACGCCAGGAGCAGCCCGCCCGCATTCAGGGCCACCGGACCGAGGAAGGTGTTATTGCCGCCCAGGGTCAAACTGGCCGTGCCGTTCTTGATCAGGCCACCGACGCCGCTGATCGCACCATTGAGCGCCAGCGCATTGCTGCCCGCCACCGTCAGGTTGCCATTCAAGGCCACATCGTTGACCAGCGCCACCGGCGCATTGCTGTCCAGCGTCGTGCCGGCGGCGGCGGTCAACAGGCCGCTGCCCAGCGCCGTGTTGCTGCCCACCACCAGCGTGCCGCCATTGAGCAGGGTGCCGCCGGCGTAGGTGTTGGCGCCAGTGAGCACCAGGGTGCCGGCATCCAGTTTGTTCAGGGTGCCGCTGCCATCGATGGCCACGCCAATCGTTGCGCTCGCGCCCGGATCCACCCGCAGTGCGACGTTGCCGCCGGCGCCGTTGACAGCCGTCAGCTGCCCGGCGGCGCCAGCGACCAGGTTGTAGCCGTCTACCGCAAATTGCAGGCCGGTGAAGCTTTGCGGACCCTCCACGGTGACGGTGCCCGGCGTGCCCTGGAACACCGCGAAATCGCTGGCCCAGGTCTGGTTGAGCGTGCCATTGGCATTGGTCCAATTGGTGCCCACGCTGGTCCAGGTGCCGGTGCCTCCGTCGACGCTGGCGTTGGCAATCGTCTGGCTGCCATCCCAATAACGGATCACCGTGTTCGGTGCCGACACCTGCACGTTGATCTGGTTGGCCACGCCGGTCTGCACGATGAGATCGCCCAGGTTAAACCCGACTGGCACCGAGGCTACGTCCAGGCCGAGGTCAGTCAGCGTGCCGGTGTAGTTGACCAGGCGGTAGACGCCAACGCCGAAGCCGCCGGCGTCGGTCACGTTGAGGTTGCCGTCAAGCGTCAGGTTACCGCCGACATTGAGCAACGAGTTGGCGGATGGCGCGCCCAGGGCCAGGTTCAAGTTTGCGCCTGTACCCAGCGTCAGCGAGCCAGCCGACAAGGTGTTGCCGCTGCTCAAGGCAAGCGTGCCGCCGTTATTGACGTTCACGCCACCAAGCAACGAACCGGTGCCGGTCAGCGTGCCGCCATTGTTGACGTTGACGAGCCCACTGCCCAACGACCCGCTGAGGTTCAGGGTACCCGCGTCGATTGCGGTGTTACCGGTGAGGCCGTTGATACCGGTAAGGTTGAGGGCGCCGGTGCCGACCTTGATCAAACCACCTGCACCGTTGAGGTCACCGTCAAAGGTACTGGTGGTGGCAAGGCCGCCAACCGTGAAATTTAAGCCGCCGCCCACCGCCACGCCGCCACTGCCGCTCAAACCTGCCAGGCTGGCGTCGGCACCCAGGTTCAGCGAAGCACCGGCACTGACGTTGACGCCGGAACTGCTGGCCAGCGCATTGGCATTCAGTAACGTGACACTGCCAGAAAGCACATCCAGCGCGCCGGTGAAGGTGTTGCTGCCACTCAGGGACAGGTCAGACAGGCCATTCTTGACCAGGCCCCCGGCACCACTGACCACGCCAGTGAGGCTCAGGTCGTTGTTGCCGGCAATGCCGAGATTGGCGTTGAGTGCCAGGTTGTTGCCGACGCCAAATGCTGCGCTGTTATCCAAGGTGGCCGCGCCGCCGACAGTCAAGGCGCCGCTGCCCAGTGCCGCGGCATTGCCCAGGGTCAACGTACCGGCGTTGAGCGCGGTGCCGCCGCTGAAGGTGTTGGCGCCGTTGAGTGTCAGGTTCGCCAAGCCATCCTTGGTCAGCGAGCCCGCGCCACTGATAACGCCGCCCAGGGACAGGTCATTGGTGCCGCCTACCGTCAAACCGGCGTTGAGAGCGATGCTGTTACCCAGGCTGACCGCCCCGTTGCTGTCCAGGATCGACGCACCGCCAACGGTCAGATTGCCCAGGCCCAGGGCGAGGTTGGAACCGGCCGTCAGCGTACCGGCATTGAGCGTAGTGCCCCCCAGGAAATTGTTATTGCCGCTCAGTAGCAGGTTGGCCGCGCCGTCCTTGGTCAGGCTGCCTGCGCCATTGATCGTGCCGCTCAACGTCAGGTCGGCGGTGCCGCCGATACCGAGGTTGCCGGCCAGGTTGACCGCATTGGTCAAGAGGGCTGCGGTGGTGGCGTCCAGGGCTGTACCACCCGCTGCGTTCAAGGTGCCCGCACCCAGCGCGCCGCTCGCACCGACTACCAGTTTGCCGGTATTGAGCGCCGTGTTGCCCAGGTAGGTATTGACCTGGTTCAGCAGCAGGTCGCCCGTGCCGTTCTTGATCAGGCCGCCGATCCCGGCGACCGTGCCGCCCAGCGTCAGCGCATTGCTGCCGGCGATGGTCAGGTTGCCGCCCAGGTTCACAGTGTTGCCCAGGCTGACCGCCGCACCGCTCTGCAAGGTAGTGCCTCCCGCCGCGTTCAACGCACCGGCGCCGAGTGCCGTGTCGGTGCCGACAATGAGTGTCCCGGCGTTCAGCGCGGTGGTGCCGGTGTAGGTATTGGCGCCATTGAGCGTCAGGTCGGCCGCACCGCTTTTGATCAACCCGGCGGAGCCACTGATGATGCCGTCAAGGGTCAGGGCATTGGCACCGCCAGCGGTCAGGTTCGCATTGAGGGTAATCGCGTTAGCGGCGGTCAGCGCCGCGTTGCTGCTCAGGCTGCCTGCCCCGGCGACGGTCAAGGCACCGCTGCCCAATGCCGCTGCGTCGCCCAGCGTGAGCGTACCGGCATTCAGTGTGGTGCCGCCCTGGAAGGTATTGGCAGCGCTGAGCAGCACACTGGATGCGCCATTTTTGATCAGTGCCGAGGGACCGCTGACCACACCGCTCAATGTCAACGGGTTGGTGCCGATCAAGGCCAGGTCAGCCCCCAGGTCGATGGCATTGGCCAGGTTGACCCCGGCGCTGTTATCCAGCGACGCGCTACCGGTCACGCTCAAGGTGCCCGTGCCGAGGGCGCCGTCATTGCCGACACTCAAAGTGCCGCCCGCGAGCGTCGTGCCGGCGAGGAAGGTGTTGGCGCCACTGAGCAGCAACGACGCAGCGCCGTTCTTGGTCAGGCCGCCACTGCCGCTGATCACGCCGGTCAAGCCCAGGTCCTGGGTGCCGGCGATATTCAGGTTGCCGCCCAGGTTCAGTGCGTTGTTCACGGTCAGCGCGGCAGTGGTGTCCAGGGTGGTGTTATTCGCTGTGTTCAAGACGCCGCCCACGCCCAGGGCGGTGTTATTGCCAAGCGTCAGGCTACCGGCATTCAGGCTGGTGCCGCCGGTGAAGGTGTTGGCGCCGCTGAGCGTAAGCCCCGCGGGGCCAGTCTTGATCAGATTGCCGGTGCCGGAAATCACGCCGCCAAGCCCGAGGGCCTGGGTGCCGTTGAGCGTCAGGTCGCCGGTCAGGTTGATGGCGTTGGCGAGGGTGACGGCGGTGGTCGCATCCAGCGAGGTACCCGCCGCCGTATTCAACGCACCGCTGCCCAGCGCGGTGTTGGAGCCGAGCAACAACCCGCCGGCATTCAGCGATGTGGTGCCGGTGCGCGTGTTGTTGCCGGTCAGGGTCAATAAGCCCGCACCGCTTTTGATGAGACTGCCCGCGCCGCTCATGACCCCGCTCAGGGTCAACGGGTTGGTGCCAGTCAGTGTGAGCGCGCCGCCCAACACCACACCATTGCTCAGGAGCGATGCGCCATTGGCATTCAGGTTGGCGGCGCCCGTCACATTCAGGCTGCCGCTGCCCAACGCATCGTTATTGCCCAGCAGCAAGGTGCCGGCCGCCAGGTTGGTGGTGCCGCTGTAACCGGTGTTGGCGCCGTCGAGGGCCAGGCTGCCCGTGCCGCTCTTGGTGATCGAGCCGGTGCCAGACACTGCGCCGCCCAGGGTCAGGGCCCCGGTGATGCCAGTGGTCAGGGCGCCATTGAGGGTGATCAGGTTCGCCAGGTTGACCGTGCCGGGAGCCTGCAACGTCGTGGCGCCTGTGACATTGACCGTACCGGTGCCCAGTGCCAGGTCATTACCAAGCTGAACGCTGCCCGCCGCCAGGGTATTGGTGCCCGAGTAGGTATTGGCACCACTGAGGATCAACTGGCCGGCGCCTTGTTTGGTCAGCCCGCCGCTGCCCGACAGCACGCCAGCCAGGCTCAGGCTATTGGCACCGCTGACGGTCAAGCCGCCCGCGCCAAGGGTCAGCAAGTTGGCAATCGTAAGGCCTGAGTTGCTGGCTTGCAGCGTACCGCCATTGCTCGTCAGAACCCCGCTGCCGAACGCCGTATTATTGTTGAACAGCGAAACACCGCCATTGAGCGTGGTGCTGCCACTCACCAACGGGCCCTGCAAAGTCCAGGTGCCGCTGTTGATGGCCAGGTTGTTGAAGTTGATATAGGTGGCGCTGGACGCCGTCCCGGTGCCAGTGGTGCCACCGCCAGCACCGAGGGCATTCTGCAGTACCAGCGTGTTGCTGCCCCCTGCCCCGCCATCAACCGTGCCGGTGGGGCCAAAGGTCAGGTTGATCCCTATCAGCCCGCCCAGTCCCACGCCGATTTGCACGCCATCGCCCACACTCACGGACGAACCGGTGATGGCATTGAACGTGTTGGTACTCGCCGCGCCCATCGAGACGCCACCGGTGATGGCGCCTGCGTTGGTAAAGGTATTCCCCGCTGCGGAGGTTTCGAAGGCGACCCGACCATTGATGATCCCGGTGCTACTGTTGGTCATCGTCACCTGGGAGCCACCGTACACGCCGATGACCGGCGTGTCGGCCAGGGTGATACCACCCACCGACAGGCCTGTTGAGGTAATGGTGCCGTTGTTGGTGATGTTGGTGGTACCGGTGGCGGCGTTATTGATACCCAGCGCCAAGCCGTCGATGCTGGAGAGGTTGAGCCCGAGCAGCATCCCGGTGCCGCGCATGATGCCGGAGGCGGTGTTGAGCACGTTGACCGTACTTGATGCGCCCGTGCCGATGAATGCACCGCCGCTCAACACGGAGACCAGACCCAGCAGCGCCGGATCCAGGGTACCCGCGTTGTTAAGGGTGATATTGACCCCCGTAAGGTTCAGCACATGGCCACCGAGCGTCGCATTCATCTGCGCGCCGGCGTTGACGTTGACGGTCAAGCCGCTGGTGGCGCTGCTGAAGTTGTTCAAGAACAGGGGCAGGGTTGGCACCCCGGTACAGGTCACCGTGGACCCCGACGTCGAACAAGTTGCAGCGGCCTCGGGGCTGGCCAGACTGACCATCAACCCCACAATACCGAGTCGAACAGCCAAATTGAGCGGGTTGATACGGGATACACCGGCAGCAGCAAGTCTTCTTTCCACGTCAAACTCCTTCGTGGTCCAAGCCCTTCATCCATGAATGCGCAGAAGCCCAAACTTGTTGATCCACACGCATCGAATCGAGACACCTGACCGTGGCGACAACTGATCTAGTTTGTCGAAACGGTAGTAGAGCCACGCAAAAGTCATTGAATTAAATGGTATTAATACTTTAGTGAACGCCCCGTAAGCGCTGGATAACGGCCAATATCCATTGGCCCTTGCATCAAAAATACAAGTTTCAAAATGTGAAAACGCGCTCTAATAGCGCCCTTTCCCTGAGCTGCGAGAGGACCGTGGCGAGGGAGCTTGCTCCCGTTCGGGCGCGCAGCGTCCGCACGCTTTTTGGGGGCTGTTGCGCAACCCAGCGGGAGCACGCTCCCTCGCCACACAACCTCGACCTTGAAAGCGTCAGCATCTGATTCAAGCAAACAATGGAGTTCGCAATGCCCCATGAAGGCAACCTGTTACAAGCAGCCGTGGTGTTCCTCTTCGCCGCCGTGCTCACCGTGCCTCTGGCCAAGCGCCTGCAACTGGGTGCGGTGTTGGGCTATCTGTTCGCGGGCGTGATCATCGGCCCCTCGGTGTTGGGCCTGGTTGGCAACCCGCAAAGCGTGGCGCAGTTTTCTGAATTGGGCGTGGTGCTGTTGCTGTTCATCATCGGCCTAGAGCTTTCGCCCAAACGGCTATGGGTAATGCGCAAGGCGGTATTTGGTGTCGGCCTGGCTCAGGTGCTGCTCACTGGGCTGGTGATGGGCGCGGTGGCGCTGTGGCTGTTTGGCCAGTCATGGAACAGCGCGATTGTGCTGGGCCTGGGCCTGGCGCTGTCCTCCACTGCGTTTGGCCTGCAAAGCCTGGCCGAGCGCAAGGAACTCAACCAACCCCACGGGCGCCTGGCCTTTGCGATCCTGTTGTTCCAGGACATCGCGGCCATCCCGTTGATCGCCATGGTGCCGCTGCTGGCCGGCAGCGACCATCCGACCACCGAAGCCCAGGGCGTCGAGCATGTGTTGCAGATCCTCGGCAGTATTGCCGTGGTGATCATCGGCGGGCGCTACCTGTTGCGCCCAGTGTTTCGTATCGTCGCCAAGACCGGCCTGCGCGAAGTGTCCACCGCCACCGCATTGCTGGTGGTGATCGGCACCGCCTGGCTGATGGAGCTGGTGGGCGTGTCCATGGCCCTCGGCGCCTTCCTGGCCGGGTTGCTGCTGGCGGACTCGGAATACCGCCACGAGCTGGAATCCCAGATCGAACCGTTCAAGGGCCTGCTGCTGGGGCTGTTTTTCATGAGCGTGGGCATGGGCGCCAACCTCAGCCTGCTGCTCAGCGCACCGCTGGTGGTGATCGGGCTGACCTTGCTGCTGATCGGTTTGAAACTGCCGCTGCTCTACGCCGTGGGCCGCATGGCGGGTGAACTCAACCGCGAAAGCGCCCTGCGCCTGGGCGTGGTACTGGCGGCAGGGGGTGAGTTTGCCTTCGTGGTGTTCAAGATCGGCCGCGACCAGGGCCTGTTCGAACCGCACCTCTACGATGTGCTGGTGCTGACCATCACCCTGTCCATGGCCGTGACGCCGCTGCTGCTGTTGGTGTGCCCGAAGCTGTTCAAGCCCAAGGTCAAGCCGGTGGACGTGCCCGAGGAATACCGCGCCATCGAAAGCGACGCACCGCGTGTGGTGATTGCCGGCATGGGCCGTATGGGCCAGATCGTCGCGCGAATCCTGCGTGCGCAGAACATCTCGTTCATCGCCCTGGACACCTCGGTGGAAACCATCGAACTGACCCGCAGCTTTGGCGGTATGCCGGTGTTCTACGGTGACCCGCAACGCCCGGAAATCCTGCATGCGGCCAAGGTCGACCAGGCGGAATTCTTCGTGATCGCCATGGATGACCCGGAGATCAACATCAAGACCGCAGAGCTGGTGCGTAACCTCTACCCGCACATGAAGATCATCGCCCGTGCGCGTAACCGCCAGCACGTACACCGCCTGGTGGACCTGGACGCCTCACCGGTGCGCGAAACCTTTTACTCCAGCCTGGAGATGAGCCGTCGCACCCTGGTCGGTCTCGGTTTGAGCCAGGCCCAGGCCGATGCGCGCATCGACCGCTTCAAAACCCACGACCAGCAAGTCCTCGCCGCGCAGCACGCGGTGTACGACGATGCGGCCAAACTCATGCAGAGCGCCCAGGAAGCCCGTACGGAACTGGCGCGGTTGTTTGAGATGGATCGGCTTCAGGAAGAGTCCGACAAGGTGTGAGGTAGCGGATGAACGATATTGCGAATTTTCTGACAGAATACGCCGCAATTTCGTTCATCTCTGGAGCGCTTCATGGCCACTTTCACCAAGACTGCAGCGCTGCTGGCCCTCGCGCTGACCGCCGGCAGCGTATTCGCCGCCGCCAAACCAGCCACGCAAACCCTCTCTACCCTGGGCGGCAAGTTCACCTTCAGCTTGCCCAAGGCCTACACCGCCGACGTCTTGCCTTCCGGCAAGGCTGAAGACGGCACCGCCGATACCCAAGGCACCCTGTACGCCAACGCGTCCACGAAAAGTGTGGTGATCGTCGCCGAAACCGTGCGTAACGACGGAGTCACGATCCAGGATAACGACGCGAAATTCCTGGATGGCGCGGTGAACGATTTCGTCAAGAACCAGAGCGCCGCCCTGCCCGAC
The DNA here is from genome assembly GCF_003851685.1 of Pseudomonas sp. R5-89-07. Classification (NCBI taxonomy): domain Bacteria; kingdom Pseudomonadati; phylum Pseudomonadota; class Gammaproteobacteria; order Pseudomonadales; family Pseudomonadaceae; genus Pseudomonas; species Pseudomonas sp. R5-89-07. The sequence continues at coordinate 2,421,790 of NZ_CP027727.1, read as the reverse complement.
TTCAAGAAACTCAACGAGAAAAAACTGACCTTCAAGGGCCTTGGCCTGCGCCAGGTCGACAGCACCGCCACACAAGGCGGCGGCAAGACCCTGAACTCCACGTTCCTCGGCGGCTCGGGCAATCACCTGCTGGTGATCCAGGCGATTTCACGGGCGGACGATGTGAAGGGCCATGCGGCACTGGTGAAGCAGATCACCGGCGGCAAGTAAGCCAATCTTCCAAGCGACATAAAATCAATGTGGGAGGGGGCTTGCCCCCGATAGCGGTGAATCAGTCGATACATCTGTGACTGAAATACCGCCATCGGGGCAAGCCCCCTCCCACATTTTTCATACCGTGCTTATTTGAGGCTTTCTTCCAGCCAGGCCTTCAGGTCCTGGATTTCCGCCTCGCTGATCGTATGGTTCATCCCCGGATAACCATGAAACTGCGGCTTCAAGCCGATGCCTTCCAGCACCTCGTTGGCCCGCGTGCCAGACGCATACGGCAGCGCCTGGTCCAAGGTGCCGTGCCCGATGAAGATCGCCAGCTTCCCCAGCGCTTCATTCGGCTTGAGCTCAGCCTTGAGCACCGGCAACACGCTGCCGCTCAGCGCCGCAATCCCGCGCACCAGCTCGGGCCTGCGCAAGCCCACCTCATAGGACATGATCGCGCCCTGGCTGAACCCCACCAGGAACACCCGGTCAGGTTCGGTGTGGTATTTGGCGGTGGCTTTGCCGACAAAGTCTTCAATCAGCCTGGCGCTGCTTTGCAGATCGGCCGTTACCCCATCGTAATCACCGTCACCGGGGGTCTTGGTAAACCAGCGATAGCCACGCGGCTCCACCGGCATCGGCGCACGCACCGACAGGTAGGTCCAGGTCGAAGGCAGCGCATCCTTGATGCCAAACAGGTCTTGCTCGTTGCTGCCAAAACCATGCAGGAAAATCACCAGTGGTTGGTTGCGTGCATCGCCCTGGGTCTGCTCCAGGTACGACAGCGGCAAATCGGTATGCAGGTCGGAATCGGCGTGGGCGGCACCGGCCAGCAAGGTCAGCGTGAGAGCGAGCAGTTTGAGCATAGGAACCATCCCTCAGGGTTTGCGCAACAAATAGGTGTCCATGATCCAGCCATTGGCGAGCCGCGCAGCCGTGCGCACGCGTTGGATGTGTTCGGCGACCTCAGCCACCTTGCCGCTGATCAGGATTTCGTCCGGCGTGCCCAGGTAGGCGCCCCAATAGATATCCAGGTCCTGATCCGCCACGCTGCGGTAGGAGTCTTCGGCATCGAGCATTACCACCAGGGTGTCGGCATCACTCGCCTGCCCCGCCGCCAGGCGGCGCCCGGTGGTGATTTCAACGGACTTGCCGATACGGTTCAACGCCACCTTATGCTGCGCCGCCAGCGCCTGCACGCTGGTGATACCGGGAATCACCTCGAATTCGAATTCACAGCGGCCTTCGGCAAGGATCGCCTGCAAAATGCGGATGGTGCTGTCATACAACGCCGGGTCGCCCCAGGCCAGGAACGCCCCCACTTCTCCGTCGGCCATTTCCTCGTTGATCATGCGTTCGAAGGTCTGCTGCTTGTCGCGGTTCAAATCACGTACGGCGGTGGTGTAGTCGATATCACCGCGCACCCGCTCAGGGCACTGCGCCTCGACAAAGCGATAGCCGGGCTCGGTGATGTAGGTCTCGCAGATTTCGCGGCGCAGGTCGATCAGCTTGTCCTTGCTCTGGCCCTTGTCCATCAGGAAAAACACGTCGGTGCGGTTCAGCGCCTTCACGGCCTGCATCGTGATGTAGTCAGGGTTGCCGGCGCCGATGCCGATGATCAGGATGCGTTTCATGGGTTACTCTCATTGCGGGGCGTGGATTTTGCCATGATCAGGGCCCAAGACGTGAGTTTCCAGGCGCAGGCGCCACACCGCGTTGAAGCGCAGCTCGGTGCGCGACAGCGGTTCCACGTCGATCAGGTAGAACATCGAGATCGGGCACTGCATGACGTAGAGCAGCGCGGCGCGGATCACGAACGGGTGGGTCACCGCCAGTACATGACCAGGCTCGCTCTCAAGGGACTTCATCCAAAGCCCGACCCGCGTGCACAGCTGCTCCACCGACTCGCCGCCATGGGTCGCATGGGCGCTGTCGGTGAGCCAGGCGTTCAGTTCGCCGCTATCGAGGTCGCGCAGAGCCTGGCCTTTCCAACGCCCGAGGTCCACGTCGCGCAGGGCCGGTTCGATGCGCGGCTGTTCACCGAACAACCCCGCCGTCTGCCGGGTTCGCGCCTCCGGCCCGCACAACAGGCGCGCAGACGCTGGGTAACCGCTCGACAAAGACAGCGCCGCGCCTTGCCAGTCCATCACCAGCGACTCGTCATCGGCAAAGCGCGCGCGTTTTTGCGACGGCGTGGCCGCATGGCAGATCAGGGTCAAACGGGTAGCCTGCACGCAATTCATTCCGAAGGGATGAGGCTGCCAAGCCTGGCGCAGTTGCAGCGCCGATGCAACGCCCCACCCATCAGGCCAGTGCCGCCCCCGCAGGCGCTGCCACTGGATTGCCGCTGGCCACGAAGTCCTCCTTGCGCAGCAGCACCAAGGCGATCAGCGATACCACCCCGGTCGCCACATAGAAGTACCAGGGCGAGGTAATGTCGCCGGTCACCTTGATCAGCCAGGTGGAGATCAGCGGCGCGCTGCCGCCAAACACCGCAACCGGCACGTTGTACGCCACGGCAATCCCGGTGGAACGGATGCGCGTGGGCAGCAGTTCGCTCATCAGTGCATAGGTGGACGAGGCGTACAAGCCGAACAGGATCGCCACCGCCATCAGTGGCGCAAAGAACGTCACCGGCGTTGCAGTCGGGGCCATCTTGAACAGCCAGTACATCGCCAATGTCGCCAGCGTACCGACCACCATCAAAAACGGCTTGCGCCCGTATTTATCGGTGAACGCGCCGCCGAACGGCATGACAAAGGCAGCCGAAAAACTGGCGACGAAGACGTAGAGCAAGGTGGTGCCGCTGTCGAACTTGAGGATCTTGGCCATGTAGGTCGAGGCAAAGGTCAGCACCAGGTAGAAGATCGAGCTGTGCAAGGTGATGATGAAGAACACCAGGGCGATGGCGCGCTTCCACTGCCAGACTTCGCGCAGCGGTGCACGGGAAGTTTGCCCGGCGCGCTGCAAGGCGAGGAACTCAGGGCTGTCTTCGAGCTTGAGGCGGATGTACATGGAAATGAAGCCCAGGGGCGCGGCGATCAGGAACGGCACGCGCCAGGCCCACTCCTGCATGACCTCGGTACCCAACACCCAGGTCATGCCGTTGGCCACCGCGCCGCCCAGCAGCAGGCCGAGCACGGCGGTGACCATCAGCCAGCAGGTGGCAAAGCCGCGTCGGCCAGGGCCGGCGTATTCGGAAATGAAGCTGGTCACCGTACCGATCTCGCCGCCGGCCGAGAAGCCTTGCACGCAACGCACCAGGATCAGCAGGATCGGGGCGGCGATGCCCAGGGTGGCGTAGGTCGGCAGCAAGCCCAGCATCACTGTGGAGCCGGTCATCATCACCAGCGCCATGATCAGGGTTTTGCGCCGGCCGATCTTGTCCGCCAGTGGCCCGAAGAACAGCCCGCCCAACGGCCGGATGAAGAAGCTCAGGGCGAAGGCGGCAAAACTGGCCAGCAGGCTGGTGGTGGGATCGTCGGAGACGAAGAACGCCTGGCCGATGTACACGGCAAGAAAGCCGTAGACGCCGTAGTCATACCACTCGATCAAGTGGCCGGAGGTGGCACCGAGAAACGCGCGGCGGCGTTTGCGGACGGTGTCTTGCGCGTGATTGCCCATCGAGGGGACTCCTTGTCTGTTTGTCGATCCATGCTAAAGCGCGGCGATAGTCGCTGCTTTCAACCACTGCCGCAAGTCGGTCTTGAGGATCTTGCCGTAGCTGTTCTTGGGCAAGTCGCTGCGCCACACATATTTCTTTGGTTTCTTGAACGACGCCATGCGCGCCACGAACCATGCCGTGAGTTCGCCTTCGTCGAGGGGCTGGCCGCTGCGCGTCACCACGAACGCCACTACCGACTCGCCCCATTGCGCGTCCGGCTCGCCCACCACGCACACTTCGAACACCTCCGGATGCTGGGCCAGCACCTCCTCGACTTCACGCGGGTACACATTGCTGCCACCGCTGATGATCACGTCCTTGGAGCGATCCGTGAGGGTCAGGTAGCCGGCGGAGTCGAGAAATCCGATATCACCGGTGAGCAGCCAGCCATCGACCAGGGTTTGAGCGGTGGCCTGCGGATTGCGCCAGTAACCCTGCATCACCGTGGCGCCGCGCACCGCGATTTCACCGCGTTCGCCGGTCGGCAAGGGTTGGTGGGCGCTATCCAGAATGCGGATTTCAACGCAGGCTTGCGCATAGCCAACCGACGCCGCCAGGGCTGCCCAGTCGGGGCGCTGGCGGTCGGCGATCAGCCTGCGGGGCAGCACGCTGATGGTCATCGGGCTTTCGCCCTGACCATAAATCTGCACCAGGCGGGCGCCGAAGGTATCGACGGCGTCGCGCAAGTCGGCCAGGTACATCGGCCCGCCACCGTAGACGATGGTCTTGATACCTTCGCCGTCATAGCCCTGGCGCCGCGCCTGCTCGACCATGCGCTTGACCATGGTCGGCGCGGCAAACAGCGAAACACGGCCCAGTTCGGCCGCCAGGCCAAACAGCTCGGCGGCGTCGAAGCCGTTGGACGCCGGCACCACATGCCGCGCGCCGCAGCGTACGTGGATGAAGTTGTAGAGCCCGGCACCATGGGACATCGGCGCGGCGTACAGCGCAGCATCGTCGGCGCTCACCGGGTCGACATCGGTGGCGTAACACAACGACATCGCGATCAGGTTGCCATGGGACAGCATCACACCCTTGGAACGTCCGGTGGTGCCAGAGGTGTAGAACAGCCAGGCAAGATCGTGGTCCTCGCGCGGCACCGGTTGCTCCAGGGTGGGCCAGCCCCGGTTCGGCGGCAGCAGGTGACCATCGAGTTCGGTGCAGCGCACCGGCAGGTCCCGCGATGAGAATACCCGGCCGCCATCGGTAAAGATCAAGCGTGCTTGCGCGTTATCGGCGATCCATGCCGCTTCGGTCGGGTGCAGCTTGGCGTTGATCGGAACCGCCACCGCGCCCATCCACCAGATGGCATAGAGCAGCTCCAGGTAGTCGCAGCTGTTTTTCATCAGCACCGCCACCGCATCCCCTGGCTGCAAGCCGTGCTGGTCCACCAGGTGCGCGGCGCGCTGGCGCACATGGGCGGTGAAGGTGGCGTAGTCGGCCACTTGCCGGGAGCCTTCGAACAGTGCCGGGCGCTGCGGGTCACGACGCTGGGTGTCGTGCAACCAGTTGGCGATGTTCATGGCTCAGTACCGGCGCGCGTGCAGGACCGAGGCGTAGTTGGCCACCGCCATGCCGCCCATGTTGAACACCAGCCCGAACTCCGCGTTGGGCACCGCCAGGCCAATCGGCTCGCCGGTCAACTGTCGAAACGCCAGAGCATGCATCGACACACCGGTGGCGCCGACGGGATGGCCCTTGGCCTTGAGCCCACCGGACAGGTTCACCGGCAAGCGCCCGCCGGCGCGCACTACGCCACTGTCAAGCACACGGTGCCCCTCGCCTTTGGGCGCCAGGCCCATGGCTTCGTAGATCAGCAGTTCGGCGATGGTGAAGCAATCGTGCACCTCGGCGAAACTCAGGTCGGCCAGGGTCACATTAGCCCCGCGCAGCGCCGAATGAATCGCCCGCTGCGGGCCTTCAAACGCCAGGATATCGCGCTGGGCGATGGGCAAGGCGTCGTTGACCTGGGTCATCGCACGGATCTGTACATCGCGGCGAAACGCCCGTGCGCGCTTGGGCGACGCCAACACAATCGCCGCCGCGCCATCGCTGATCAGCGAGCAATCGGTGAGGCGCAGCGACTCGGCCACGAACGGATTGCTCTGGGAAACGTTATTGCAGTGTTCGAAATTCATCTCCCGGTGCATCTGCGCCAACGGGTTGGCCATGGCATTGGAATGGTTTTTGGCGGCAATCGCCGCCATCGAGCCCAGCGGGCAGTGGTAGCGCTCGGCGTATTGGCGAGCGGCGCGGCCGAACAACTGCGGGAAACTCAAGCCGGCTTCGGCCGCATCGTTCTGGTAACCGGCCCCGGCCAGCGCCTGGGTGACGGCGGCCGTTGAGGTGTGGGTCATTTTCTCGGCCCCCACCACCAGCACCAGCTCGGCGCTGCCGGACAAAATTGCATTGACCCCGGCCTGGATCGCCGCAGACCCGGATGCACAGGCGTTCTCACAGCGCGTGGCCGGCTTGAAGCGCAGCCCGGGGTCGGCCTGCAGCAGCAACGAAGCGGCAAACCCATCGGGCACCAGCCCGGAATTGAAATGGCCGAGGAACAGCGCGTCGATTTGCGCCGCATCGAGGGCGGCATCGCTGAGGGCCTCGCGCGTGACCTGGACAATCAGATCCTCCAGCGTAGTGCCTTCCAGGCGACCAAAACGCGAATGACCAGCGGCAACGATAGACACGCAATCAACAGGCATAATCAGTTTCTTCTGTGCTTGGACCGGATTTTCCCTACAATGACCCACCTCTGGTCGCGCGCCAATTCGTGTAACTACTTACATGGATAAGTAGTCCGCCAGTGAGTTGAACAACGAGGCAGGATGCCCCATGACCGTGTTTACCCAGCCACTTCAAGATCTCGAACGCCTGGCGTTCAAGCTATCCCCCGCCCCGCAGTTGGTCACCAGCAACCGGGTGATGCTCGACTGCAACGACGCGTTCCTCAATTTGTTCGGCTACACCCGCGAGACGCTGCTCAATCAGCTGACCCTGCTGATCTACCCGTCCCAGGCCGACTACCAGGCCATCGGCAAGCGCAGCCATGACTGGTTGCTCGACAGCGACAACGGGTTTTATTCCGACGAGCGTTTTATGCAGCATCGCAATGGCGAGGTGTTCTGGGCCAAGTCCCACGGCTACACGCTGACGCCCAGGGATCCGTTCAAGCTGATGATCTGGCATTTCGAGCGGCTGGACCGTACCCATCAGGGCACAGGCGACCTTACGCCGCGGGAGCGGGAAATTGCCATGCACATTGTCAATGGGCTCAAATCCAAGGAGATTGCGCTGCGGTTGGGGATTTCGCACCGGACGGTGGAGGTGCATCGGGCGCGGTTGATGAGGAAGTTGCAGGCCAAGACGGTGGTGGAGTTGGTGTCCAAGATCATCATGGTGGCTTGAGGTTGGATTGGAGTTGATCGGGTACATATCCGTTATTTGGGTAACGGCTGCTTAGGGTTCCGCTCTTACAGCGGGTCACTTTGGAAAAGCCCCAAAGTAACCAAAGGGCTCTTGCCCCACCACTCGGCACCTCGCTCACGCTCGGTGTGCCCGTAATCCGACAGTGATTTGGGGGGCCGCCGCCACGCGCCATCCATGGCGCGGGGCGGCTAAACCGGCGTCCTGCCGGTTTACCCCCCAAATCACTATCGGCTTCCGGCCAGCGTGGTTTAACGGGGCGCTTAAGATCAAAAGCAAAAGCAAAAGCAAAAGCAAAAACGAGGCGGCCTTAAAGCCGACCTGATCGGTGGAGGGTGCGCGATGGCTCAGCCAATCAATAACCTGTGGCGAGGGAGCTTGCTCCCGCTGGACTGCGTAGCAGTCCCAGTCTTGAAGAGCGAGGGCCGCTTCGCGCCCCAGCGGGAGCAAGCTCCCTCGCCACAGTACGGCGCTGATTCTTGCCTATCTACGATGCGCAGCGAGTCGCTCTTGATCTTGATCTCGGTCGCCCCGTTAAACCACGCTGGCCGAACGCGGGCTTGAATCCGTGGGTAACCCGGCAGGACGCCGGGTTAGCCGCCCTGCGCCATGGATGGCGCATGGCGGCGGCCCACGGATTCAAGCCTGCGTTCGGGCACACCGAGCCTGGGCGAGGTGCCGAGTGGTGGGGCGAGGACCTTTTGGTTACTTTTGGGTCCCTCCAAAAGTGACCCGCTGTAAGAGCGGAACCCTAAGTAGCCGTTACCGCAGCAACGGATATGTACTCAATCCAACCCAACTGGATCAAGCCACCTGACTCTCCTTCTTCAAACTCTCCATATCAATCACAAACCGATACTTCACATCCCCCTTCAACATCCGCTCATACGCCTCATTGATTCCCTGGATATCAATCATCTCAACATCCGAAACAATCCCATGCTGGGCACAAAAATCCAGCATTTCCTGAGTCTCCTGAACCCCACCAATCAGAGACCCCGCCAAACTGCGACGCTTGAAGATCAAATTAAACACCGCAGGCGAAGGATGCGGACTGTCCGGCGCCCCCACCAACGTCATCGTCCCATCCCGCTTGAGCAAACTGACAAACGCATCAAGATCATGCGGCGCAGCGACCGTGTTGAGAATAAAGTCCAGGCTGTTGACAACCTTGGCCATCTCATCCGCATTCTTCGACACCACCACCTGATCAGCGCCCAGGCGCAACCCATCCTCACGCTTGTTCGGCGACGTGGTAAACAACGTCACATGCGCCCCCATGGCATGAGCAATCTTCACCGCCATATGCCCAAGCCCGCCAAGCCCGACCACGCCGACCTTCTTGCCCGGCCCAACCTTCCAGTGGTGCAGAGGCGAATACGTGGTAATCCCGGCACACAGCAACGGCGCCACCGCCGCCAGGTTCGAATCATCGTGGGAAATGCGCAGCACGAACTGCTCCTTGACCACAATGTTGTCCGAATAGCCTCCGTACGTGTTCTCGCCACCGAACAAAGGCCCGTTATAGGTCCCGGTAAAGCCGTTCTCGCAATACTGCTCCTCACCCTCGGCACAGGATGCACACTGCTGGCAGCTGTCGACCATGCAGCCAACGCCCGCCAGGTCACCGACCTTGAATTTCGTCACATTGGCGCCGACCGCCGTCACACGGCCGACAATTTCATGGCCGGGCACCGACGGGTAAAGGGTGTTGTTCCACTCGTTACGGGCCGTGTGCAAGTCTGAATGGCACACGCCGCAATACAGAATGTCGATCTGTACGTCATCCGCGCCGGGGGCGCGGCGCTCGAAGGTAAAGGGTTTGAGCGAATCCTTGGAGTCCCGAGCGGCATAGCTGTAAGTCTTGGCCATTTCGTTCACCTGTGTGATCTGACGGAAGAGTTCGGTGGACACAACTGGCCGCTGAAACGTTCAACCGAGCACGTCCATACAATTCCCGCTGCGCCCTGCGCCCTAACCTCACGGCTTTCGAACCCGTAGAAGCGCTGGAGAGTGGGCATGCGTAACAAAGCAATCAAGATATCCGTGGCATTGACGCTGTTGGCAAGCGCAATGATGAACAGCGCTTTGGCGGCCACCCCAAGCGTAGCGGTCGCGCCGCAATACGACACCAGCCATGTGTATGTCGCGCCGGCCGATGTCGACCGTTTCGCCCAGAGCTTCCTGGCCACGTTCGGCGGCAAGAGCACGCCCCAGGTGGTGGTGAATGTGCTGCCGGTGCCGAGCAGCACCACCTCGCAATTGCTGCAGACCCCGGCGGGCACGGTTTCGCTGTTCGGCTTTACCACGCCCGTGCCACACCCGTTCGGCCAGGAGCGCAACGGCTATCTGGTCAAGGACATGGACGTGGCCCTCAAGGCGGCGCGGGACAATGGCGCCGATGTAATCGTCAGCGATTTTCCCGACCCCATCGGCCGTGACGCCGTGGTGCAGTGGCCGGGCGGTGTGAACATGCAGCTCTACTGGCACACCAAGACCCCGGATTACGCGGCGTTCGAGACCGTTCCGGAAAACCGCGTGTATGTGTCCAACGACAGCGCCGAGCGCTTTATCAAGGCGTTTCTCGGTTTCTCCCACGGCAAGGTGGTGAGCGACGACAAGCACGCCCCCGCGGCCGATGTGGGCCAGGCGAACGGCAATTATCGTCGCGTCGAGATCGAGTCAGCCTTCGGGCGCATGGCGGTGCTGGTCACCAACGGCCAACTGCCCTACCCGTTCGGCCACGACACCACCGGTTATCAGGTCAGCGACCTGGCCGCCACCCTCGGCAAGGCCGGCGCGTCCGGGGCCAAGGTGCTGGTGCCGGCGTTCGACAGCAAAGGCCGGCGCAGCGCACTGGTCGAATTCCCCGGCGGTTATGTCGCGGAAATCCACCAGCTCACCGCGAAAAAATGATTCGTCACACAGGCTGGAGCCTGGCCGTGCTGTGGCCGCTGCTCGTCGGCAGCGTCCACGCCGACGATCAACCGAGCCGACCGGCGATCAAGGCCAATCGCTGGCAGGAAGACTGGTCGGTGCTCAAGGATCCGGCGCTGCGCACGCAGCCGCTGGACAGCCTCAAGTACATCCCGCTGTCGGGCGCCAACCCGTTCAGCTACCTGTCCCTGGGCGCGACCTTGCGCGAGCGTTTCGAGATGAATGACGCCAGCGGTTTCGGCGTGAAGAACGTCGCCCGTGATCGCTACCTGATCCAGCGCTTCCAGGTCCACGCCGACCTGCACTTGAATGAGCACTGGCGCGTGTTCACCCAGCTGGAAGACGTGCGCGCCTATGACAAAACCACGATAGGCGGCGCCGACCAGAACCGCGTGGATTTGCGCCTGGCCTTTGCCGAATACGTGAACACCTTCAGCAGCGGCACGTTCAAGAGCCGTATCGGCCGCCAGGACTTTGCCTTCGACTTGCAGCGCTTCATTTCGTCACGGGACGGCCCGAATGTGCGGCAGTCGTTCGATGCGTTGTGGGCCGACTGGGAAACGTCGAGCTGGCGCTTTATCGGGATCGCCAGCCAACCGGTGCAGTACCAGGATGGCCGGCATTTCGATGACAAGTCCAACAGCGACGCGCGCTTTCACCTGCTGCGGGTCGAGCGCCTGGTGGGCGGTACGAATGAGCTGTCGGCCTATTACGGCGTGTATGAGCGCAGCGCGGCGCACTATCTGGACGCCGACGGCGACGAGACGCGCCAGTTCTTCGATGCACGCCTGGGTGGCGCCGCACAGGGCTTTGACTGGGACATCGAAGCCATGCTGCAAAATGGCTCGGTGGGCAACAAGGCGATCCGCGCCTGGGCCGGCGGCAGCCGCACCGGCTACACCTTCGACAGCCTGGCGTGGAAACCGCGCCTCGGCCTGCAACTGGACATCGCCTCCGGCGACCGCAAAACCGGTGACGGAACCGTGGGCACCTTCAACCCGCTGTTCCCCAACGGCTACTACTTTTCCCTGGCGGGCTATACCGGCTACAGCAACCTGATTCACGTCAAGCCGTCGATCACCGTCAAGCCCATCGCCAGGCTCAGCGTGCAAACCGCCGTCGGCCTGTTGTGGCGGCAAACCACTGCGGACGCGGTCTACACCCAACCCAACCTGCCAGTCGCCGGCACCGCGGGCCAGGGTGAACGCTGGACCGGCGCCTACGGTCAGCTGCGCACCGACTACGCTTTCACCTCGAACCTGACCGGTGCGGTCGAAGCCGTGCACTACGCGGTCGGCCAGACCCTGCGCGATGCCGGTGGGCATGACAGCAACTACCTGGGCGTGGAACTCAAGTTCAGTTGGTAACGCAGGCGAGCACACCGATACAAGCCGGGCGTCGGCTTTTGGCGCAGGCTTTTTCGCGATGCAGCAACGCGGATTTTTTCACCCACTCTTTTCATGCAGACAAAAGGAGTTTCAGATGAGCACATTCGTTGCCAAAGACGGTACCCAGATCTATTTCAAGGATTGGGGCAGCGGCAAGCCCGTGCTGTTCAGCCACGGCTGGCCGCTGGATGCCGACATGTGGGAATACCAGATGGAATACCTGAGCAGCCGCGGCTTTCGCACCATTGCGTTCGACCGCCGAGGCTTTGGCCGCTCGGACCAGCCGTGGACCGGCAACGACTACGACACCTTTGCCGACGATATCGCCCAGTTGATCGAACACCTGGACCTCAAGGACGTGACCCTGGTGGGCTTTTCCATGGGTGGCGGTGATGTGGCTCGCTACATCGCGCGCCATGGCAGCGCACGGGTCGCCGGGCTGGTACTGCTCGGTGCGGTGACGCCGATCTTCGGCCAGAAAGCCGATTACCCGCAGGGCGTGCCCAACGACGTATTCGATGGCATCAAGGCCGGCCTGCTGAAGGACCGCGCCCAATTCATCAGCGACTTCAACACGCCGTTCTTCGGTATCAACCAGGGCCAGAAAGTCTCGGAAGGCGTACTCACCCAGACCCTGCAAATCGCGCTGCAAGCCTCGCTCAAATCCACCGTGGATTGCGTGACCGCATTCTCCCAGACCGACTTCCGCCCGGACATGGCCAAGATCGACGTGCCGACCCTGGTCATCCACGGTGACGGCGACCAGATCGTGCCGTTCGAAACCACCGGCAAGGTTGCCGCCCAGATGATCAAGGGTGCCGAACTGAAGGTGTACAAGGACGCGCCGCACGGGTTTGCCGTGACCCACGCCCAAGCGCTCAATGAAGACCTGCTGGCGTTCCTGAACCGCTGAGTACTTCCTGTGGGAGGGGGCTTGCTCCCGGATAGCGGTGGGTCAGTTAGCAATACATTGACTGGCCCACCGCTATCGGGGGCAAGCCCCCTCCCACATTTGAATCAGGGTTCGCCCGACCCTTTTTGTTCAGGCCAATCGCCGTCCCAGCCGCAGACTCCCCGGCCCCGCGATCAGTATGCTGCTGAAGATAATCATCAACAGCCAGCCAAACTGCCCTTCGAACAGCGTCCACTCCGGATGCACCACCAGCAGCGCGATCACCAGCACCGCCAGGATCGGCAGGCAGGCCAGGCGCACCCACACCCCCGCGATGATCAACAGCGGGCACAGCACCTCGGCAAATATCGCCAGCAGCAAGGTAACCGACGCACCCAAGTGAAACGGGTCTTCAATCAGCTTTAGCTGCTCGCTGTAGTGCAGCAGTTTCGGCAACCCGTGCACCCACAGCAGAAACAGCGCCCCGCTGACCCGCAGAAACAACAGCCCGATATCTTGTTTTCTTGCTTCGCTCATACGCCACCTGTGTCCGTCGAAATGACTGCCAGTGTGGCCCTGGCCGCAACGACGGGCTTGCAGGGGTGTGCTGTCCTCACACCGAGGACGCTGAAAAACCCGCGACGATTTCATCGATCACCACCCGCACCCGCGCGGTATGGCGCAGGTCGGCATGGGTCACCAGCCAGACGTCATAGGGCAATGGTCGCGTGCGCTGCGGCCACAGGCGGACCAGGCCGTCGCGTTCCCCGGTGTACACCGGAATCTCGCCGACGCCAATGCCGGCGGCGATCGCGCGGCGCACCAGCAGGCTGGAGCTCAACGCCGCGACAATCCGCCCGCGTCCCAGGGGTTCGCTGGCCAACGTCAGGTCTTTCTGGTTTTGCAGGTAGGGTTGGTACACCACCAGGTCGTGGCCTTCGAACAGGCTGCCCGGTTCCGGCAGGCCGTGGCGGTCGATATAGGACTGCGCCGCGAACAGCCCCACCGGCCAGCGGGCGATGCGCCGGGCGATCAGGTCGGGGTTGTCCGGGCGGATGTTGCGCACGGCGATGTCGGTTTCACGCTTGGCCAGGCTGAGGAACTGAGTGGAGGCGTCCAGTTGCACGCGTACGTCCGGGTGTTGCTCATGCAGGCGCGCGATGGCCGGGATCAGGAAGTCAATGGCCAGGGAGTCGGTGGTGCTGACGCGCACAATGCCGGTGAGGCGCTCATCCAGGCCTTGTATCTGGCGCTGCAACTCCAGGGCCGAGCGCTCCATTTTCTCCACTGAAAGCAACGCGGCCTCCCCCACGGCAGTCAGTGCATAGCCCTCGGAAGTGCGCAGGAACAGGGTCGCGCCCAGGGATTTTTCCAGCGCGTTGACCCGCCGCCCGACCGTCGCCTGATCCACACCCAACACCCGCGCCGCGCCACGTAAGGTGGTTTCACGGCACACCGCCAGAAACACTCGTGCATCGTCCCAATTCATCGCCACCCCCGCAGCATAAACGCATCAATGCGTCGCAAATTCGCTGCATTATTGCATCATTAATCCTCGCTATGCTGGCCGCCTGAGAAAATACCCAGGACCGCCACCATGCAGCACACGCAGGCTTTATCCCGAAACGCCGTCTGGTTACCGATCTTCGCCGGGCTGTGCGCCAGCCTGGTCAGCATCGGCCTGGCACGCTTTGCCTATACGCCGCTGATTCCCTCACTCATCCAGGCCCACTGGTTCTCCGCCAGCGACGTGGTCTACCTCGGCGCCGCGAACCTGGTGGGTTACCTGGTCGGTGCGCTGATCGGCCGGCCCATCGCCCGAGCAACTTCCAACAAGACGGCTCTGCGCCTGATGATGGTGGCGGTGACCCTGGCGTTTTTCGCCTGTGGCTTTCCCTTGTCGGTGGTGTGGTTCTTCGCCTGGCGCCTGCTCTCGGGCATCGCCGGCGGCGCGATCATGGTGCTGGTGGCGGCGACCGTACTGCCGCATGTTCCGGCCGCACGCCGTGGCCTGGCCAGTGGCGCGATTTTCCTCGGCATCGGCCTGGGCATCGCCGGTTCCGGCACGATCGTACCGCCGTTGCTGAGCCTGGGCCTGCAGCAGACCTGGTTCGGCCTGGGCCTGCTGGCCCTGGTGCTGACCGCCGCCAGCTGGTTTGCCTGGCCCAACGGCACGGTGCACGAAGCAGCGCCAGCAACGGCTGCAACGCCGACGCCCGCGGCGGTGTACCTGCTGTTCGCGCAATACGCTTTTATGGCCGCAGGCCTGGTGCCGGCCATGGTGTTCCTGGTGGACTACGTGGCACGCGGCCTGGGTGCCGGGGCGCATGTCGGGGCGATGGTCTGGGTGATGTATGGCCTGGGCGCCATCGCCGGGCCGGTGACTTACGGATTCCTTGCCGACACGCTCGGCGCCCGCTTGAGTATTCGCGTCGTGCTGGTGATACAGGCGATTGCCCTGGGTTTGCTGGCGGTCTCAAGCTCCTTCACCGCCCTGGCCGTGTTGGCGCTGATCCTCGGTTCGTTCCCGCCAGGCATCGTGCCACTGGCACTGGCGCGGGTCCACGAACTGATCCCCCAGCATCACCTGCAGCAGATCGCCTGGAGCCGGGCGACGGTGTCCTTTGCCACCTTCCAGGCACTCGCAGGCTTTGCCTACTCGGCCCTCTTCAACGGCACTGGCGGCCAGCATCTGCTGTTGTTCCTGATCGCGGCGGGCGCCATTGTGGTTGCACTGCTGCTGGAAGTGGGCATGATCTGGCTGAACCGTCGACCGCTCGCCACGGTCCCAACCCATACGCTCATTGCCACAGGAACCCATTCATGACCTTGCCACAAGAAATGACCCTGATCGAAATCACCGCCCCTGGCGGCCCCGACGTGCTGCAACCGCGTCGCGCCGACGTACCGGTGGCCGGCCCGGGCGAGATCCTGATTCGCGTGCATGCGGCCGGGGTCAACCGCCCCGACGCCCTGCAGCGGGCCGGCAAGTACCCGATGAAACCCGGCATGAGCCCGATTCCAGGCCTGGAAGTGGCCGGTGAAGTGGTCGCACTGGGCGAAGGCGTGGATCAATACGCGCTCGGCGACAAGGTCTGCGCCCTGACCAATGGCGGCGGCTATGCACAATTCTGCGCAGTGCCGGCCAGCCAAGCGTTGCCGATTCCCGAAGGCATGGACTGGATTCAAGCCGCTGCCGTGCCGGAAACCTTTTTCACCGTCTGGGCCAACCTGTTTGGTCTCGGTGGCGCCTGTAACGGCGAGCGCGCCTTGATCCACGGCGGCACCAGTGGCATCGGTACCACCGCCTTGATGCTCTGCCAGGAGTTCGGTATCCAGGCCTTCGCCACCGCCGGCAGCGCCGAGAAATGCGCGGCGATTGCCAAGCTCGGCGCGCAACCGATCAACTATCGCGAGCAGGATTTTGCCGAGGTCATCGCCGAGCAGACCGCCGGCCAGGGCGTCGATGTGATCCTCGACATCATGGGTGCCTCCTACCTCAACAACAACCTCAAGGCCCTGGGCATGGACGGCCACCTGGTGATGCTGGGCTTCCTCGGTGGCGGCAAGGCCAACGACGTCGACCTGCTGACCATTCTTGGTAAACGCGCGGTGATCACCGGTTCGCTATTGCGCGCCCGCACCCGCGAAGAAAAGGCCGCGATTGCCGATCAATTGCGTGAACATGTATGGCCGGTGTTGAGCGAAGGGCGCTGCCTGCCGATCATCGACAAGGTGTATGAATACACCGACGCCGCTCAGGCGCACGCGCGGATGGAAGGTGGCGATCATATCGGCAAGATTGTGTTGCGGGTGGAGTGAAGGGTCAGTACCCGGCTTCCCGTTGGTGCCGAAAGGCCAAGACCATAACCGCTGAATCCGCAGGGATGAAGCGGTATAACGCAACATAACCGGCGTCCCCGAAGGCGATCACAAGCTCACGCAACTCGGGGGATGGCTCATAGGGCCGGCCGACATCAGGGTCGGACTCCAGACGCAACAGTTGCGTGTTGATCGTCTGGGCGGCCCTGCGGGCGACCTGCGGGTCTTTCTCCATCAGTAAATGCCGACAGCGCTCCAACCCTGTCAGCGCCGTTGCGGTGATGATCAGTCGTGGCACTTGGGCGGCTCCGAAGCGTGCTCCGTACCCCAGGTATCAAGCCAGGCTCGCGTCTCGGAGCCGCTCAAGTGCAACCCCGTTTCCTGATAGTTTTTCCAGGACGACAACGCTTCCTGCTTGAAGCTCTCACGCGCCTCCTCCCGCTCGACATACTGAGAGAGCGCTTCGCGCATGATCCAATGCGCGGTACGCTGCCGCGCACCCGCCAACAGCTGAATGCGCTGCTTCAACTCATCGTCAATTTTTATAGACGTGGCCATCGTGCGACCCCTCCGTTATTCAAAGGTATTACCTTTTGATACGGTAGCAAGTGCGACTTTACCTGTCTATTTCCATGACCCGCATCTGACGAGCTGCACGGGGTCTATGGCTGAATGTAAGTCGGGTAATCGACGTACCCCGCCTCCGTCCCGCCATACAGCCCATCAGCCTTCAACGCGTTCAACGGCCAGCCATTGAACAGCCGCTGCGGCAGGTCCGGGTTGGCAATGAACGGGCGCCCGAACGCAATCAGGTCCGCCAGCCCCGCTTGCACCAGCTGCCCGCCGCGTTCAGCGGTGTAGCGGCCAGCATAAATGATGCGCCCACTGAAGGTGCTGCGCACGGCCTGGCGGAAGCTGTCCGGCAGCACGGGGGCATTGTCCCAGTCGGCTTCGGCGATGGAGACATACGCGATGCCCGACTGCTCCAGCACTTTGATCGCTTCGATGTAGGTGTGGTGCGGGTCTTCTTCCACCAGGCCGATGTACACCCGCTCCTGATCGGTGCCGCTGAACAAAGGCGAAAAACGCACGCCCACACGCTCGGGGCCCACGACGCGGCATACCGCTTCGACAATTTCGCGCAAGAAGCGCAGGCGGTTTTCCAGGGACCCGCCGTATTCATCCTCACGCTGGTTGGAATGGGCTGAGATGAACTGGTTGACCAGATAGCCATTGGCCGAATGAATCTCCACCCCGTCGAAGCCTGCGTCCAACGCATTGCGCGCCGCTTGTGCGTAATGGCCGACCAGTTCCTCGATCTCCAGCACCGTCAGGGCGCGGGGTACCGGGGGTTGCTTAAGCTCACCGGCACCCGGCGCGGTTTCGATGAACGCCTTCGCCTGCAAGGCCTGGATGGCCGACGGTGCGACCGGCGCGGCGCCGTCGGGTTGCAAGGCGTTATGGGACACGCGGCCCACATGCCACAACTGGGCGAAGATCACACCGCCTTCGGCATGCACCGCCTCGGTGACCTTGCGCCAGCCGTTGATTTGCGCAGGCGTATAGATCCCCGGTGTCCACGCGTAACCCTGGCCACGGGGCTCGATCTGGGTGCCCTCGCTGACCATGAAACCGGCGCTCGCGCGTTGGCGGTAGTACTCAGCCATCAAGTCGGTGGCGATATCGCCGGGTTGGGCGCTGCGCTGGCGTGTCAGGGGCGGCAGCACAACGCGGTTGTTCAAGGTGTGATGCCCCAGTTTTACTGGAGTGTTCAAGGGATGAGCCATGGGGATATTCCAAATTCAGCACGAGCGAAAACACTGGCGGCTCTTGCGAGCCGCCAACGCATCAATCGTTTATTTAAGTTAAGCGGTGAGTTTGAGCAGGGCCTTGGCCACGTCGCTGGAACTGCCAGGGTTCTGCCCCGTCACCAGCAAGCCATCGACAATCACGAAAGACTGCCAGTCGGCGCCCTTCTCGTACGTACCACCCAGTTTCTTGAATTCATCTTCGATCAGGAAGGGCACCACGTCGGTCAATTCCACCGCCGCCTCTTCCGAGTTGGAGAACCCGGTGACGCGACGGCCTTTGACCAATGGCTCGCCGTTGACCGCCTTGACGTGACGCAGGGCGCCCGGTGCGTGGCAGACAAACCCGATAGGCTTGCCGGCGCGCTCGAACGATTCGATCAGCGCGATGGACACCGGCGACTCGGCCAGATCCCACAGCGGGCCGTGGCCCCCTGGGTAGAACACGGTGTCGAAGTCGTCGGCATTGACCGACTCCAGTTTCACCGTAGTGGCCAGGGCCTGCTGCGCGGCCGGGTCAGCGGCGAAGCGCCGAGTTTGTTCGGTCTGGAAGTCCGGCTGATCGCTGACCGGGTCCAGCGGCGGCTGGCCACCGGCCGGCGATGCCAGCACGATTTCGGCACCGGCGTCCTTGAACGCGTAATAGGGAGCGGCAAACTCTTCGAGCCAGAAGCCGGTCTTGCGGCCGGTATCGCCAAGCTGGTCGTGAGAGGTCAGTACCATTAATACTTTCATTTTCCAGTGCCTCGATCGTTGTGATTAACAGGGTTTTCAGGGTGGCCCAGCAACTGCCGGGTCAGCCCCAGCGCCTCATCGAACGGCGCGGTGGTACGGGTGATCTTGCCCATGACGCTGGTCCCCAGCCACAGCGCATACAGGCGTCGGGCCAGGCTTTGCGGGGTTTGCTCGATACTCAGCGAGCCGTCCTGCACGCCCTGGCGCAGGGCCATGGCGAGCAAATCGATGGTGCGTGACGTACCGCGCTGCAATGCCAGGCGCATCGGCTCTGAAAGGTCTGACACCTCGGCGCCGAGTTTGACGGCAAGGCATTTGCCGGCATCGGTGCAACCGGTGTGGTTGTCGATCCAGGCCTGCCAGTAGCGCATCAGCCGGGTGTAGCCGCACACATCCGCCTGGCTGAACAACTGCTCCATGCCGTGTACGTAGTTGTCGAAGTAGGTATCGAGCAACACCACACCGAAAGCGTCCTTGGAGGCGAAGTAGTGATAGAACGATCCCTTCGGCACTGCGGCGGCTTGAAGTATTTCGTTCAATCCCACCGCGGAAAATCCCTTGGCACCCACAATCGCTTGTGCGCTTTCAAGGATGGTATGCCGTGCACTTCGGGTTTCGCTGTTCATGTTTGGCCCCTGCCGATTAGACCAGTCGTCTAGTTCGTTAAGGGAATGTTAGGGCCGCGGTCGCAGGCTCACAATGTCATATGCGCAAGGATTCCGGCCATCGGCCAAAGGCAGTTGCCGTTTACCGGGCACGCGCCGACAATCCCCCCTCCCGCGCCCCTTGGAGAATGACAATGCACAGCGTTGCGCTGATGGTGTACCCGAACTTCCAGTCGTTGAGCCTCAGCCTGGGCTCGGTGTTCGAGTGCGCCAACCTGTTGCGGGGCGAGCCGGCCTATGAGTTTCACCTGGTGTCGGAAAGCGGCGGCGCGGTGATGACCTCCCAGGGCTTTTCGGTGAACACCTCGCCGATCCGGCCGCAGGGTTATGACACGCTGATCGTCAGCGGCTACCTGGAGTTTCGCCTGCCGGAAGCCAACCTGCTGGAGATGGTCAAGGCTGCCTCCGCGCAATCGCGCCGTGTGGCTTCGCTGTGCATGGGCATCTTCGTGCTGGCCGAAGCCGGCTTGCTGGACGGCAAGCGCACCACCACCCACTGGATCCACGCGCCGGCGTTTCGAAAGCGCTACCCGCATATCCATCTGGAGGAAGACAAGTTATTCGTGGTCGACGGCCAGGTGTGGACCGGCGCTGGCATGAGCGCCGGGGTCGACCTGGCGCTGGCCATGGTGGAGAACGACCTGGGCAGCGACCTGGCCCGGCGCATTGCCCGCAAGCTGGTGATCGCACAACGGCGCGGCAGCGAGCAATCGCAACTGTCGGCGTTGCTGGAACTGGACCCCAAGTCCGACCGCGTACAACTGGCCCTGGCCTACGCCCGTGAAAACCTCACCCATGACCTGTCGGTGGAAGCCCTCGCCGACGTCGCCCGCCTCAGCCCGCGCCAGTTCAGCCGGGTGTTTCGCGAAGAAACCGGGCAGACGCCGGCCAAGGCTATCGAGGCCCTGCGCGTGGAAGCGGCGCGCGCAATGATGGAAACCAGTCGCCACCCGGTCGAAGTGGTGGCCCGCGAGACCGGCTTTGGTGATCGCGAGCGCATGCGCCAGGCGTTTCTGCGGGCGTTCGGGCAACCGCCGCAGGCGATGCAGCAGGTGTTGTTCAGCCCGCCTCAGGCCAGCCGGTCAATGCAGTGAAGCACGGGTCACCAGATAGCTGATCAAGTGCGGCTCATCCTCAAGCTCCAGCATCTGCACCGGGCGCGGCAGGTTATCCAGCACCGTGCGCCAGAACGCCTGGGACACTTCATCCTGATCATAGAAACGCAGCAGCCAATTGGCCTCGCCGCTGCACAGCACCTGGGTCGCGATGGCGCGGCCGATGCCTTTGCGGCGGTAGCGCTTGAGGATGAACAGATCGGCCAGCTCCAGCGCATCGATGCCGGGCAGTTCGCTGCCTTCGATCAGCAGGAAGCCGGCGATATAGCCGTCCACCAGTAACAGGTTGGCGCTCCACTGCGGGTCTTGCCAGTAACGGGTCAGGTGTTCGTCGTGGATATAGAAACGGCCATCGGCCTCGACGTCTTCCTGCTCCCAGTCGGAAGATTCGTAGGCGTAATACTGGTAGAGATTGCGGATCAGCTCGGCGTGTTCAGGGCCGGTCTGGATCAATTCGACGGTGGTTTCAGGCATGGGGCTCTCGGTGAAAAAACGCAGGGCGCCATTGTTCACAAATCCACCGGCAAGGCCAATACATCGTCCAACCTTTCTATTGGCTGAACCGATTGCAGATAGCCGCAGCCCTGCCCAATTTCCTGAAACATTTAGAATAAACTTCGCCGGCTATCCCTTTTTTTCAAGGACACCTATCTTGACTAACGTCTGCTCCGCCGGCCTGGATGTGGGTTTTGCCTCCCTGGATTACCTGCAGATTTTTATCCTGGGCGTGATCCAGGGCATCACCGAGCTGCTGCCGGTCTCATCCACCGCCCACATGCGCGTGGTCCCTGCCCTGCTCGGCTGGCAGGATCCCGGCTCGGCGTTTTCCGCTGCCATGCAACTGGCGGCGCTGGCGGCGGTGGTGAGCTACTTCTGGCGCGACGTGCATCAAGTGACCACCGGCAGCATCCGTGCCGTGCGCCGGGGTGACTACAACGACCGCTGGTTCAAGCTGGCGGTGGCGATTGTGCTGGCGACCATTCCGATCTGCATTGCCGGCCTGGCGTTGTCTTCGACCTTGAATACCTGCAACTCGCCGCTGCGCGGGCTGATGGTGATCGGTATCGCCTGCGTGGTGATGGCCGTGTTACTGGCCGCGGCCGAATTGCGCGCCCGCCACACTCGCGAAGTGAGCGAAATGCGTTTGCGTGACGCGCTGATCGTGGGCATCGCGCAGATTGGCGCGTTGATTCCAGGGGTGTCGCGTTCGGGTTCGACCTTGACCGCCGCGCTGTTCCTCAACTTCAAGCGCGAAGAAGCGGCACGGTTTTCGTTCCTGCTGGGCCTGCCCGCCATCGCCCTCGCCGGCTTGAAAGAATTGTGGGTGCTGCTGCACGCCGACATGCCCGCCCATGCCTGGCCACACTTGATCTTCGGCCTGGTGGTGGCAAGCATTTCGGCGTTCTTCGCGATCTGGGGCCTGATGAAGTTTCTGGAACGCTTCTCCACCTGGCCGTTCGTGATCTACCGCGCCTTGCTCGGGGTGTTTTTGATTGGGGCGGTCAGCACCGGCTTGCTGAGCTGACGTTCCTGGCGCTTATTTGCGGTCAGCCAATGCTTCGAGCAGGTCGGCCGAGGGTACGAAGAACAAACCGCCAGTGACCGCCGTGCTGAAATCCAGCAAACGGTCATAGTTACCGACAGGACGGCCGACGAACATGTTTTCCAGCATCTGTTCCAGGGGCTGCGGCGAGCGCGCATAGCCGATGAAGTAGGTGCCGAACTCGCCGGCGCCCGGGCGCCCGAAGGGCATGTTGTCGCGCAGGATTTTCACTTCTTCGCCGTCCTCGTCGGTGATGACGGTCAAGGCGCTGTGGGAGTTGCTCGGCTTGGTCGCATCATCGAGTTCGATATCCGACAGCTTGGTGCGCCCGATCACCTTTTCCTGCGCTTCCACGCTCAGCTCGTTCCACGCGCTCATGTTATGCAGGTACTTCTGCACCAGCACGTAGCTACCGCCTTCGAATGACGGGTCCTCGTCACCCACGATAGTGAACCCCACCGCCTTGCGCCCCACGGGGTTTTCGGTGCCATCGACAAAACCGATGATGCTGCGCATATCGAAGTAGCGGAAACCCTGGACTTCATCCACCACCTTCACGCTATCGCCCAAGGCCGCCATCAGTTGGGTCGCCAGCTCGAAGCACAGGTCCATCTGTTCGGCGCGGATGTGCAGCAGGATATCGCCGGGGGTCGACGGCGCCTTGCGCCCTTGCACCCCGAACTCGCGAAAGGGGTGCAGCGACGCCGGGCGCGGTGCGCCGAACAGTCGGTCCCACGCCTGCGAGCCAAACCCGCACACACAGGTCAGGTTGCCTGACGGCACGCGCTTGCCTACCGAACGCACCAGGCCGGCGATATCAGCGCACCAGGCGCGCACGCTGTCCTCGCGACCGGGGGCAACAGTGGCGACCATGAAGATCGCGCTGCTGGTGATCGGATGGCACACCGACTGCGGTTCGAGGGGTGGCTGAACAGGGCAGGTTTTCATGAAGGAGATCCACTGGCTAAGGGCGGTTTTAACCCGCGCAGATTAGCAGATCATTTATGGCAACTGGCCCACACCTGGCGAATCAGGGCTTTCAGCTTCAGCGCCTCGCTCCAGCGGTCACTGAGTTCTCGGCCATCGGCGCCGGTGATCGCATAAGGCGGCGGGCCGAGTTCGCAGGTGAAGGGCAGGCTTCGCGGGGTGTGGGGACGGGCCAGCCAATCCTCGATCCCGTAGCGCCACCAACCGATAAAGCGCTCTACCCACGGTTGATGCTGCGCGAAATCCAGCGACACTTGCACCTGCTCGCTGCTCGCCACGCGACCATGAAAACCCCAGCTATGGCGCAGAATCGTGCGTATCTGCTCGTCATCCTCAGCGGCGCCGGGCTCGGGTAGTTCGCGTCCGACCACGTAGTGGGACAAGTCCGCCAACAGTTTCAGGTCGGGCATGTGCGCCAACAGGTCGAGGGTAAACAACAGGTCACTGGTCAGGCGATAACGGTGGGTTTCCAGCAGGATCGGGAAATCCACCTGTTCGGCCAGGCGTTGCCAGCCTTCGATCAAGCGGCCTGCCTCGGCCTGGGTACGCGGCCGCACATCGGCTTGCAGGGTGAGGTGATGGCAGCCATGGCGGCTGATCACGTCCAGTGCCCGCGCCAGGTCATCCACCGATTGCGGGAACAGTTGGCCTTCGATCTGCAAGCCACGCTCGGCGGTGGCCGTGTGCAGGCGGGCGACCTCGGCGGCCTTCCAGTAGTGATCGGTGACGCCATCGAAACCGGCGGCGACGATGCGATCCAGTTGCGCTTCGAGGGGGCCGGGTTCGGTTTGCATGGCCCATAGGGATTGGAATACCAGTAATTGGCGCATGTCAGCCTCGCAGCCAGTGTTTAAGGGAGACCGCCGGATCCGCCAAATCAGCCGTCGACAACGCAACACGTGCGCGTATGAGGCGTTCGCACAGCTTGATGTCCCTGGCCACGCTGTTGCCCGGCGCCCAGCCGCAGGCACCTTGCAAATACCCATCGGCATCGAGGTAGAACAGCAGCACGCCGCCCTGGGGCAAGGTGCGGCAGACCATCCTCGGCGTCATCACACCGACCGTCTGCAAGCCCCAGTCATACTGGTCGGACCAGAAGCCTGGCACGGTGTCGAAGGGCAACGCCCGGCCCAGCAGGTTCAACGCCGCGTGCCGCCCTTGGGCCTCGGCGTTGCGCCAGGTTTCCTGACGCTGATAGACGCCGCCCAGCCGGAACTCGCAGACGTCCCCCGCCGCGTAGATATTCGCCGCGCTGGTGCGCAAGTACGCGTCAACGCGAATGCCCTGCCCGACTTCCAGCCCGGCCGCTGCGGCCAGTTCGACGTTCGGCCGCATGCCAATGCCGACCACCACTAAGTCACAGGGCAGCGTCTGCCCATCCACCAGTTGCACGGCATCGGCATGGATGCATTCGATGGCGACGTTCAAGCGCACGTCCACGCCCTGCTCGCGGTGCACCTTCAGCAAGGCTTCGCTGATGATCGGCGGCAGTACCCTGCCCGCCAGGCGCGGCCCGGCTTCGAGCACCGTTACTGCGCAGCCCAGGCTGCGCGCGGTCGCCGCCACTTCCAGGCCGATAAACCCACCGCCGACCACCACCAGCCGGGTGCCGGGGCGCAACGTTGCGCGCAGGGCCAATGCTTCGTCGTGAGTGCGCAGGTACAGCACATTGGCCTGATCCTGCGGCAGACGCCGCGCCCGACCGCCCGTGGCCAATAGCAGGCCGGCATAGTCCAGCCAGCGACCATCAGCCAGTTGCAGCTGCTGGTGCTGCGGCACCAGCCGGCTGACCGCATTGCCGGCGATATGCTCGATCTGCAGCTCGGCCAGCCGCGCGCTGTCACACAGGCTGCACCCGGCCAGGTCCAGGCTGCCTTGCAACAGGCCCTTGGACAGCGGCGGACGTTCGTAGGGGACGTGTGGTTCGTCGCCGATCAGGATCAGCCGACCGTCGTAACCCTCTTCGCGCAGGGTCAACGCCGCACGGCCACCGGCATGACCGGCGCCGACGATAATCAGGGGTGCGCTCATCATCACGCCATGACAGCGAGCAGCACTCGCCCCGCTTCGACCCGTACCGGGTAGGTTTTCAGGTTGACGCAGACCGGCGCGCCCAGGGCCTTGCCGGAACGGTAATCGAAGCGCCCGTTGTGCTTGGGGCATTCGATGACATGGTCCATGACCAGGCCGTCGGCCAGGTGGATTTTTTCGTGGGTACACAGGCCCGCGGTGGCGAAAAACTCATTGTCGGCGGAGCGGAACACCGCATAGGTGTGTGCTCCGTGGTCGAAGCGCAGCACGTCTTCTTCGTCTATTTCGCCCACGGCGCAGACGTCGATCCATTGATCGTTCATGACTTTTCTCCAGGTGAATAACGTCCCTTGTGGCGAGCGAGCTTGCTCGCGCTGGGCTGCGCAGCGGCCCCAGGGTCGCGATTGAGGGTTATCTGAAAAGACCGCGTGAGGTTATTGGGGCTGCTGCGCAGCCCAGCGCGAGCAAGCTCGCTCGCCACTCTGGGTGGGGCGCTGGACGAAATAGGTCGGGTCGCTGCGCTGTTTCCACAGGGTTGGCAGGATTTCCTTGTAGGCCTCGAACAGATTGGCGTACGGCGGCGGGCAGTCGCCGCGGATTTCTTCGTGCAGCTGTTCAAGCGCGTGGTACGGCACCATCGGGTACATGTGGTGTTCGAGGTGGTAGTTCATGTCCATGTAGATAAAGCGCAGCACAGGGTTCATGTAAATGGTGCGGCAGTTGCTGCGGTGGTCGAGCACATCTTCGGCCAGGCCCACGTGCTGGGTAAGGCCGAACACGTAGCCGAGCCAGGCGCCATACACACTTGGCAGCCCCACCAGCATCAGCGGCAACCAGCTGTGCAGGTACAAGGCGGTGCCGATGACCAACGCATAAATGCCCACCCAGATGCGTGCGGCGCGAAACACCTTGGGCCATTCGGATTCGGGGATGAAGTCCTGCTCCTGGGTGCTCATCCGGCCGAGGGCATGGCGGGCCACGCCACTGAAGGTCTTCCAGGCCAGGGGCAGATTGAACAGGCTCAGGAACATCATCCAGAAGCTTGGCGGGCGCGGCTCGACGATCTCCGGGTCGCGACCGACGACGATGGTGTCGGTGTGATGCCGGGCATGGCTCCAGCGCCAGACATGGGGTTCGAACAGGCACATGAAGCACGCCACCGGATACAGCGCGTCATTCATCCAGCGGGTCTTGAACGCCGTGCCATGGCCGGTTTCATGCCAGCGCGGGTTGGAGGCGGTGCCGTAGAGCACGCCATAGGCCAGGAAGAACGGTACGCAGGCCCAGGAACCCCAGAACCAGTAGCCGCCGAAGCCTGTGACAAACAAGGCCGTGAACCAGATCGCCGTGTCCACCAGGGCCGGGCCGTCGCGGCGCTGCATCAGTTCCTTCATGCGTTTGCGCGAGATCGGCGATTGGTACCAGCGGGCCGAGACCAGGCCTTTTTCGGCGGCACGCGCGGCTTCGGGGCCGGTCAGGCTGTAATCGCGCCGGGCGCGGTGAGCGGTGTGTTCGGGCATTGTTATTGTTCTCCGCAAGCGTGGGGTTTCAGGGGCTTTGCGAGACCAACGATAGAGTGCGGCTAAATCAGCCTCAAGGCCTTGAATCCATTCCCTATCAAGCTATCATCCAGGCCCAGCGGGGCTTGATAGTTTTCTATCAAGACGCTCAAGGGGCTTGCCATGAACACCAGTAAACGCCCGACCATCGCCACCGTCGCCGCCCAGGCTGGCCTTAGCGTGGCCACCGTCGACCGCGTGCTGAACGCCCGCGCGCCGGTCAACCCGGACACCGCCGAACAAGTGTTCCAGGCCGCCGAGGCGGTCGGTTATTTCGCTGCGCGGCTGATCGGTCAGCGCATCCGCGAGCGGCGTCCAACCTACCGTTTCGGCATTCTCCTGCTGGGCACCGCCCAGGCGTTCTACGCCAACCTGGCCCAGTCGATCAGCGCGGCGGCGCAGCATCACGCCAGCGCCAACCTGACCTGCCAGTTCGAGTACATCCTCGACCGCACACCCAGCGCCATCGTCGCGCAGATCGAGCAACTGGCCGTGCAGTGCGACGCCCTGGCGGTGGTCAGCTTCGCCCACCCGTTGATCAATGCGTGCCTGGCACACATCCGCCAAGCCGGAGTGCCGGTGGTGGCCCTGCTCTCGGATATTCACGAACACGCCGCCGAACCTTATGTGGGCCAGGATAATCACGTCGTCGGTCGCACCATGGGCTGGCTGTTGGCACGTACCTGCGGTGCGCGCAAAGGCAGCGTGGGCATTCTGCTGGGCGGGCATCGCTTTCTCGGCCACCAGGCGCGGGTCGAAGGCTTGCACAGCTACCTGGCCGAACACGCGCCGGGGCTCAAGCCGTTGGAGCCGCTGATCAACCTGGACAACTGCGACATCACCGAAGAAGCCACCCTCGACCTGCTCAGCCGCCACACCGACCTGCGCGGGCTCTGTGTGGTGGGCGGTGGCGGTGACGGCGTGATCAACGCCCTGGCGCAACTGCCCAAGCGCCCGGCGTTGTGCGCTATTTTGCAGGAGTCCACCGACCTGTCGCGCCAGGCGTTGAGCCAGGGATTGATCGATGTGGTAATGGATTCGCAGCCGCGCCAGACGGCCGTGGCGCTGATCGAGCTGCTGGTGCAGTTGCAGACTGATGAGACGTTCGAACCTGCGCGACACCGGGTACATATCCCACCGCAGATCGTGACTTCGGAAAATATGGGCAACTGAGCAGATCGAATGTAGGAGTTGACGAGCTTTAGCGAGGCTACGAAGGCGGCGGTACTGCTGACATTTGTGTCGCCTGACCCACCGCCATCGCAGCCTCGCTAAAGCTCGACAGCTCTCACAGGGGATTGTCGGTGTTGGTTGGATTTTGGCTCGAAAGCCGGGCACCGCACTCACAGCCAACGCAGATCAAACGTGGGAGTTGTCGAGCCCCGGCGAGGCTACGAAGGCGGCGGTACTGCTGACATTTGTGTCGCCTGACCCACCGCCATCGCAGCCTCGCTAAAGCTCGACAGCTCCCACAGGGGATTGTCGGTGTTGGTTGGATTTTGGCTCGAAAGCCGGGCACCGCACTCACAGCCAACGCAAATCAAATGTGGGAGTTGTCGAGCCCCGGCGAGGCTACGAAGGCGGCGGTACTGCTGGCGGTGGGCTGCCTGACACACCGCCATCGCAGCCTCGCTAAAGCTCGACAGCTCCCACAGGGGATTGTCGGTGTTGGTTGGATTTGGGTTCGCAAGCCGGGCACCGCACTCACAGCCAACGCAGATCAAATGTGGGAGTTGTCGAGCCCCGGCGAGGCTACGAAGGCGGCGGTACTGCTGGCATTCGTGCTGCCTGACCCACCGCCATCGCAGCCTCGCTAAAGCTCGACAGCTCCCACAGGGGATTGTTTGGGTTGGTTGGATTTGGGTTGACAAGCCAGGCACCGCACTCACAGCCAACGCAAATCAAATGTGGGAGTTGTCGAGCCCCGGCGAGGCTACGAAGGCGGCGGTACTGCTGGCATTTGTGTTGCCTGACCCACCACCATCGCAGCCTCGCTAAAGCTCGACAGCTCTCACAGGGGATTGTCGGTGTTGGTTGGATTTTGGCTCGAAAGCCGGGCACCGCACTCACAGCCAACGCAGATCAAACGTGGGAGTTGTCGAGCCCCGGCGAGGCTACGAAGGCGGCGGTACTGCTGACATTTGTGTCGCCTGACCCACCGCCATCGCAGCCTCGCTAAAGCTCGACAGCTCCCACAGGGGATTGTCGGTGTTGGTTGGATTTTGGCTCGAAAGCCGGGCACCGCACTCACAGCCAACGCAAATCAAATGTGGGAGTTGTCGAGCCCCGGCGAGGCTACGAAGGCGGCGGCACTGCTGGCATTTGTGTCGCCTGACCCACCGCCATCGCAGCCTCGCTAAAGCTCGACAGCTCCCACAGGGGATTGTCGGTGTTGGTTGGATTTTGGCTCGAAAGCCGGGCACCGCACTCACAGCCAACGCAAATCAAATGTGGGAGTTGTCGAGCCCCGGCGAGGCTACGAAGGCGGCGGCACTGCTGGCATTTGTGTCGCCTGACCCACCGCCATCGCAGCCTCGCTAAAGCTCGACAGCTCCCACAGGGGACGGTCGGTGCTCTCCGGATTTGGGTTGGTTGGCCTTTCAGCGCGTGCGGAAATCAGCCGCGTTCAGGCCAAACCGGCTCATCTTGTTGTACAACCCGCCCCGCGAGACTTTCAGCTGTTGCGCGGCCAGGCGGATATTGCCGCAGGTCACCGTCAGGGCCGTGACGATGGCGTGCATTTCATGGCTGCTCAGCTCCTGCGTCGGTTGCGGCGCATGTGGGCTGGCCGTGGCGCGCGGCCTGGCGTCCAGTGGCAGATCCGTCGGCTGGATCCACTCGCCCATCGCCAGGTTGGTCGCGCGCTCGATAGCGTTTTCCAGCTCACGCACATTGCCCGGCCAGCCATGCGCCGACAGCAACGCCAACGCATCCGGCGCGAAACCCTGCAGCGGTTTACGCAACGAACGCGCGCAGCGCTGCAGGAAATAGCGTGCCAGCAAGGGAATATCATCCCGCCGCATGCGCAAGGGCGGTACCGTGATGTTCAGCACATTGAGGCGGTAGTAAAGGTCTTCGCGAAACGCCCCCTCGGCCACCGCCTGGCTGAGATTGCGGTGGGTCGCCGCAATGATGCGCACATCCACCGGCCGCGAGTGCTTGGCGCCGACGCGGGTCACTTCGCCTTCCTGCAAGACGCGCAGCAGGCTGACCTGGGCATCGAAGGCCATGTCGCCGATCTCATCGAGAAAAATCGTGCCGCCATCGGCCAGTTCAAACTTGCCCGCCGAGCCGCCCCGCGCCGAGCCGGTGAAGGCGCCTTCGATATGGCCGAACAGTTCGCTTTGCACCAGGTCCCGCGGAATCGCGCCGCAATTGACCGCCACGAAGGGGCCATTGCAACGTTCGCTGGCGTTATGAATCGCCTGGGCAAATAGCTCCTTGCCGGTGCCGCTTTCGCCGAGGATCAGCGTGGTGGAGTCGCTGCGGCTGGCGATGCGCCCAAGATGCAATGCATCCTGGATCGCGCGCGACGTGCCCTGGATGGTTTCAAAGGTGTAGCGGGCCTGGGTGCCGACAATGCGCCGAGTGATTTCGCGGATGCGGCGGTTTTCGCGCACCGACACGATCACCCCGCCCTGCTCCAGCGGGCACACGGAAACCAGGCAGGCGAGCTGGCTGCGGTCGGGCAAGCGAAAGGTGCAATCGAGGTCGCGTACGCTCTCGCCACCCTGCAGCATGGCGTCGCTCAGCTCACTGCGACCGAGGCGCTGCAAGGGACTGCCGAGCACATCAAGTCCCACATTGAACAACTGCCGTGCGTAGCGATTGATCGCCTTGATGCAGCCGCGCTCATCCAGCACCACCAAACCTTCGTTCAGCACTTCGAGTACGGCTTGCTGCTCTTGCAGCAACGCCTGCAACGCCATCTGCCGGGACACGGCTTCCGCCGCCGCCTGCACGGTGCCCAGGGTATGGAAGTGAAACCAGCCGGGTTCGGCCGTGAGCGTCAGCATCGCCAGGGTCTGGCCCTGGGCGTTCTTGATCGGCGCGGCGGCGCAGTGCATGCGGCGTTGACGCAGGCCGACGGCGAAGTTTTCTTCGGCCAGCACATACACCAGATGGTCCTGAGCCAGCGCCAGGCCGGTGCAATTGGTGCCTTGGACCGATTCAAGCAGGCGGCTGCCCACCGGCGTCATGTCCAGCCCGCAGAAATACAAGGTCGTGCCGTCGGCGTCGGTGAGGTTGATATGCCCGCGCGGGTTGTACGCCAGCAACCCATGCATGACTTGCGCGGCGGCGGCAATCAGCACCCGGTGGTTGGCCAGCGTGGCCGCCAATGCGTCGTCGGCGACGAAGCGGTAGGCGCTGTCCGCCGGATCGATGCCGGCCGCAACGCTGCGTCGCCAGGAATCCCAGATCATCTGACGAACCTGCGGCGGGCGCTGGGCTTGCCCCCCCAGGCAGGCCTGCCACGCCTGCTCCAATGCTGCTACGGGGCCGTCATTGAGCGCGGCCGGGCCCAGCGCGGTCAGGTAATCGAGGTCTTGCGCGCTGATCGCCGGGCTCATAAGCGGTATCCATGTTCATGTTTTCGACATGTCAGCATAGACATGTCATTTAAATAGACACTATTTATTTATGGCGCCTTTAAAAGTCTCCAAATATCAGCAACTTAATTATTGGCACAGCCCTTGCTCTCGTCCCCTTATCCATCAGGACCGTCCTGAGGCCAACAATAAAAAGGGGTCATACATGAACACCAACAACATTCGCCTGGGCTTGATTGGCGCCGGTCGCATGGGCAGCTTCCACGGCCTGACCGCCGCCCGCCACATTCCAGGCGCTTGCCTTGCCGCGATAGCCGACCCCACCCCAGGGCAAGCCGCCCGCCTCGCGGCAGAACTGGGTGTGGACAAGGTCTATACCGACCCCCAACAACTGCTCGACGACCCGGATATCGACGGCGTACTCATCGCCGCCCCCGCCCGTAGCCATGCCGAGCTGGTGATCAGCGCCGCCCGTGCCGGCAAGGGCATCTTTTGCGAGAAACCCATGGCGATTACCCTGGATGAAGCCGACCGCGCTATCGCGGCCGCCGCCGATGCCCGCGTGCCCTTGCAGGTCGGCTTCAACCGGCGCTTCGCCAAGAGTTTTCGCACCGCTCACCTCGACGTTGCCGCAGGTCGCATCGGCACCCCGCAGCTGCTGCGCTCGCTCACCCGCGACCCGGCGCTGAACAACCCCGGCGCCTCACCGCAATGGGTGATTTTCCTGGAAACCCTGATCCACGACTTCGACACCCTGCGCTACCTCAACCCCGGTGCCGAGGCAGTGCAGGTGCAGGTCATGGCCGACGCCCTGATCGCCCCGGATTACAAAAGCAAAGGCTTTCTCGACACCGCCGTGGTCACCCTCCGCTTCGATAACGGTGCGATTGCTACCGCCGAGGCCAACTTCCAGGCGGTGTATGGCTACGATGTGCGCGGTGAAGTGTTCGGCAGCGCCGGTATGCTGACCATGGGCGGCGTGCAGGCATCCGACCTGGTGCGCTACCAGGCCCAAGGCATCCAGGCAGACACCCAGCGCCTGGACACCGACCTGCTGCGCGATGCCTACATCGCCGAGCTCAACCACTTTGTCGACTGCCTGCGCAGCGGCGCCAAGCCCCTGGCCAGCGGCGAAGATGCCCGCGCCGCCCTGGCGATTGCCCGCGCGTGCATCCAGGCGTACGAGCAAGGCACGGCGGTGAGCCTATGATCCCGTTCAAGCTGGCGATCAGTGCCGAGATGGTGTTCCTCGACCTGCCGTTCGTCGAGCGGGTCAAACGCATTCATGCACTGGGCTTCAGCGCGGAAATCTGGAACTGGACAGACAAGGACATCAGCGCCCTGGCAGCAACCGGCGCGAACTTCACCTCAATGACCGGCTACATCAGCGGCACGCTCACCGACCCCGAAGGCATCCGTCAACTGCTCCACAGCGCACGGGAATCACTGGGCGTCGCCGCGCGCCTGAACTGCCCCAGCCTCAACCTGCACGGCACCGGCCTGGGCGACGGTGGCCTGCCGGTGCAACCCGTCAGCCGGACCACCGGGCCCATGTGGCTGAGCGCCTGCAAGACGCTGGAAAAAATCGCGCGCCTGGGCGAAGACGCCGGCCGCGTGTTCCTGCTGGAAAACCTCAACACCGAGGTCGACCACCCCGGCACGCCCTTCGCCCGTGCCGACGAGACCCTGGCGCTGATCGAAGCGGTGGGCAGCCCCCACTTGAAGATGAACCTGGACCTTTACCACGCGCAGATTGGCGAAGGAAACCTGATCGAACTGATCCAGCGCGCCGGCAGCGCCATCGGTGAAATCCAGGTGGCGGACGTGCCCGGGCGCCAGGAGCCCGGCACTGGCGAAATCCATTACCCGGCAATCGCCCGGGCGCTGCATGCCATCGGCTACAGCGGCGTGGTCGGCCTGGAAGGCTGGGCCAGCGGCGACAGCGAAACGGCCCTGGAGCGTTTTCGCCAGGCCTTCACCCTATAACAACAAGAGGAACACCCCATGCATCGCTACTCATTGATGGTTGCCACCCTGTTGCTGCTGTTCAGCCAATGGACCTTCGCCGCGTACCGCATCGGCGTGAGCATCGCGCGGGTCGACGATAACTTCATGACCTACGTGCGCACCGGCCTAGAGGCGGCCGCCAAGCAACAGGACGTGCAGATCCAGTTTGAGGACGCCCAGGGCGACGTGGTGCGTCAGCTCAACCAGGTCGAAGGGTTTCTCAACCAGAACGTCGACGCGGTCATCGTGCTGCCGGTGGACACCGCCGCCACCGCCAACATCACCCGCGCGGCCGTGGCCGCCAACAAGCCATTGGTGTACGTCAACCGCCATCCGGATCAACCCACGCTGCCCAAGGGGGTGGTGACCGTGGCGTCCAACGATATCGAAGCCGGGCAATTGCAGATGCGCTACCTCGCGGAAA
The DNA here is from genome assembly GCF_003851685.1 of Pseudomonas sp. R5-89-07. NCBI lineage: Bacteria > Pseudomonadati > Pseudomonadota > Gammaproteobacteria > Pseudomonadales > Pseudomonadaceae > Pseudomonas > Pseudomonas sp. R5-89-07. The sequence continues at coordinate 2,388,042 of NZ_CP027727.1, read as the reverse complement.
AACTCGGCGGCAAGGGCAACGTGGCGATCATCATGGGCGACCTGGCGCAAAACGCCACCCATGACCGCACTGAGGGCGCCAAACAGGTGCTCAAGGACTTTCCCGGGATCAAGATCGTCGAGCAGCAAAGTGCCGAATGGCAACGCAGCAAGGCCATGGACCTGACCAGCAACTGGCTGCTGGCGGGTACCCAGTTCGATGCGATTGTGACCAACAACGATGAAATGGCGATTGGTGCGGCCATGGCCCTCCAGCAAGCCGGCAAGAGCAAAGGCGAAGTAGCGATTGTGGGCATCGATGGCCTGCCCGACGGGTTGGCGGCGATCCGGCGCGGCGCGCTCACGGCATCGGTGTTCCAGGACCCGAAAGCCCAGGCGAGTCAAGCGCTACAGGCAGCGGTGCGGATGATCAAGGGCGAGCCGATCGAAGCGCAGGTGTGGGTGCCCTTCGAGCTGATCAACCCTGAGCAGGTGGCGGTGTTCGAACAGCGCTACAAATAAATCGAAGCCAGAGGATCCAAATGTGGGAGGGGGCTTGCCCCCTCCCACACTTTCAATCCAAGTCGCTGGCGCTATGGCGTTCGGGCAACTGATCGTCGCCGGAGACGCGATTCACCCGCCGCCCGCGCTGCACCGCCGGCCGCGCATCGATGGCATCCGCCCAGCGCACGACGTGCTTGTATTCATGCACCGACAGAAACTCCGCCGCGCCATACAACCGCCCTTTCACCAACCCGCCGTACCACGGCCAGATGGCGATATCGGCAATGGTGTATTCATCCCCGGCAATGTATTCGCTCACCGCCAGGCGCTTGTCCAGCACATCCAGCTGGCGCTTGGCTTCCATTGCAAAGCGATTGATCGGGTATTCCATCTTGCTCGGCGCATACGCATAGAAATGCCCGAAGCCGCCGCCCAGATAAGGCGCGCTGCCCATCTGCCAGAACAGCCATGACAGGCATTCGGCACGGGCGGCAGGTTCAGTGGGCAAAAACGCGCCGAATTTTTCGGCCAGGTACTGCAGGATCGCGCCCGACTCGAACACGCGAATCGGCGCAGCGCCGCTGTGGTCCATCAACGCCGGAATCTTCGAGTTCGGGTTCACCGCCACGAAGCCGCTGCCGAACTGGTCGCCGTCACCGATCTTGATCAACCAGGCATCGTATTCGGCACCGGAGTGCCCGAGGGCCAGCAGTTCTTCGAGCAGGATAGTGACCTTCTGCCCGTTGGGCGTGGCCAGGGAATACAGCTGCAAGGGGTGCTTGCCGACCGGCAGTGCTTTTTCATGGGTGGCGCCGGCGATGGGCCGGTTGATGCTGGCGAAGGTGCCGCCGTTTTCGGTGTCCCAGGTCCAGACCTTGGGGGGTACGTAGTCAGCCATGCTCGGTGCTCCTTGGGGGCGCTTGCGATCAACAAAGGGTTTCAGACTAAACCAAAGACGCGTGGCGCGTCACACCGGCGTCACCGTCTTGCCCAGGTACCTGCACACGCAGGGCGATGAGCAAGGCCGCGAGCAACATCAACACACCCGCACCGAGAAACACCCCACCAATGCCACTGAAGGTGAACATCAGCCCGCCACCGGCAGCGCCTGCGGCGATGGCCGACTGCACCGAAGCGACCACCATGCCTCCGGCACTCTCGGCCTGGTCCGGCACTGCACGCGCTACCCAGTTCGACCACGCCACAGGCACGCCGCCAAACGCCATGCCCCAGAGCGCCAGGAGCAGCGCCTGGCCCGGCAGTGACGCAGGCAACCAGACCAGGGCGAGTGCCGCGATTGCCACCAACACCGGCATCAGCACCAACGTTGCCCGTGGGCGCCGCACCAGCAACCAACCGGCGAACAACGTGCCGGCGAAATTCGCCACGCCGAAACCCAGCAGCATCAGCGCCAGCCCTTTGGTATCGACTCCGGTGGTGCTTTCCAGGAACGGCCGGATATAGGTGAACAGCGCGAAATGTGCGGTGTGCACCAATACACAGCCGAACATGCCGATGGCGATGCCGGGGCGCAACAGCACCTCCAGCACGGTGCGCAGGCGCGCAGTGCCATTCGGCGCCAGGCGTGGCAGCGTGAATGCCTGGAACGCCAGGGTCAGCAGGCCGACGGCGGCCGCCGCAATAAACGCGCTGCGCCAGCCATACAGACCACCCAGGTAGCTGCCCAGCGGCACGGCCACCACGGTGCCTAGCGCGATCCCGCTGAAAATGATCGACAACGCACGGGGCAAGGACGCCGCCGGCACCAGGCGCATGGCCACCGCAGCCGCCATGCTCCAGAAACCGCCGAGCGCGATGCCCAGCAGGATGCGCATCAACAACAGCACCGTCAGGCTGGAGGACAATGCCACCAGCAGGTTGGAGGCAATCATCAGCGTGGAAAACCCCAGCAGTACCAGGCGCCGGTCGATACCACGGGTCAGCCCCGGCACCAGCAGACCGGCGAACAGCGCCACCACCGCCGTCACCGTGACGGCTTGCCCGGCCAATGCCTCTGTAACGCCCAGGTCCAGGGCCATCGGCGTCAACAGGCTGGCCGGCAAATACTCAGCCGTGAGCAAGCCGAATACCCCCATCGCCAGGGAAAATACCGCCAGCCAGGCCGGCTCTGCGACAGCGCCCGCAGGCATATGGGCTGCACAATCAGTCATAACAGGTGTCCTCAAGTCATTGGCGTGGCGATCAGTCTAGGTAGCCCCGTCAAGATGATCTATGATGCAGAACCTTGATTTTTTGACTGAAACCCCGAGCATGACTTCAGTAGATGCTTTCACCGCTTCTTCCGACCTGATCAACGAATTGCTGCGCGGCATGCGCCTGCGTGGTGTGCAGTACCGGCGCATCCAGGCCGGGCCCACGTTCGGCATGGGCTTTGGCGCCAGACCGGGCCACGCCTATTTCCACTTCGTCGCCGCCGGGCGCGCCACGCTACGCGCTGAGGACGGCAGCCTTTTCGCACTGTCGGCCGGCAATGCGGTGTTCATTTCCCACGGCGGCGCGCACGCGCTGTTATCTGCACCGGATGCCGCCGTGCAGGACATCGACCGTTTCGACAGCGCACCGTTGGGAGATACCGTGTGCGCTGTGGATGCCTCTCCTGATTCCGTCCCCAGCCTACTGCTGTTCAGTGCGTGCATGGAGTTTGAGCTCGGCAGCCTTCAGGGGCTCGGCAACCTGATGCCGGCCCTGATGTTGATCGACGCCGCAGGCCAGCGTTATCCGGGATTGATGCCGATCCTGACGGTCATGGAACGCGAAATGTCCGCGGCGCGCGTAGGCTTTGCCGGCATTCTCGCGCGCCTCGCCGATGTGGTGGCGGCGATGATCGTACGCGGCTGGGTCGAGTGCGCCTGTGGTAACGCCTCGGGCCTGGTGGCGGCGTTGCGCGACCCGCGCCTGGCCAGCGCCCTGCTCGCCTTGCACCAGCAGCCGGGGCATGACTGGAGCGTAGCGGAGCTTGCCGCCCAGTGTCATACCTCGCGCTCGGTGTTCGCCGACCGCTTCCAGGCCGTCCTCGGCCTACCGCCGCTGCGCTATGCCGCGCAACTGCGCATGCGCCTGGCCAGCCAATGGCTGACCCTGGAACGCATGCCCATCGAAACCGTGGCGCAACGCCTCGGCTATACCTCCCAGGCGGCGTTCAGCCGTGCCTTCAAGCGCATTACCGGGCAGCCGCCTGGGGCGGCCAGGCGTTCGACATGAAGGCCTGACCCCATCGAATAAACACCACTGTTCAAATGTGGGAGGGGGCTTGCCCCCGATAGCGGTGGGTCAGCTTTAAATAGGTTGATTGATACACAGCCATCGGGGGCAAGCCCCCTCCCACAGTTGGACAGTGGCCCCCGGCCTACACCCAACCACCATCCACGATAAAGTTCTGCGCCGAACACATCGCCGAGGCATCGGAAGCCAAAAACAGCGCCATATTGGCGATATGCTCGGGCATCACGCTGCCCGGCAGGCACTGGCTGCGGGCGATCAGCTCACGGGCGGCGTCGTCCACCCACATCGCCAGTTGTTTTTCCGTCATCACCCAGCCCGGCACCAGGGTGTTGACGCGAATGTGGTGCGGCCCCAGTTCCCTCGCCAGGCCGCGGGTCATGCCGTGGGCGGCAGCCTTGCTGGCGGCGTACACCGGGTAGCCGGCGGAGGCCATCATCCAGCCGACGGAGCCCAGGTTGATGATCGAGCCACCACCGGCCTGTTTCATCATCGGCACCACCGCCTTGGCGGCGAAGAAGGCGTGTTTGAGGTTGACCGCAATCAACCGATCGAACATTTCCGAGTCGATTTCATCCAAGGTATGGCGCACATCGTTGGCGGCGTTGTTCACCAGCACCGTGATGGGGCCGAGGGAATGTTCGAAGCGCCCGATGGCGGCGCGGTAACCGATTTCATCGGTGATATCGCAGCATTCGAACTCAACGGTCTGGCCCTTGGAGTTCAACAGCGCGGCCAGGCGTTCACCCTGGCTTTGCGCGCGGTCCACGAAGGCCACCTTGGCGCCCTGGGCGGCGAACGCCCGCACCATGAACTCGCCAATCCCGGAAGCCCCGCCGGAGATCAATACGGTCTTGCCCTTGAGGTCGGGATACAGGGCCTGCTCAGTACTCATAACGTGATGCCTCGATCAATTAGTCTTATTTTATTTTACGAAATCGGCGTTAAAGGCTATAAATTCGCTGTCTCAATGACGAAATATCGCACATTAGTAGAACTATTCAATCCAAAAACAACAAAAGGAAGTTCGACCATGAAGCACCCTCGATACTTGCTGTCCGGCCTGGCGCTGTCCATGTTGATCGCCAGTGGCGGCGCCCAGGCCGCAGGCCTGACCAGCGAGCAGAAACCTTTCGGCAAAACCAATGACGGCACCGCCGTCGAACAGTACGTGTTGCGCAACAGCCATGGCATGCAAGCCACGGTGATTACCTACGGCGGTGTGTTGCAGTCGCTGAAGGTGCCGGACAAGCACGGCAAGGTCGACGACGTGGTGCTGGGCTTTGACGACGTGCAAGGCTATCAAGCCGGTACCGCGTTCTTTGGTGCGACCATCGGCCGCTTCGGCAATCGCCTGGCCGGCGGCGCCTTCGAACTCGATGGCAAACGCTACCAGGTGCCGCTCAACGACGGCCCCAACTCGCTTCACGGCGGCGCCCAGGGCTTCGACAAGCAGGTGTGGCAGGCCAAGCCGGTCAAGGACAAGGACTCGGTCGGGGTCACCCTCACCTACCTGTCCAAGGACGGTGAGATGGGTTTTCCCGGCAACCTGAAAACCGAAGTCACTTATCGCCTCAACGACAAGAACGAACTGCACATCGACTACAAGGCCACCACCGACAAACCGACTGTGCTCAACCTCACCAACCACAGCTATTTCAACCTGGCCGGCGCGGGTAATGGCGATATTCTCAAGCAGGTCGCCACCTTGCATGCCAGCCACTACACACCGGTGAACGCCACCCTGATCCCCACCGGTGAACTGGCGCCGGTCAAGGGCACACCGATGGACTTCCTCAAGCCTACCGCCATCGGTCAGCACATCAAGGCCGACCATCCGCAGCTCAAGTTTGCCGAGCCGAAACAGGGCGGGTTCGACTTCAACTGGGCGCTGGACACCAAGGGCGATGTGAAGCAACTGGCGGCCGAGGTGCATGATCCTGAGTCGGGGCGGCGTTTGCAGCTCTACACCAGCGAACCGGGCGTGCAGTTCTACACCAGTAACTTCCTCGATGGTTCGATGAAGGGCAAGGGCGGCAAGGCGTACCAGCATTGGAGCGGGTTCACCCTGGAAACCCAGCATTTTCCGGATGCGCCTAACCAGCCCACCTTTGCATCAACCCGCTTGAATCCTGGGCAGACCTACACCCAGAACACCGTCTTCAAGTTCTCCGCTAACTGACACTGTGGGAGGGGGCTTGCTCCCTCCCACATTGATCGTTCCCACGCTCCGCGTGGGAACGATCAGGTTCAGCGTTGTTTCATGCGGTCGATGACCACGGCCAACAGCAGGATCGAGCCGCGGATCACGTACTGGTAGAAGGTATCGATGTTCTTCAGGTTCATCGCATTCTCGATGATCGCCAGGATCAACACCCCGGCAATCACATGCCGGATCATGCCAATCCCGCCACTCAACGACACCCCACCCAGCACACAGGCCGAGATCACCGTCAGTTCGAAACCCTGGCCGATCATCGGCTGGCCGGAGGTCATGCGCGAAGCCAGGATCACCCCGGCCAACGCGCCGATCAGGCCGTGCACGGCGAAGATCAGGATCTTGGTGCGATCGACATTGACCCCCGCCAGCAACGCCGCTTCCGGGTTGCCGCCGATGGCCATGGTGTTGCGCCCGTAGGTGGTGTAGTTGAGCAACCAGCCGAAGAACAGGAAGCACAGGATGGTGATCAGGATCGGCACCGGCACGCCGAACAACTGGCCATTGCCGAACACGAAGAACTGATCCTGGGACACGCCCACCGCTTTGCCGTCGGCAAAGATATAGGCCAGGCCGCGCACGATCTGCATGGTCGCCAGGGTGGTGATCAATGCGTTGACCCGCAGCTTGGCAATCACGATGCCGTTGATCAGCCCCACCATCAGGCCCATCAACAGCGCCGCGCCGATGCCCAGCATCACGCTGTCGGTGTCGCGCATCACAATCGCTGCCACCACGCCGGCGCAGGCAATCACCGAACCCACCGACAAGTCGAAGTGCCCGGAGGCCAGGCAGAACAACATGGTGCACGCCGCAATCCCCACCGTGGAAATCGCCAGGCCCAGCCCGCGCATGTTCAGCGGCGAGAGGAAGTTATCGACCAGCAAGGCGCACAGGACGAAGATGCCCACCGCCGCCAGCAGCATCGCCCAATTGTCGAGCAAAGCGCGCATATCGAGGGGTTTGCGTGCCGAAGGCAACGCGTTGTTTTGAATGGTCATGGTCGTCTCTCAGTTCGCCACGCCGCGCGGCAAGGCCAGCTGCAGCAGGTTGGATTCAGTCGCGTGTGCGCGCAGTTGTTCACCGCGCATGGCGCCTTCGCACAGCACCAGGATGCGGTCGGAAATGCCCATGACTTCCATCAGGTCGCTGGACACCACGATCACCGCAATGCCTTGCGCCGCGAGGTTATGGATGATCTGGTAGATCTCGGCCTTGGCGCCGATATCGATGCCACGGGTCGGTTCGTCCAGCAGCAGCACCTTCATCGGCATCGACAGCCAGCGGCCAAGAATGGCCTTTTGCTGGTTGCCACCGGACAAGTACATGATCTTCTGCGCCGCGTTCGGGGTCTTGACCTTCATTGCCTTGATCTGGTGATCGGCGTTGCCTTTTTCCCAGCCGTCGCGCAACAGCCAGCCAAACGTGGAATGCGCGCCACGGGCACTGATGTTGATGTTTTCGGCAACACTGGACAGCGGAATGATGCCCTCCTTCTTGCGGTCCTCGGGGCACAGCAGCACGCCGGCGGCAATCGCATCGCGAGGTGAGCGCAATTGCAGCGGCTCACCGCACAACTCCAGGCTGCCGGCACCGGCACGCTCCAGGCCACTGAGCAGTCGGAACAGTTCCGTGCGCCCTGCCCCCACCAACCCGAACAGGCCGAGGATTTCCCCTTTGCGCACCTCAAAACTGATCGGCTCGCGCAAGCCGGGGCCGAGCAGGCCGTCGACCTTCAACGCGACTTCGCCGTGCTCGCGCGGGCGGTAATCGTAGATATCCTGGATATCGCGACCGACCATGCAGGTCACCAACTGGTCGTGGCTCAGTGCGCTCATATCATCGAAGGTGCGCACGAAGCGGCCGTCCTTGAACACCGTCACCGCATTGCAGATGCGGAACACCTCCTCCATGCGGTGCGACACGTAGAGCACCACTTTGCCCTCGTCGCGCAGGCGCGTGATGATCGCCATCAAACGGTCGATTTCGCGCGCCGAAAGGCTGCTGGTCGGCTCATCGAAGGCGATCACATGGGCGCCACGGGACAGCGCCTTGGCGATTTCCACCAATTGGCGCTGGCCCAGGGACAAGCGCCCAAGCTTTTCTTCAGGGTCGATTTCATCGGCCAGGCCCTTGAGACACGCCAGCGCTTGCTGGCGCAGCAGGCCGCGGTTGACCACGCCAAAGCGCGACGGCAAATGCCCGAGGAACAGGTTCTCGGCAACGGTCATTTCCGGCACCAGGTGCAGCTCCTGGTGTATCACCGCAACGCCGCTGGCGATGCTGTCGGCGGCGCATTTGAAGGCCATGACCTGCTCGCCGATCTGCACCGAGCCGGTGCTGGGAATATAGGCGCCGCCGAGGATCTTCAGCAGCGTCGATTTACCCGCACCGTTCTCGCCCATCAGCGCATGCACCTGCCCTGGGTGGGCGGTGAAGCTGATGCCATCCAGCGCCTTGACCCCAGGGAAGGTTTTGCCGATTGCGTCAAAACGAAGGGCTGCAGCGGTCATTTCCACAGACCGATTTTGGTCAGTTCGGCCTGGAAGTTTTCGCGCGTGATCAAGGTCACTTCATCCATGGCGGTGTACTTGGGCGGTTCAGTGCCCTTGGTCACCCACTCGTACATCATCAGCGCGGTGTTGTAGCCCTCGATGTGCGGGCTAGGCAGCATCGAACCGAAGAAACCGCTGTTGGCTTTCTTCAATTCGCCGATGGCGTCGGTGCCATTGATGCCGATACCGATCACGTTGGCCGCCGCGAAACCGGCGCTTTCGGTAGCACGTACGCCGCCGAGCACGGTATTGTCGTTCATGCCGCCGATGATCAGGTTCTTCGCGCCACTGGGCAGCTTGACCAGCGCCGAGTTGGTGGCGTCCATGCTACCCGGAACGTCGAGGGTTTTAAGCGCGGCGGTGAGGATGTGGTCCTTGGGGATGCCGGCTTCTTCCAGGGACTTGATCGAGCCGTCGGTGCGTTTCTTGCCGGTGTCCAGTTCATTGAAGGTGTTGATCACCGCGTAAGTGTCTTTCCAATCCCAGCCGCGCTTTTTCGCTTCGGCGGCCATTGCGGCGCCCTGCTTCTGGCCCACTTCGAAGGCAGCCATGCCCAGGTACGGCACGTCCTCCATGAAGTTGCCCTTGGCATCGACGAAGCGGTCGTCCACGGCGATCACTTTCAAGCCGTTGACCTTGGCCTTGGCGACGATGGCCGGGCCCAGCGATACGTCCGGCGGGCAGATCACAAAGCCCTTGGCGCCGTTGGCGGCCAGGCTGTCGATGGCCGAGAGGGTCTTCTCACCGTCCGGCACGGCGATCTTGATCACGGTGAAGCCGTGCTCCTTGCCGGCTTTTTCGGCGAAGGCCCATTCGGTCTGGAACCAGGGTTCTTCGGCCTGTTTGACCAGGAAACCGATCTTCACTTCTTCAGCGGCCAGCAGCAGGCCGCTCAAGCTCATGGCCGAGACCGCCACAGCGGCGCAGCACAGGGAACGCAAACCAGGACGACGATTCATGCGGGTGACTCCTTGTTGTTGTTTTTTGAATATTCGTTTTTCGGTTTATCCGGCGAAGCGGTGACAGGGCTTGCCTGGCACGTCGACCTCAATGGCCAATACCGCACCATCAAGGGGGTGATCCAAGGGACTCGCGGCACTGGTGATGTACAGGGTGGTCAGATCCGGCCCACCGAACACGCAACTGGTGGGACGGCTGACCGGCAGTTCGATGATGCGATCCACTTCACCCGAGGGTGTCAGGCGCAGCAGGCAACTACCGTCCCAACGGGCATTCCAGATGTAGCCCTCGCTGTCCATGGCCGAGCCGTCCGGCCCACCGCGTTCGTGAGGTGCAAACCACACCTGGGCGGCTTCGAGCTGGCCGTCGGACTGGATCGAATGCTGATAGAGCGTGCCATCCATGCTGTCGCCGAAATGCACCTGGCTGCCCTCCTCGTTCCAAAGCAAGGTGTTGGGAATGCCCAGCCCGCTCAGCAACGGCGTGACCGTCGCATCGGCATCGATACGAAACAGGCCACCGGAGCGCCGGGTGATGGGCAAGTCTTCGCCGGCGGCGCCGATGTTGTTCTGCATGGTGCCCAGCCACAGTCGACCCTGGGCATCACAGCGCGCTTCGTTGCCACGGTTGCCCGCTTGCGGGTCGGCCACACAAAGAAGAGTCAGGGCTTCGGTGGTCAAGTCCAGGCGGTACACACCGCTGCTCAAGGTCACCAGCGCATCCCCGCTTTCACAAGGGATGAACGCCGAGACGTGCTCGGGCAATTGCCACACGCGCAACTGCCCATCCATCAGGCGCAGGGCCTGCCTGGCGGCGATATCCACCCAATACAGGGCCTGGGACGCAATATCCCAGAACGGCCCTTCGCCCAACCGCGCACGGTGTGGGGTGACTGCGCTCAACGACATGAAGCCTCCTGATGCGTTACAGCGATTCTCGAGACGGCGCGCCATCCACCAGCCGCTGGATACGCAACGGGTTGGCGTTTTTCAGCGCGTCGGGGAGCAGGCTATCAGGGTAGTTCTGGAAGCACACCGGGCGCAGGAAACGATCGATGGCCAAGGTGCCGACCGAGGTACCACGGGCATCGGAGGTGGCCGGGTATGGCCCGCCGTGCACCATCGAATCGCAGACTTCCACACCGGTGGGGTAACCGTTGAGCAGGATGCGTCCGACCTTCTGTTCCAGCAGCGGCGTCAGCTCGGCGAACTGTTGCAGGTCGGCCGGCTCGCCAATGATGGTGGCGGTCAATTGCCCGTGCAGGCCGTGCAAGGCGGCGCTGAGCTGGGCCTGGTCGGCCACTTCGACGAACACCGTGGTCGGGCCGAACACTTCTTCCTGCAGCACTTCATCGCCGTCGATCAGCAGACCCACATCGGCCTTGAACAACTGCGGCTGGGCCTGGTTGCCCGATTGCGGGTTGCCGGCCAGATGCTTGATGCCCGGGTGCGACAGGAGTTTTTCCAGGCCCTTGCCATAGCTGCCCAGGGTGCCCGCGTTGAGCATGGTTTGCGCCGGTTGCTCGCCGATCAACTGCGCGACTTGTTGTGTGAACGCGCTGAACGCCGGCGAGGCGATGCCGATCACCAGGCCGGGGTTGGTGCAGAACTGGCCGCAGCCTTGCACCACCGAGGCGGTCAGGTCGCGGGCGACGCTTTCGGCGCGGGCGTGCAGCGCCTGCGGCAGTACGATGACCGGGTTGATGCTGGACATCTCGGCAAACACCGGGATCGGTTGCGGACGCGCTGCGGCCATGTCGCACAACGCGCGGCCGCCCTTGAGCGAGCCGGTAAAGCCGACGGCCTGGATGGCCGGGTGCTTGACCAGCGCCTCGCCCACGCCGCCGCCGAAGATCATGTTGAACACACCCGCCGGCATTTCCGTGGCTTGCGCGGCGCGGATGATCGCATCGGCCACCTGCTCCGCCGTCGCCATATGCCCGCTGTGGGCCTTGAATACCACCGGGCAACCCGCCGCCAGCGCAGCTGCGGTATCGCCGCCGGCAGTGGAAAATGCCAGGGGGAAGTTACTGGCGCCAAACACCGCGACCGGGCCCAGGCCGATGCGGTATTGGCGCAGGTCCGGGCGTGGCAGTGGCTGGCGATCCGGCAGGGCCTTGTCGATACGCGCGCCGTAGAAATCACCACGGCGCAACACGCTGGCGAACAGGCGCATCTGGCCGCTGGTGCGTCCGCGTTCGCCTTTGATGCGCGCCGCCGGCAAGGCCGTCTCGCGGCAGACCAGCGCAACGAAATCATCGCCCAGCGCGTCCAGCTCGTCGGCGATCGCATCAAGAAATTGCGCGCGACGCGACGCGCTCAAGGCACGGTAAGCCGGGTAAGCGGCGGCGGCAGCCTTGGCGGCGGCATCGACTTCCTGCGGGGTGGCCTGGTAGAACGCCTGGGGCAAGGCTTCGCCGGTGGTGGCGTCGACGCTCTGCAACTGGGTGCTGCCGTTGGCACTGCGTTGGCCGCCGATGTAGTTGTGACCAAGAAACTGAGGCATGGGGTTCTCCTTTAAAGGGTGATGACGTTGCCGGGTTCGAATGCCGCATCACTGCTGCCGACACGGTTGACCAGCGGCGCGCCGAACTCAGCCTGGGTGATCTCGAACACATCGCCGGCCTGGGTACGTATACCGTCGGCAAATGACAGCGTGGCGGTGCCGAAGAAGTGGATGTGCACATCGCCGGGCTTGAGGAACTGGCGGTATTTGAAGTGGTGGTATTCGAGGTTTTCCAGGCTGTGGCACATATTGGCCTCGCCGCTGAGGAATTCGTTCCGCCAGATTTCCTCGCCGTTACGCAGAATGCGGCTGGTGCCTGCCAGGTGCTGAGGCAACTCGCCCACGCGCACTTCCGGCCCGTAGCTGCAACTGCGCAGTTTGGAATGGGCCAGGTACAGGTAGTTCTTGCGTTCCATCACATGGTCGGAGAACTCGTTACCTACCGCAAAGCCCACACGATAGGGCTTGCTATCGGGGCCGATCACGTAGAGGCCGCCGATTTCCGGCTCTTCGCCCGCGTCTTCGGCAAACGGCGGTACCGGGAAGGCGGCGCCGGGGCGCACGACGGTGCTGCCGTCGCCTTTGTAGAACCACTCCGGCTGCACGCCTGCCTGTCCGACCGCCGGTTTACCGCCCTCCACGCCCCATTTGAAGATGCGCATGGTGTCGGTCAATGCGGTGTCGTCGCCCGCCTGGTGCATTTTGTCGCGCGCCGAGGCGCTGCCCAGGTGAGTCAGGCCGGTGCCGCTGATCAGCATGTGCGCAGGGTCTGGGTGATCCAACGGCGGCAGCACTTTGAGGTCGGCCAGCAGTGTGGCGTAGTCATGGCTGTCGCCCAGGCCAAGGCTGTGCACCTGCTGCTCCAGGCCAACCCCGGCTTCGATGGCGGCCAGGGCCAACTCGCGCACGCTGCGCGCGGCCTGAACCTCGCGCAGTTGTGTGCCTTCCACCACGCCGACGCGGCGCTCGCCATTGGGCAACTCGAACTGAACTAAACGCATGCCATTTCTCCTGAATTAAGTACGTGTAGCGCCACGGGCGCTGGCGGCGAATTGGTCGGCGGGTAGCACATGCTTGCGCTCGAGCAGGCGGTAGACCACGAAGGTCAGCACCAACCCGAACAGCATCACGCCGGCCAAGAAGTACAAGCCCGAGGCCAGGTTGCCGGTGTACTCCTTGAGCGCACCAATCACGAACGGGCCGATGTACCCGCCGAGGTTGCCCACCGAGTTGATCAAGGCGATACCGGCTGCCGCACTGGCACCGGCGAAGAAGCGGCCCGGCAAGGTCCAGAACACCGCCGTGCAGGAAAACATCGCGAAGGCCGCCAGGCACAGCGCGGCCATCTGCAGCACCGGCACGCTCAGCCAGGCGCTAAAGAACAGGCCGATGGCACCCAGCACATAGAGCACGGCGAGGTGGCCATAGCGGTCATTCAGACGGTCGGAACTGCGCGGGATGATCAGCAGGCCAATGATGCCGAAGATATAGGGCACGGCAGAGATGAAACCGGTGGTCAGGTCACTGCCGCCGAACTGCTTGATCAGAGTCGGCAGCCACAGGCCCAAGCCGTAGATGCTCAAGGTCACCGGCAGGTAGAACAGCGCAAGCAGCAGCACGCGCTTGTCCTTGAGGGCATGCAGCGGGTTGCCGTGGCGGGTCTGGCCGTAGGCTTGCAGGTCTTTGTTCAACTCACCGGTGAGCCAGGCTTTCTCGTCCTCGCTCATCCAGTTGACCTGTTTGGGGCCGTCCGGCAGGTAGCGCAGCACCGGCCAGGTCAGCAGGATCGCCGGGGTGCCGATTACGATGAACAGCCACTGCCAGCCGTGCAGGCCAAGGGTGCCGTCCAGGCCCAGCAGGCCGCCGGACACCGGGCCGGTGATCATCATCGCGATGGGTTGGGAAAGGATGAACAGCCCGAGGATCTTGCCGCGATGGCGCACCGGGAACCACTGGGTAATGTAGTAAAGCACGCCCGGAAAGAACCCCGCCTCGGCCGCGCCGAGCAGAAAGCGCATCACATAGAAGCTGTGCGGCCCTTGTACAAAGGCCATGCCGATGGTGATGGTGCCCCAGGTGATCATGATGCGGGCGAACCAGCGCCGCGCGCCGAAGCGGTCGAGCATCAGGTTGCTGGGAATCTCGAACAGGAAGTAACCAATGAAGAACAACCCGGCGCCCAGGCCATAGGCCGCATCGCCGATCCCGACGTCAGCGCCCATGTGCAGCTTGGCGAAGCCCACGGCGGAACGGTCCACGTAGGCGATCAGGTACAGCAGGATCAGGAAGGGAATCAGTTTCAGCGTGATGCGCCGAATAAGCCGCAGTTCCTGGCTCATGGGGTCGATCTCCGATTGTTGTTTTTATAGAAGCTCGGGGGACGCCTCTCGCGGAAATCCGCCAGGGTCATACCTCAGTTAAGAAGAACTATATAGTAGGACTATTTGCAAAACAACTCTTCCAAAGCAGCGATTTTGCGCTTATGTTTAACCACGCTCAGAACATATAGTCATACAATAAGAGAATCGATCATGTCTGATAAAAAGCCCGGCCTACGCTCCGCCCAGTGGTTCGGTACCGCCGACAAGAACGGCTTCATGTACCGCAGCTGGATGAAGAACCAGGGCATTGCCGACCATCAGTTCCATGGCAAGCCGATCATCGGCATCTGCAACACCTGGTCGGAGCTGACCCCGTGCAACGCGCATTTCCGCCAGATCGCCGAGCACGTCAAACGCGGCGTGATCGAAGCCGGTGGCTTCCCGGTGGAATTCCCGGTGTTCTCCAACGGTGAATCCAACCTGCGCCCCACCGCCATGCTGACCCGCAACCTGGCGAGCATGGACGTGGAAGAAGCCATTCGCGGCAACCCGATCGATGGCGTGGTGCTGCTCACCGGATGCGACAAAACCACCCCGGCCCTGCTGATGGGCGCCGCCAGTTGTGACGTGCCGGCTATCGTCGTTACCGGCGGGCCGATGCTCAACGGCAAGCACAAGGGCCAGGACATCGGCTCGGGCACGGTGGTGTGGCAGCTCAGCGAACAGGTCAAGGCCGGCACTATTACCCTGGATGATTTCCTTGCGGCCGAAGGCGGCATGTCGCGCTCGGCGGGTACCTGCAACACCATGGGCACCGCGTCGACCATGGCCTGCATGGCTGAGGCCCTGGGCACTTCCCTGCCCCACAACGCGGCGATTCCGGCAGTGGACGCACGGCGTTATGTGCTGGCACACATGTCGGGCATGCGTGCAGTGGAGATGGTGCGCGAAGACTTGAAGCTGTCGAAGATTCTCACCAAAGAAGCCTTCGAGAACGCGATCCGGGTGAACGCGGCGATTGGCGGCTCGACCAACGCAGTGATTCACTTGAAGGCCATCGCCGGCCGCATCGGCGTGGGGCTGGACCTGGATGACTGGACCCGCATCGGGCGTGGCATGCCGACCATCGTCGACCTGCAACCCTCGGGGCGCTTCCTGATGGAAGAGTTCTACTACGCCGGTGGCCTGCCTGCCGTGTTGCGCCGCCTGGGCGAAGCCGACCTGATCCCGCATCCGAACGCCTTGACCGTCAACGGCAAAACGTTGGGCGAGAACACCAAGGACTCACCGATCTACGGCCAGGACGAAGTGATCCGCACCCTCGACAACCCGATCCGCGCCGACGGCGGCATCTGCGTGCTGCGCGGCAACCTGGCACCACTGGGGGCGGTGCTCAAGCCGTCTGCCGCCAGCGCCGAGCTGATGCAGCACCGTGGCCGCGCGGTGGTGTTCGAAAACTTCGACATGTACAAGGCACGCATCAACGATCCGGAGCTGGACGTGGACGCCAACTCGATCCTGGTCATGAAAAACTGCGGGCCCAAGGGTTACCCAGGCATGGCCGAAGTGGGCAACATGGGGCTGCCGGCCAAGTTGCTGGCCCAGGGCGTGACCGACATGGTGCGCATTTCCGACGCGCGCATGAGCGGCACCGCGTACGGCACGGTGGTACTGCACGTGGCACCGGAAGCCGCTGCAGGCGGGCCGTTGGCCGCCGTGCAGGAAGGTGACTGGATCGAGCTGGACTGCGCCAATGGTCGCTTGCACCTGGACATCCCCGACGCCGAGCTGGCGGCGCGCATGGCGGACCTGGCGCCCACCGAAAAACTCATCGTCGGCGGCTATCGCCAGCTGTACATCGACCATGTACTGCAGGCCGACCAGGGCTGCGACTTCGATTTCCTGGTGGGCTGCCGTGGCGCCGAAGTCCCACGGCATTCCCACTAATTGGGATGCTATGATGCGGCGAATTTAAGCCAGAGCCTGCCCGTCGTTATGGATCACCAGCCGCCCAAGCCGCGCAAGAGCATGCATGCCCAGATCGTTCAGGACTTGGGCATGCACATCGTTTCCGGGCGCTTCAAGCCGGAAGAAAGACTGCCCATGGAAGCCACGCTGTGCGAGGAATACAAGGTCAGTCGTTCGGTGTTGCGCGAGGCGACGCGGGTGCTCAGCGCCAAGGGCCTGGTGTATTCCAAGCCCCGGGTGGGCGCCGTGGTGCGGCCGCGCCTCAAATGGCACCTGCTCGACCCGGACGTGCTGTCCTGGTTGATGCAGTCCACGCCCCACAGTGAGTTCTTCAACACCCTGGCCGGGGTGCGGCGTATTCTCGAACCGGAAATCGCCGCCATGGCCGCGACCACCGCCACCGATGAAGACATCGCCACCATCGAAAAAGCCTACCAGGGCATGGAAACCGCCAAGACCCACGACGACCTGTTGCAGGCCGACCTGGACTTTCACCGCGCCATTGCCGACGCCACCCGCAACGACCTGCTCGCCTATATGTGCAATATGCTGTCGCTGCCGTTGCGCGAGTCGATCAACATCACCAACCGCCGCCCGGATATCCAGGGCCTGAGCCTGCCGCGGCACAAGGCGATCCTCACCGCCATCCAGAACCGCGACGCCCTGGGCGCGCGGCACGCCTCGCTGGTGCAGCTGGATGACACGCGAGTGGCACTGGATACGGTGATGAATGTGTTGACGCCGTTGTAGCCAGCTCGACATGTAAACACGATCCCATGTGGGAGGGGGCTTGCTCCCGATAGCGGTGGATCAGCCAGTTTATACATGGCTGACACCCTGCTATCGGGGGCAAGCCCCCTCCCACATTTGGAACGGTGTGTAGCGTTACAGGGTGTAGGAGATCCCGACCTGCACCGTACGTGGTGCGCCTGGATAGGCGTAGATATTGCCGAACGCCCCTTCCTCATACTCGCGATTGAACAGGTTTTTCACGTCCAGGTTCAGGCGCACCTGTTCGTTGACCTTGTAATAACCCAGCAGGTCGACCACGGTGTAGGCATCCATCGAAAATGCAGTGTTGGCGGTCTGGCCGGCGCGCTGGTCGACGTATTTGCCGCCAGCGCCCAGGCCCAGGCCCTTGAGCGCGCCGTCCTGGAATTCGTAGACGTTGAGCAGGCTGAAGCTGTTGCGCGGGATGTTCAACAAGCGTGTGCCGGCGCGGATGCTGTTGTCCTTGGTGACTTCGGCATCCACATAGGCATAGCCGCCGATCATGCGCCACTCAGGCGTGAGGTTGCCCGCGACGTTGAGGTCAAACCCTCGGCTGCGCACCTCACCCGCCGCGACGTTGAACGTGTTGATCACCGGGTCGGTGGTCAGTACGTTTTTCTTGTCGATCTGATAGATCGAAGCGTCGACGCTCAGTTGGCGTTCCAGGGCTTCCCACTTGATCCCCATCTCATAGGACTTGCCCTTTTCCGGCGCGAAGCCACCGCCTTCGCGCGCCGCGCCGGTGTTCGGCTTGAACGAACGCGCAGCGTCGGCATATACCGCGACGGTATCGGTGAGGTCGTAGATCACACCCACACGCGGGGTGACGGCGTTTTCTGCGGTCTGGAACGGGTTTACGCCCGCCACGTAACTTTCGTAGTCATGTTCGAACCGTTCGAAACGTGCGCCGGCCAGGACTTTCAAGCGCTCGGTCAGGGCCACCTGGTCCTGCACGAAGGCCGCGTAGGTCTTGAGGTTTTCCTTGTCATGGGTCGGCGTGCGCGTCAGTGGCGGACGCGCCTGGCCGTAGACCGGGTTGAAGATGTTGATCGGGTAAGTGCCCGCGGCGGCGCTGGAGCGCTGGATGATTGACTGGTAGTCGTAGTCTTCGTACTCGATGCCGGTCAGCAAGGTGTGCTCGAAGCCAGCGGTGGAGAAATGCCCGGTCAGGTTGAGCTGGTAGTCCTTGTCGGTCCATTCCAGCTTGCGGTAGTTGAAGTTGCGCTGCAGGGTGCGACCATCGGCGCCCAGGCCGTTCGCCTCGATGGCGTTCCCCTGCAACGTTCCATCCAGCCATTGGAAACCACCGCCCAGCGTCCAGTTGTCATTGAGCGCATGCTCGAAGCGCAGCTGCGCCATGTTGTTGTCGTTGTGCAGCTTGCCCGCGTCCTTCTCACCCCAGAACGTCTCGCGTGACGGCGTGCCTCGCTGATTCGGGTAACGCGTCAGTCCACGGTCCAATGGGGCATTGTTGCGCATGAAGTCACCTTCGAAGATCACCTTGGTGTCATCGCTGGCCTGCCAAGTGATGACCGGTGTCACCCCGTAGCGCTCGGTCTCGACGTGATCGCGAAAGGTATCGCCGCCCTCGCCCACCACGTTCAGCCGATAGGCCAGGCGGCCTTCTTCATCCAGCGGGCCGGAGGCATCGAGGGTGCCGCGCTTCATGCCCTGGTCATTGACCTGGCTGCCCAGGGTTACGCTGCGTTCGGCCAGCGGCTGCTTGGACACCACGTTGAACGTGCCGCCGGGGTCGCCACGCCCGTAGAGCATGGTCGCCGGGCCGCGCAAAACTTCGAGGCGCTCGATGGTATTGGCATCCGGCATGTTCGGGTAACCGCGGTTGACCGGGAAACCGTTGCGGTAGAACTCACCGGTGGTAAAGCCACGCACGGTGAAGGTGGTCAGGCCCTGGCCACCGAAGTTGTTGGCGCGGCCGACGCCGCCGGCATAGTCGAGGGCATCCTGCAGGCGCGTTGCACCGATGTCTTCGACCACGTCTTTGGACACCACGCTGATGGACTGGGGTGTTTCGTGAATCGAGGTGTCGGTGCGCGTCGCACTGGCTGATCGTGTGGCGTGGTAGCCCTGCACCGGCCCCTGGGCCGACTCGAACTGCTCAGTGGCGGTCACGTTGGTCGCTTGCAGCTCGATGCTGGTTTTTTCTGTAGAGGCGTCCTCTGCCCACGCCAGGGGGGAAAACGCCTGGAGCACACAGATGGAAATCAGGGTACGACGCATGGATGTTGAACCTAGTGAATGAGCCAGATGGGGCGGCATACCTGCCAGGAAATCGCCGCGCATCATATATCAACGCATTCGTATTCGACATACATTCTCATTTGCTATTTTTCGCGTATCGCCTTTGTACCCAGCGGCGCAGTATTCCTGATGTACATAAACCAAATGTGGGAGGGGGCTTGCCCCCTCCCACATGTTTACCGGCTCGCTAAGCCGCCGAGCCGTCCCCTATCTCAGCGATAGCGTTCCAACCAGTGCGCGTAAGGCGCCGGCAAGGTCCAGGACGACTTATCCACGCCCAGCTCCTTGGCCGCAAAGTACGCCCAATGCGGGTCGGCCAAGTGCGCACGGCCTACGGACACCAGGTCCAGGTGCCCGGCCTGCAGCGCGCCTTCGGCCAGTTGCGGCGTACCAAAACCCCACGCCGAGGTGACCGGGATGCCCGCCTCACGGCGCACACGTTCGGCAATCGGCCCCATGAACGCCGGGCCCCACGGAATGTTGGTGTCGGGAATGGTGAAACCGACGCTGACGCTCAGCAGGTCCAGGCCACCGGCCTTGAAGCGGCGGGCCAGTTCGATGGACTCGGTGAGGGTCTGCTCATCGCGGCCGTCGTATTCGATCACACCGAAGCGTGCGGTGAGCGGCAGGTTTTCCGGCCAGACTTCACGCACGGCGGCGAGGGTTTCCAGGAGGAAGCGGCTGCGGTTGTCGAAGCTGCCACCGTAGGCGTCGGTACGCTGGTTGGAGTGTTCGGAGAAAAAGCTCTGGCCCAGGTAGCCATGGGCGAAGTGCAGTTCGATCCATTCAAAACCGGCATCCCGCGCACGACGGGCGGCGTCGACGAAGTCCTGCTGGACGCGGGCGATATCCTCCAGGGTCATGGCACGCGGTACGTTGGGCAGGTTCGCACCGAACGCAATGGCCGACGGGGCGATGGTTTCCCAGCTACGGGCATCGGAAGCAGGGATATGGTCGTCGCCTTCCCACGGACGGTTGGCGCTGGCTTTGCGACCGGCGTGGGCAATCTGGATACCGGGTACGGAACCGGCGGCCTTGATCGCCTTGACCATCGGCACGAACGCCTCGGCATGGGCATCGCTCCAGATACCGGCGCAGCCCGGGGTGATACGCCCCTCCGGCGCGACCGCAGTGGCCTCGACCACCAGCAGGCCCGCACCGCCACGGGCCATGCCGGCCAGGTGCACGTGGTGCCAATCATTGACCATGCCGTCGTCGGCCATGTATTGGCACATCGGCGGGATGGCAATGCGATTGCGCAAGGTAACGTCTTTGAGTTTGAACGGTTCGAACAAAGCGGACATCTGATACTCCGGGGAAGGGTGAGTGATTCGATAGTTCGATGGTAATCGAACTATGGTATTGAGCGATACCCCCCTGTTATGATCCGCTCCATGCGAGCCTTCAAACACCCTACCCCGCAAGAACTGACACTTGAGCGCGTGCTCTACGCCCTCAGCGACCCCGTGCGCCTGGACATCGTGCGCTGCCTGGCCGGCGTATCCGAAGCCAGCTGTGGCGAACTGGACGGCGGGCGACCCAAATCCAGCATGTCCCACCACTTTCGCGTATTACGCGATGCCGGCCTGGTGAACACGCGCAATGTCGGCACCACCCATATGAACTCGTTGCGCCGTGAAGAACTCGAGGGCCGCTTCCCTGGGTTACTAGCCAGTGTGCTTGCCCAGCGGTAAACGCCGGTATCTGCGCTTCAGGCCGTGACGGGCCGTAGCGCCGCCCCATCCAGATGCACACAGTCCTTGCCATTGCGCTTGGCGCCGTACAGGTTTTTGTCGGCGATCTTGAGCACCGCTGACAGCTCATCACCCGACGAAAAACGCGCCATGCCGGCACTGCACGTGTAGTTGTGCGGAGCCGCGACGCTGCCACGGATCGCCTGCAACAGGTCCAGCACAAACTCGCCGGCAAGCGCAGGGTCATCGCCCTGCAATAACACACCGAACTCTTCCCCACCGATCCGTCCAAAGCTGTGGCTGCCTTGGGCGTTTTTCAGGCACAGCGCCATGGCGCGCAGGATCTTGTCTCCCACGTCGTGGCCATAGCGGTCATTCATGGCCTTGAAACTGTCGATATCGAGCATGATGAAGTAGCCGCCCTGGCCGCTGTCGAGCAACTTTTCGAAGCTTTGCATGAACGCGCGCCGATTGAGGATAGAGGTCAGGTAATCGGTCTCGGCCAGGGCGCGAAACTCACTTTCCACCAGCAGTACCGAACGCAGGTTCTTCAAGTATGAGTAACTCAGGACAAAACCGATCGATACCGACGAGGCGCAAAAGATCAACAGATAGCTTTGGGTGCCTGCATAGAGTTCGGCCTGCATGGGCGACCACAGGATGAGCCAGATCGACAGGGCGCCGACCAGATAATCCTGAACACTGATAAACAGGATCGCGCTGCCGACCACCAGTGTGACGGCCAGGGGCAAGCCATAGATACGCAATTGCGGGTTCAAGTGAATGACATAGGCAAAGCCGGCCGACAACAGCACGATATAGACCACCCCCAGCAACCGCCAAAGCAGAAAGTGGGTCGTCTGCGAATGAAAACGGCAAACAAGCAATAGGCCAAGGGTGATGCTCAACATGGACAGGTCGAACAGCATGGCCTGGATCAAACCGATACCTATCCAGGCAATGATGCCTATCCATTCAGCTTGCGTCACCGCAGGCGACAGCAACCTGCGCATCCTGGGCCTTAACTTCAAGTAGGCAGGCATCCTTACGCTCCCATTTCAATAGCATGCAGACCAACCGCAAATGAAAAGGCCATGAACCGCTTTACCAGGCTGACAAAGGGTGGCAGCACTTCCAGCCGGGTTTTGGAGTGAGCTTTGAAATAGCCTTTTTCCACGCCCTCCTGAACCATTCGGATAACGTGGGTCTTGGACACCGAAAGTTGCTTGGCCAATGCCAGATAGGAAGACGACCTGAACGTTGCCCGATCGTTTTCCGGCGCAAAGGCATCGTTATAAATAGCCAGCATCAACAGGTGGCCGGCGTCTCGTTTCACCAGCCAGTAACACTCAGGCAGCAATACATCTACCGTCAGATCGGCGTCGAGAATGATGGCGAACCCCCTGAAGTAGAGAGCCAGGAAGCCGCGGTCATCCAACTCGCGAAGCTGTTGGAAAATCGCTCTTTCGGGATACAGCCGCGCCAACGACTCCGTGAGGGAAGTCAACATCAGGCGCGCTTCACGGCAGGCTTCGTCCGAGGGCGCATATACCCGGAAACGGCTGTCTTCGGGGTGCGGCGTAACTTCCATGAAACCCAATGCGCGAAACAATAGAAAGATCGATTCCAGACTGTTTTTCGAACAATACCTGCGCGTCACGCACAGGGTTTTAACTTCGGACAACAACGGCAACGGTGTGGCGAAGTACTCACTCAGTAAGGCAAACGACACCATCAAGCGGCTGTATTTAAGTGCACTCTTGTAGAAAAACGGTCGTCTGGAATAAGGCACGAGCAGCACGTGGTAATGCGCTCTCAGGCACGATTCAAAATCCTTATGACGTTCGAGCGCTTGCGCGGTATTACACATAGCCGACTTCAACGAACTGACATGCATGAAAGAGCCCTGATCATCCAACTTGATTCCACTGATCTCAGCTACGAAATCCCTGCAGCCCGGCCCTAAAACAAATCACGTGGTAGTAAACCCTGCGGTTAATGGCTTTTTGCCTCGAACGCAATGTAC
The DNA here is from genome assembly GCF_003851685.1 of Pseudomonas sp. R5-89-07. NCBI lineage: Bacteria > Pseudomonadati > Pseudomonadota > Gammaproteobacteria > Pseudomonadales > Pseudomonadaceae > Pseudomonas > Pseudomonas sp. R5-89-07. The sequence continues at coordinate 2,365,040 of NZ_CP027727.1, read as the reverse complement.
AGCGATTGCCGCGCCAGACGTCATCAGTACCAAAGTTGTTCCAGATTTGCCGAAGCGGATTTGCTCAGGCGAACCTTCACCTCTCACTGGCGTCGTAACCTGGCACTGTTGCCAACCGCACGCCGCGAGGTTCCCGTTTGAAAGCTGCCCTTCTCAAGAAATACCGCCTGATCATCAAGACCATGGGCTATGTGGGCTGGGCCCTGTTCTGGCTGTTGCTGTGGGATATCGCCGTCACGGTGGATTTCATGCTGTTCCTCAACTCCAAGATCAACCTGCCGCTGATGCCCCTGACCTTGCTCGGTTCGGCGCTGGTGGTGCTGATCAGTTTCCGTAACAGCAGCGCCTACAACCGCTGGTGGGAAGCGCGCACCTTATGGGGCGCGATGGTCAACAACTCGCGCAGCTTCGCGCGCCAGGTGCTGACCTTGCTGGATGACCCCGGCAGCGAAGTGAACCCGATCAAATCCACGCTGTTGCGCCGCCATGTGGCCTATGTGAATTGCCTGGCCGCGCACCTCAAGGGCGAGCCTTGCCCTGAGGAAGTGCGCGCGTTCATCCCCGCCGAGGAATTTGCCCGCAATGGCGCCACCAACAACTTCGCCAACGACATCCTGACCGGCTCGGCCGCCTTGCTGGCGCGGGAATACAAGGCCGGGCATCTGGACAGCATCCGCCTGGCGCGGCTGGAGTCGACACTGGTAGACCTGTCCAATGCCCAGGGCGGCATGGAGCGGATCGCCAACACGCCGCTGCCCTATCCGTATGTGTATTTCCCCCGCCTGTTCATTTCGCTGTTCTGCCTGATCGTGCCCGTGGGCCTGGTGGAATCCCTGGGCTGGTTCACCCCGCTGGCGTCCACGGTGGTGGGCTTCATGCTGCTGGCCATCGAACGTATCGGCACCGACCTGCAAAGCCCGTTTCGTTCCAGTGAACATCAGATCCAAATGGAAGCGATCTGCGAAACCATCGAGAAAAACCTGCAGTCGATGCGCCGTGACGCCCTGGCTGGCGACCAGATCGGCTGAATTCCCCCTCCCCTCAAGTGCTGGCGCCCTCGGTCGATAAACCGAGGGTAAGCATGGCCTTATCTGCATAACAACGCCTGCGACGCACAGCACGACCGTTTCTCCCCTTGCCAAAACTATAAATACCCGCGGGTGAAGTCATGAATATCAAGCAGAAGCTGACATGGGCGTTTGCGGCCATCGCGTGCCTACCGGTCGTGCTGGTCGCCATTATCGTGGTGCTGAATGTGCGCGAAGGAGCCCTCGCCAACTTCCTCGACAGCAGCGGTCGCGAGATCCGCCAGATCGACAACGGCATGAAGCAGTTTTTCGACGGCATCAGCCAGAACGTCGAATACGTGGCCAAGGACCCGCGCGTTGTCGCGGCCAAGGACCTCAAGAGCTACGCCGGCGCGGACGCCGCGCAAATCCCGCTCACCCCGACCAATACCGAACTGCTGGCGATCTTCGACCAGTTCGCCAAAAGCCACCCCAGCACCGCCTACCTGTCCCTGGGCCTGCGCGATGGCGGCTACGCCAGTTGGCCGGACGACGCCAAACTGACCCAATACGACCCACGCGTGCGCCCTTGGTACAAGGCCGCCATCGCGGCGCCAGGCAAGACCGTGCGCACCGGTGCCTACTATTGGGCGCCGGACGATGTGGTACTGATCGGTACCGTGCATACCGTCGCCGACGCCACGGGCAACCTCCTTGGCGTGGTCGGCCTGGACGTGTCGCTCAAGCAACTCACCGAACTGGTGCGCACCATCAAGCTGGGCGACAGCGGCTACCTGATGCTGGTGGAGGCCGATGGCAACGTGCTGGTAGACCCCAGCGATGCCAAACACAACTTCAAACCGCTGGCCGACCTGGGGCCCAACTACGCCGAACTGGCCAAGCACGGCGATGGGGTGACCGAAGTGAACATCGACGGCGTGGCCTACATGGCCAACGTCGTCAGTTCCAAGGATCTGGGCTGGCGCTTTATCGGCCTGATCAAGCGTGACGAAGTGATGGCCGGCGCCACCCGCCTGACCTGGCTGATTGCCGCCATCGCCGCCGTATTGGCGCTGGTCTTCGCCATCGTCGGCGCCAGTTTCGCCCGGGTGATCGTGCGCCCTATTCGCGGCGTGGCCGATGGCCTGCAGGAAATCGCCGAAGGTGAAGGCGACCTCACGCGCCAGCTCAAGGTGCAGGGCAAGGACGAAACCGCCAGCCTGGCCGGCTGGTTCAACCAGTTCCTGAGCATGATCGCCCAACTGGTGCAACGCATCGGCAACGCGTCCTCGGACCTGCAAACCGCTGCCGCCGACACCAGCGAAGTGGCCAACAACATGAACCAGGCTGCCGGCCGCCAACGCGAAGCCGTGGAACTGGTGAGCACCGCCTTCAACGAAATGGTGGCCACCGCCAACGAAGTGGCGCGCTCATGCAGCGCCGCCGCGTCGAGCGCCGATGAAGGCTATCGGGATGTGCACGATGGCCAGCAGCACATCGGCGAAGCCACCGGCAGCGTGCTCAAGCTCAGCGAAGACCTGCAGAAATCCACGCAGACCATGCAGTTGCTCGAACAAGACAGCCAGAACATCAACACCATTCTCGACACCATCCGTTCGATTGCCGAACAGACCAACCTGCTGGCACTCAACGCCGCGATTGAAGCTGCACGTGCCGGCGACCAGGGCCGCGGTTTCGCGGTGGTCGCCGACGAAGTCCGCGCCCTGGCCCGCCGCACCGCCGATTCCACCGGCGAGATCGACAGCCTGCTGGGCAACCTTGCCCGCCGCACCAAGGAAGTCACCCAGCAAATGCAAAGCAGCCTGCAGGGGTCGCACACCAGCGTGGAACGCATCCAACAGGCCCGCGACAGCTTCGACAAGATCCGCGGTTCGGTGGACTCGATTCGCGACCAGAACACTCAGATCGCCACCGCTGCCGAAGAGCAGCACCAGGTGGCCGAAGAGATCAACCGGCACATCGCGCAGATCCATGCCGATGCGCAACTGGTTGAAGGGTTCGCCCATTCGGCGCAGACCGGGTCGGGGCGTTTGACAGACATCTCTGGGCAGTTGAAAGGCCTGGTGGGCCGCTTCAAGTTCTAAAGCCAATGCAGATCAAAATGTGGGAGGGGGCTTGCCCCCGATATCGGAGTGTCAGCCACTGCATCTGTGTCTGAAACACCGCAATCGGGGGCAAGCCCCCTCCCACATTTTGATCTGCCTACCTCCGGCAATTTGTGCATCTGGCGCACCGCGTTGAGCAGATGCAGGGCAGCCTGCTGGTGTCCCACACCAGCGTGCAGCGCATCCAACAGGCCCGCCGGCTCGGTGGCCTCGATCCGCGACCAGAACACCCAGATCGCCACCGCGGCCGAAGAACAGCACCAGGTGGCCGAGGAGATCAACCGGCATATCGCGCAGATTCATGCCGATGCGCAACTGGTTGAAGGGTTCGCCCATTCGGCGCAGACAGGATCGGGGCGTTTGACAGACATCTCCGGGCAGTTGAAAGGCCTGGTGGGCCGCTTCAAGTTCTAAAGCCAACGCAGATACAAATGTGGGAGGGGGCTTGCCCCGGTACAAACCGGGGACATCGTTTACATTTCTAACCGGGGACATGGTTTACAGGTTAATACGCATGATCAGGAGGTAACTGATCATGCCCTGGAACCAAGAGTCTCCGATGAATCAACGAATCAGACTGGTCGCCGACTGGCTTTCCGGCAACTACACCAAAAGCCAGTTGGCACGTCGCTTTGACGTTAGTCGGCCTACGGTCGACAAATGGATTGCCCGGCACAACGGCGATTTAAAGTCCTTATCCGAGCTGTCCCGACGACCTCACAACAGCCCAAATAAAACCGACGACGAGATCTTGGCTCGTGTGGTGGCGATGAAGGAGGCCCACGATAAATGGGGGCCTAAGAAGCTTCTCGAACTATTACGGCTTGAAGATCCTTCCGTCGCCTGGCCTTCTCCAAGTACAGCGGGCCAGTGGCTTGATCGACTTGGGCTCGTCAACAAACGACGTTTCAAGCGCCGGCACAGTATTTCCCAGGCAGAAATGCGAGAGGCCAACGAACCTAACAAGACTTGGTGCGCTGATTACAAAGGGCAATTCAAGATGCTTGACGCGCAGATGTGCTTCCCTTTGACCGTTACAGACCACGCGTCCCGGATGATTCTGGCGTGCAGGGCCCATCCCCAGATCAAGACCCAGCCAGTAAAACAAGCATTTGAAAGGCTTTTTCAGGAGTACGGCATGCCGGAAGTTATCCGTTCGGACAACGGGGTTCCGTTCGCCTCTCCGGGTCTGGCAAGAATGTCCACATTGGCAGTTTGGTGGATTCGTCTGGGCATCTATCCGGAGCGCACCATGCCAGGAAGACCCGCCCAGAATGGTCGCCATGAGCGAATGCACCGTAGTTTGAAACTTGAGCTGCCCATAGGGAAAAACTTAGTCGAGCAGCAGCTTTTGCTGGAGCATTTCAGGCATGAGTTCAATTACGTACGCCCTCATGAAGCCCTCGGCATGAAACGTCCGGGAGACCTATATGTGCCGTCTACCCGACTTTACCCAGGCTGTTTGCCCGATGTGGAGTATCCCGCAGAAATGAGGGTTCGCAGCGTCAGACAGGACGGATCGATCAAATGGAACGGCAAGTTGTTATTTGTCAGCGAGGCACTATCTGGGGAAAGGATAGGACTCAAAGAAGTTGAAGATGATGTTTGGGATTTGTACCTGTGTGATTATCCCCTGGGGAGGCTTGGGCGAGGTATGACCCGCGTCCAGGCCTCAAATGTGTAAACGATGTCCCCGGTTTCAGATGTAAACGATGTCTACGGTTCTACACCCCGATATCGGAGTGTCAGCCACTGCATCTGTGTCTGAAACACCGCAATCGGGGGCAAGCCCCCTCCCACATTTTGATCTGCCTACCTCCGGCAATTTGTGCATCTGGCGCACCGCGTTGAGCAGATGCAGGGCAGCCTGCTGGTGTCCCACACCAGCGTGCAGCGCATCCAACAGGCCCGCCGGCTCGGTGAACTCGATCCGCGACCAGAACACCCAGATCGCCACCGCGGCCGAAGAACAGCACCAGGTGGCCGAGGAGATCAACCGGCATATCGCGCAGATTCATGCCGATGCGCAACTGGTTGAAGGGTTCGCCCATTCGGCGCAGACAGGATCGGGGCGTTTGACAGACATCTCCGGGCAGTTGAAAGGCCTGGTGGGCCGCTTCAAGTTCTAAAGCCAATGCAGATCAAATGTGGGAGGGGGCTTGCCCCCGATATCGGAGTGTCAGCCACTGCATCTGTGTCTGAAACACCGCAATCGGGGGCAAGCCCCCTCCCACCTTGGCCTCATACCATCATCGCAGCATAGGTAACAGTCTATTGCTCCGCGGAATGTACTAACCAGTTACTTATCTTGCTAAAATCGCGTTTTGCCCTCTCTCACTCGAGTCCTTTCGACATGAAACGAGCATCGCGCGCCGCTGGCGTCTCTAGAATCTTACTCCTGGGCCTGGGCGTGATCATCGCCCTGCTCGGCCTTGCGCTCGCCGTCGGCGGCGCCAAACTGGTCAGCCTGGGAGGTTCCTGGTACTTCCTGGTGGGTGGCGTGGTCATGGCCATTGCCGGGCTGCTGATTGCCCGGCGCAAGCCGGCGGGCGCCTGGTTGTTTGCTGCGTTCCTGGTCGGCACGGCCGTATGGGCTGTCGCGGATGTAGGGCTGGTGTACTGGCCGCTGTTCTCGCGACTGTTCATGTTCGCGGTGATCGGCATCGTGGTCGCGCTAGTCTATCCGCTGCTGGTCGGCAAACCGGCGCGCGGTGCCTATGGCGTCGCTGCCGTGCTGGGGCTGGGCGTGGTGGTGGCGGCAGGCAATATGTTCGTCGCGCACCCAAGCGTAGCGCCGACCGGTGCCGGCCCTGGCATCACCCCGGTGGCCGCAGCCGATGCCCAGAAAGACTGGGCACACTACGGCAACACCGAAGGCGGCAGCCGCTTCGCCGCGCTGGACCAGATCAATCGTGACAACATCGACAAGCTCAAAGTGGCCTGGACCTACCGCACCGGCGACGTGGCCATCAGCGACGGCAACGGCGCCGAGGACCAACTGACGCCCCTGCAGATCGGCAACAAAGTGTTCATCTGCACCCCGCACAACAACCTGATCGCACTGGACGCCGACACCGGCAAGGAACTGTGGAAGAACGAGGTCAACGCCCAATCGGCGGTATGGCAGCGTTGCCGGGGCATGGCGTATTTCGATGCCAGCGCGCCGATTGCCCAGCCGACCCAGCCGAACAGTTCGCCGATCATCGCCGCCAGCGTTGCCGCCGGTGCGCAATGCCAGCGTCGCCTGCTGACCAACACCATCGATGCACGCCTGATCGCCGTGGACGCCGACACCGGCAAATTCTGCGAAGACTTCGGCAACCACGGCCAGGTAGACCTGAAAGCCGGGCTGGGTAATGTCCCGGACAGCTACTACCAATTGTCTTCGGCGCCTTTGATCGCCGGCACCACCGTGGTGGTGGGCGGCCGCGTTGCGGATAACGTCCAGACCGACATGCCCGGCGGCGTGATCCGTGGTTTCGATGTGATCAGCGGCCAGATGCGCTGGGCCTTCGACCCGGGCAATCCGCAAGACAAACAGGCCCCGGCCACCGGCAGCACCTACGTGCGCAGCACCCCCAACAGCTGGGCGCCGATGTCTTACGACCCGCTGATGAACACGGTTTTCCTGCCGATGGGCAGCTCGTCCACCGACATCTACGGTGTAGAGCGCACCGCGCTCAATCATAAATACGGTGCTTCGGTTCTGGCGCTGGACGCCTCCACCGGCGCAGAGAAGTGGGTGTACCAGACCGTCCACAACGACCTGTGGGACTTCGACCTGCCGATGCAACCCAGCTTGATCGACTTCACCCCGCCAGGCAGCGACAAGGCCGTGCCCGCCGTGGTGATCGGCACCAAGGCCGGGCAGATCTATGTGCTCGACCGCGCCACCGGCAAACCGTTGACCGACGTGCAGGAAGTGCCGGTCAAAGCCGCGAACATTCCCAACGAACCTTACTCGCCGACCCAGCCCAAATCGGTGGGCATGCCGCAGATCGGCGCGCAGACCCTGACCGAATCGGACATGTGGGGCGCGACGCCGTACGACCAGTTGCTGTGCCGCATCGACTTCAAGGGCATGCGCTACGACGGCCTGTACACCGCGCCAGGCACCGATAAATCCCTGAGCTTCCCGGGCTCACTGGGCGGGATGAACTGGGGCAGTATTTCCACCGACCCGGTGCACGGTTTTATCTTCGTCAACGACATGCGCCTGGGCCTGTGGATCCAGATGGTGCCGTCGCAGAACAAGGCCCAGGCCGCCTCCGGTGGCGAAGCGCTGAACACCGGCATGGGCGCCGTGCCGCTCAAGGGCACGCCGTATGCGGTGAACAAGAACCGCTTCCTGTCGGTGGCCGGCATTCCATGCCAGGCACCGCCGTTCGGTACCTTGACCGCCATCGATATGAAGACGCAAAAGGTTGCCTGGCAAGTCCCGGTGGGTACCGTTGAAGACACCGGCCCCCTGGGCATCCGCATGCACCTGCCGATCAAGGTGGGCCTGCCGACGCTCGGCGGTACGCTGTCGACCCAGGGTGGCCTGATCTTTATCGCCGGCACCCAGGACTTCTACCTGCGCGCCTTCAACAGCGGCAACGGCGATGAAATCTGGAAAGCCCGCCTGCCCGTGGGCAGCCAGGGCGGCCCGATGACCTACGTGTCACCGAAAACCGGCAAGCAGTACATCGTCGTCACCGCCGGCGGTGCGCGCCAGTCCACTGACCGTGGCGACTACGTGATCGCCTACGCCTTGCCGTAACCACCCCCTGTTCGCGCGGTGCGCCCGCACCGCGCTTTGTGTCTGGAAAATCCCGCATGAACCCGACTTCTCCAACCTCCCTTGGGCGCCTGCTGCTGGGCCTGGCCTTTGCCGCCGCCCTGCCCGCCCAGGCCGACGACAGCACGCTGACCGGCGACTGGGGTGGCCTGCGCCGCGAACTCGACGCACAAGGCGTGCGCTTCACCGGCGACTACAGCGGCGAGACCGCCTACAACGCCCACGGCGGCCAGCACCGCTCGGCGCGTTATTCGCAAAACCTCAAGCTGGGTGTGCAGTTCGACTTGGGCAAGCTCTACGGTTTGAACCATGGCGACCGCATCCAACTGACGATCAACGACCGGCGTGGCAACAGCGCCTCCGATGACCTGGTGGGCAACCGCCTGCCGATCCAGGAAAACTACGGAGGCCTCTATACGCGCCTGACCGAGCTGAGCTATGAGCGCACGCTGTTCACCCCGGCGCTTAACCTCAAGCTTGGCTATATGGCCATGGGCAACGACCTCGGCGGCCTGGACAGCGGCATCCTGTGCAACTTCATGAACGCCGGTTTCTGCGGGCACCCGCTGAACATGTCGGGCGGCAGTGGCTGGGCCAACTACCCGAACGCGCACCTGGGCGCCCGGGTGAAATACGACCTTTCGCCCAACTGGCAACTGCGCGTGGCGGCGTTCAATGTCGACCCTTCCAGCAACGGCAATGCCAGCCGCGCCTGGCACCTGGGCCCCAAGCACACCACCGGCACCGTGGTGCCCATCGAGCTGATCTACAAACACGCAGGCAGCCTGCCGGGTGAATACAAGCTCGGTTATTACTACGACAGCTCCGATGTAAAACGCATCGGCAGCGATAAGAAAGTCAGCGGTCGCGGCGGCCACTACCTGTTGATCGACCAGGCCGTGTGGGCCTCGCCATCGTCCGAGGGGCGCAGCCTGCACGCCTTCGGCCAGTATTCGGCGGCCAGCGAGGCGGCGTCGCCGTTCAGCAAGTGGTATGGCGCCGGCGTGGTGCTGTACAAACCGTTCGAAGGCCGCCCGCGTGACACCGTCGCCCTGGGCTATGGCCGCGCCGTGCCGAACCCGCGCAGCCGCGAGGTGCAGGAACTTGCCGCGTTCAATGCCGACCGGCCCTACCCCGGGCTGGACAGCGCCGAGCAATTGATCGAGCTCAGTTATGGCTACCAGGCCACGCCCTGGCTGACGCTGAGGCCGGATATGCAGTACATCATCGAACCGGGGGCGTTTTCCGGGGAGAGCATCGACAATGCGCTGATCCTGGGTTTGCAAGTCAAGGCCGTGTTCTAAGCTGCGCCGTGCTGGTACTGCCTCGGCGTGCAACCGTATTCGCGACGAAACACCGTGTGCAGGTATTGCGCCGATTTGAAGCCACAGGTCTGCGCAATATCGGCAATCGCCAGGGCCTGGTTTTCCAGGCCCTTGGCGGCGGCGGCGAGTTTGAAGCGCAGGATCTCGTCGTGCACGCTGCACCCGCGCACCTTGCGAAAGTGCGACTCCAGCGATGAGCGCGACACCCCGACATACGCCGCCACCTGCGCGGTCTTGATGCCCTGGCACGCGTATTGACGAATGAACAGCAAGGCCTGCATCACATAGGGATTGCCCAAAGGCTGGTGCAGGCTGGAGGCCTGCACATTGATCGCCTCCGGCGGCACCAGAATCTGCGTGCCCGCGCAGGGTTTGCCATGCAGCATCTGATGCAGCAGCGCGGCGGCGGTACGGCCCATGGTCTCGGTGCCCTGGATCACCGAACTGAGCGGCACCCGCGTCAGCGTGCGGGTCAGCGGGTCGTTGTCGATGCCGATCAACGCCACTTCCTCGGGCACCGCAATGCCCGCCGTCAGGCAGGCTTGCAACAGCTGACGGGCACGGGCATCGGTCACCGCGATAATGCCGATGGGCTTGGGCAGGCTGTGCAGCCAGGCAATCTGCTGCTCCACCGCGCTGTCCCATAACGGCGCGCTGGTACCCAGGCCGCGATACACCTCGACGTGCAGGCCATCGCGCTGCATCAACCGGCGAAAGGCCTTTTCCCGCTCCTGGGCCCAGCGATTGGCCTGAGCCTGGGGCAGGCTGAAACAGGCAAACCGCGTCAACCCGGCCTCGACCAGGTGCTCGTAAGCCAACTTCATCAACGCATGATTATCGGTCGCCACATAGGGAATCCCCTTCGGATACTGGCTGACGTCCTCATACGAGCCGCCCACCGCCACCACCGGCACCCTGCTCCCGGCCAGCGCCTCGCCGATCAGCGGGTCATCGAAGTCGGCGATGATGCCATCGCCCTGCCAGCGCTCGATGCCACGCAGGCGGCACAGGAAATCTTCCTCCAGAAACAAATCCCAGGACACGCGGGTGCTGCTCAGGTAATTGCCGATGCCGGCGATGATGCCGCGGTCGTAGATTTTGCTGCCATTGAACAGCAAGGCGATGCGGTGAACGGGCGGTAGGGTTTTCATTGTTCTTGTCCTTTTGCCGGTGGATACAGACTAGCCCTCGCTGCACAAAATCGCACCACCCCTTGGTGATTTTCATAATCAGCAGCCCGGGTGCCGTTGCTAGTATCCAGACACCGCCAAGAACAATAAGGAAAACGCCATGCCGTACTTCCCCGGTGTCGAGAAGGTTCGCTTCGAAGGCCCTGCCAGCGACGCCCCTCTCGCCTTTCGTCATTACGATGCGAACAAACTGATCCTCGGCAAACCCATGCGTGAACACCTGCGCATGGCCGCCTGTTACTGGCACACCTTTGTGTGGCCGGGGGCGGATATGTTTGGCGTGGGTACTTTCAAGCGGCCGTGGCAGCGCAGCGGCGATCCGATGGAACTGGCCATCGGCAAGGCAGAAGCCGCGTTTGAATTTTTCTCCAAGCTGGGCATCGATTACTACAGTTTCCACGACACCGACGTGGCCCCCGAAGGCAGTTCGCTCAAGGAGTACCGCAACCACTTTGCGCAGATGGTCGATCACCTGGAGCGTCACCAGGAACAGACCGGCATCAAGCTGCTGTGGGGCACCGCCAACTGCTTCAGCAACCCGCGGTTCGCCGCCGGGGCCGCCAGCAACCCGGACCCCGAAGTGTTCGCCTACGCGGCGGCCCAGGTGTTCAGCGCGATGAATGCCACGCTGCGACTCAAGGGCTCCAATTATGTGCTGTGGGGCGGCCGTGAGGGCTATGAGACGCTGCTCAATACCGACCTCAAGCGCGAGCGTGAACAACTCGGCCGGTTCATGCGCATGGTGGTGGAGCACAAGCACAAGATCGGCTTCAAGGGCGACCTGTTGATCGAGCCCAAGCCCCAGGAGCCGACCAAGCACCAGTACGATTACGACAGCGCCACGGTGTTTGGCTTCCTGCATGAGTACGGCCTGGAGCATGAGATCAAGGTCAACATCGAGGCCAACCACGCCACCCTGGCCGGGCACAGCTTTCATCATGAGATCGCCACCGCCGTGTCCCTGGGCATTTTCGGCAGCATCGACGCCAACCGTGGTGACCCGCAGAACGGCTGGGACACCGACCAGTTCCCCAACAGCGTCGAGGAAATGACCCTGGCCACCTATGAAATCCTCAAGGCCGGCGGGTTCAAGAACGGCGGCTACAATTTCGATTCCAAGGTGCGCCGCCAAAGCCTGGATGATGTGGACCTGTTCCACGGCCATGTGGCCGCTATGGATGTACTGGCCCTGGCCTTGGAACGCGCGGCCGCCATGGTGCAGAACGACCAGTTGCAACAGTTCAAGGACCAGCGTTATGCCGGTTGGGACCAGTCCCTGGGCCGTGCGGTGCTGGCCGGTGAGTTCAGCCTGGCGTCGCTGGCCGAACATGCGTTTGCCAACGAACTCGACCCGCAGGCCGTGAGTGGCCGGCAGGAGATGCTCGAAGGCGTTGTAAACCGGTTCATCTACACCTGAAGCCCCCCTCTGTAGGAGCGAGCTTGCTCGCGAAGAACGCAAGAACGACAGGGTTAACCCAGTGTCTCGCGTTATCGTTGACGTTTTTCGCGAGCAAGCTCGCTCCTACAGAGGGCAGTGACATTTGCGCGACAAATCTACGCACAGAGCGCCCTAGGACGCTCTACAGTTTCAGGCGCACCACCCTGTGTCTTTCCAACAACAATAAAAGGACGCACCACCATGAAGTCATTCAAACGTACCCTGCTCGCCACCGCCCTGGCCCTGCTCGCCCTGCCGGTGATGGCCGATTCGGCGCATCCGAAAATCGGCTTCTCCATCGACGACCTGCGCCTGGAGCGCTGGTCCCGAGACCGCGACTACTTTGTCGCGGCCGCAGAAAAGCTCGACGCCAAGGTGTTCGTGCAATCGGCCGACGCCAACGAGCAGAAGCAGATCTCGCAGATCGAAAACCTCATCTCCCGTGGCGTCGACGTGATCGTTATCGTGCCGTTCAACGCCACGGTGCTGACCAACGCGGTCGCCGAAGCCAAGAAGGCCGGGATCAAGGTCGTGTCTTACGACCGCCTGATCCTCAACGCGGACATCGACGCCTACATCTCCTTCGATAACGAAAAAGTCGGCGAAATGCAGGCCAATGGTGTGCTGCAGGCGGCGCCCAAGGGCAATTACTTCCTGCTCGGCGGCGCGCCTACCGACAACAACGCCAAGGTGCTGCGCGAAGGCCAGATGAAAGTGCTGCAACCGGCCATCGACAAGGGCGACATCAAGATCGTCGGCCAGCAATGGGTCAAGGAATGGAACCCCACCGAGGCCCTGAGCATTGTCGAGAACGCCCTGACCCGCAACGACAACAAGATCGACGCCATCGTCGCCTCCAACGACGCCACCGCCGGCGGTGCGATCCAGGCCCTGGCCGCGCAGAAGCTGGCGGGCAAGGTGCCGATTTCCGGCCAGGACGCTGACCTGGCAGCGATCAAGCGCGTGATCGACGGCACCCAGACCATGACTGTGTACAAGCCGCTCAAGTTGATCGCCACCGAGGCGGCCAAACTGTCGGTGCAACTGGCACGCAATGAAAAGCCCAGCTACAGCTCGCAGTACGACAATGGCAGCAAGCAGGTCGACACCATCCTGCTCACGCCGACGCCGCTGACCAAGGCCAATATCGACGTGCTGGAGAAGGACGGCTTCTACACCAAAGAGCAGATCGCCGGGCAATGACCGCCATGGCCGCCGACTACTTGCTGCAAATGAACGGCATCGTCAAAACCTTTGGCGGTGTCAACGCCCTCAACGGCATCGACCTTAAGGTACGGCCGGGGGAATGCGTCGGCCTGTGCGGTGAGAACGGTGCGGGCAAATCCACCTTGATGAAGGTGCTGTCGGCGGTCTACCCGCACGGCACCTGGGAGGGCGAAATCCTCTGGGACGGGCAGCCGCTCAAAGCCCAGTCCATCAGCGAAACCGAGGCCGCCGGGATTGTCATCATCCACCAGGAACTGACCCTGGTGCCCGACCTGTCGGTGGCCGAGAACATCTTCATGGGCCACGAGTTGACCCTGCCGGGCGGGCGCATGAACTACCCGGCGATGCTGCACCGCGCCGAGGCGTTGATGCGCGAACTCAAGGTACCGGACATGAACGTCGCGCTGCCGGTCTCGCAATACGGCGGCGGCTACCAGCAACTGGTGGAAATCGCCAAGGCCCTGAACAAACAGGCGCGCCTGCTGATCCTTGACGAACCCTCCTCGGCCCTGACCCGCTCGGAAATCGAGGTGCTGCTCGACATTATCCGCGACCTCAAGGCCAAGGGCGTGGCCTGTGTGTATATCTCGCACAAGCTCGATGAAGTGGCCGCCGTGTGTGACACCATCGCGGTGATTCGCGATGGCAAGCACATTGCGACCACCGCCATGGCCGACATGGACATCCCACGGATCATCACGCAAATGGTCGGCCGCGAAATGAGCAACCTCTACCCCACCGAGCCTCACGAGGTGGGCGAGGTGATCTTCGAAGCGCGCAACGTCACCTGCTATGACGTCGACAACCCCAAGCGCAAGCGCGTCGACGATGTCTCCTTCGTGCTCAGGCGCGGCGAAATCCTCGGCATCGCCGGGCTGGTGGGCGCCGGGCGCACGGAACTGGTGTCGGCACTGTTCGGCGCCTACCCCGGACGCTACAGCTGCGAGGTGTGGCTGGAGGGCCAGGTGATCGACACGCGCACCCCGCTCAAGTCGATTCGCGCCGGGCTGTGCATGGTGCCTGAAGACCGCAAGCGTCAGGGCATCATTCCCGACCTGGGCGTTGGCCAGAACATCACCCTGGCGGTGCTCGACACCTACGCCCACCTGACCCGCATCGACGCCGAAGCCGAACTGGGCAGCATCGACCAGCAGATCGCCCGCATGCACCTCAAGACGGCCAGCCCCTTTCTGCCGATCACCAGCCTGTCCGGCGGCAACCAGCAAAAAGCCGTGTTGGCGAAAATGCTGATGACCAAGCCCAAGGTGCTGATCCTGGACGAGCCCACGCGCGGGGTGGACGTGGGCGCCAAGTATGAAATCTACAAACTGATGGGCGCCCTGGCGGCCGAAGGCGTGTCGATCATCATGGTCTCGTCGGAACTTGCTGAAGTGCTCGGCGTGTCCAACCGCGTGCTGGTGATCGGCGACGGCCAGTTGCGGGGCGACTTCATCAACCAGGGGCTCACCCAGGAACAGGTGCTCGCCGCCGCGCTCAGCCAAAACAATAACGATCGGAAGACCGCGTAGATGAATCAGGTCAAACAGCTTTTCACCCGCTACAAAATGCTCGCCTTGGTGATCGCCGTGGCGTTCATCTGGCTGTTTTTCAGTTGGCAGACCGAGGGCGGCTTTCTCACGCCGCGCAACCTGTCCAACCTGCTGCGGCAGATGTCCATCACCGGGATCCTCGCGTGCGGCATGGTGCTGGTGATCATCAGTGGCGAAATCGATTTGTCGGTGGGGTCGTTGCTCGGATTGCTGGGCGGGCTGGCGGCGATCCTGGATGTGGTTTACCACATTCCGCTGCTGGCCAACCTGAGCCTGGTGGCGCTGTGCGGCCTGATGATCGGCCTGGCCAATGGCTACATGACCGCCTACCTGCGCATCCCCTCGTTCATTGTCGGCCTGGGCGGGATGCTGGCGTTTCGCGGGATCCTGCTGGGCATCACCGGCGGCACCACCATTGCGCCGGTGTCGCCTTCATTGGTGTACGTCGGCCAGGGGTACCTGCCGCACGCCGTGGGCATCGGGCTGGGCGTGGTGCTGTTCGCGCTGACCCTGTTCCTCACCTGGAAACAACGGCGCAACCGCGCCCTGCATGGCCTGGCCGCACATTCCCTGGTGCGCGACGTGCTGCGCGTGGCGCTGATCGGTGCGGTGCTGGCCGGGTTTGTCACCACCCTCAACAGCTACGACGGTATCCCGGTGCCGGTGTTGCTGCTGCTGGTGCTGCTCGGCGTGTTCAGCTACGTCACCAGCCAGACCGTCTTCGGCCGCCGCGTGTATGCGGTGGGCAGCAATATGGAAGCCACGCGGCTGTCGGGCATCAACGTGCAGGCGGTGAAACTGTGGATCTTCGGCATCATGGGCGTGATGTGCGCCCTCGCCGGCCTGGTCAACACCGCACGCCTGGCCGCCGGCTCACCGTCGGCGGGAAACATGGGCGAACTGGACGCCATCGCCGCGTGCTTTATCGGCGGCACCTCGATGCGCGGCGGCTCGGGCACGGTGTACGGCGCGTTGCTTGGGGCGCTGGTGATTACCAGCCTGGACAACGGCATGTCGATGCTGGATGTGGACAGTTACTGGCAGATGATCGTGAAGGGCAGCATCCTGGTGCTGGCGGTGTGGGTGGATGTGAGTACGCGGGGGGGGCGCCGGTAACCCTGCGGGAGGGGGCTTGCTCCCGATGGCGGAGTGCCAGTCGATGACCACTTATCTGACCCACCGCTATCGGGGGCAAGCCCCCTCCCACATTGTCCTCATTTTTTCTCGGGGGGTGATTGCCAACAAATACTAAAAGTCCATAATGGACAAATTAGTTTATTTGGAGGCACCCATGTCCACCTCTCCCCTCGTTATCGATCAGGCCCAGGCGCGTGCGCTGCTCGCTCAGGTCGACGTGCCCCTTATCCTGCGCAAGCTGTTCTGCGACCTCGCCGCCGGGCAAGCCGTGCAGCCGGCGCAACAGCTGGTGGAGTTCCCCCAAGGCGCCGGGGATTTCATCAACTATCTGGGGGTGTTGGCGCTCGACGGGGTCTACGGCGTGAAGACTTCGCCCTATATCGTGCGCGAGCAAGGGCCACTGGTGACGGCCTGGACGCTGTTGATGTCGACGCACACCGGCCAGCCGCTGCTGCTGTGTGACGCCTCTGAACTGACCACCGCACGCACCGCCGCCACCACGGCCGTGGCGGTGGATGCGCTGGCACCGCTGTCGGCCCAGCGGCTGGCCATTATTGGCAGCGGCAAGGTTGCCCAGGCACACCTGCGCTACGTGCAGAACCTGCGGGACTGGCAGCACATCCAGCTCTATTCCCCAAGCCTGAACCACGCCACCCCCGAAGCCCGCGCGCAGCTCAATAGCCTGGACCCGCGCCTGAGCCTTGCCGACAGCTGTGAAGCCGCCGTGCACGACGCTGATGTGATCATGCTGTGCACCTCTTCAGCCGGCCCGGTGCTCGACCCGGCACGCTTGAGCAAACCAGCGCTCATCACCTCGATCAGCACCAACGCCCCGCGCGCCCATGAGGTGTCGCCCCACAGCCTCAACCATATGCACGTGTTCTGCGACTATCGCCAGACTACCCCCTCTTCGGCCGGCGAGATGCTGATCGCCAGCGAACAACACGGCTGGGATAAACGCGCAATCGTCGGCGACCTGCCCGAGCTGCTCAGCGACATGGCACAGCGCCCGGACTATGATCGCCCGGTATTTTTCCGCTCCATCGGCCTGGGCCTGGAAGACATCGCACTGGCCAATGCCTTGTATCAATTGCAGCGCCACTCCGGAGAGTTTCTATGAACCAGGCAGACTTCATCATCATCGGCGGCGGCATTGCCGGTGCGTCCACCGGTTTCTGGTTGTCGCAGCACGGCAAGGTGCTGGTGCTGGAGCGTGAAAACCACCCGGCCTATCACTCCACTGGGCGTTCGGCGGCGCTTTATTCTGCCGCGTACGGCACCCCACAAGTGCGCGCGCTGACCCTGGCCAGCCGGGCGTTCTTCGACCAGCCACCGCCTGGCTTTTGCGAACACCCTTTACTGACGCCACGCGGCGAAATGACGGTCGACTTCAACGGCGACCCTGCCGAGCTGAACGCCCAGTACCTGAGCGCGAAAGCCACGGTGCCGCAGATCGAACGCCTGAGCGCGGATGAAGCCTGCGCGCGC
The DNA here is from genome assembly GCF_003851685.1 of Pseudomonas sp. R5-89-07. NCBI lineage: Bacteria > Pseudomonadati > Pseudomonadota > Gammaproteobacteria > Pseudomonadales > Pseudomonadaceae > Pseudomonas > Pseudomonas sp. R5-89-07. The sequence continues at coordinate 2,347,772 of NZ_CP027727.1, read as the reverse complement.
CTGCCGATCCTGCGCCGCGAAAAAGTGCACGGCGCCATTTACGACCCCACCGCCTGCGACATCGACACCGACGCCCTGCACCAAGGCTACCTGCGCGGTATCCGCCGCAACCACGGCGAGGTGCGCACCGACAGCCATGTGCTGGGCCTGAGTCGCGACGCCGATGGAATTTGGCAGGTACGCACCCAGGACGCCACTTTCAGCGCACCGATCATCATCAACGCGGCTGGCGCCTGGGCCGACCATATCGGCGGGTTGGCGGGCGCGGCGTCCATCGGGCTGCAACCCAAGCGTCGCTCGGCCTTCATCTTCGCCGGGCCGGAAGGCGTGGACAGCCATGCCTGGCCGATGCTGGTCGCCCTCGACGAAGCTTTCTATATGAAGCCCGACGCCGGCATGTTCCTCGGCTCGCCGGCCAATGCCGACCCGGTTGAGCCCCAGGACGTACAGCCTGAAGAGCTGGACGTCGCCATGGGCATCTACCAGATCGAAGAGGCCACCACCCTGACCATCCGCCGCCCCACGCGAACCTGGGCCGGGCTGCGCAGTTTCGTGCACGACGGTGACTTGCTGTCTGGTTTTGACCCGCAGGTACCCGGACTGTTCTGGGTGGCTGCACAGGGTGGCTATGGCATCCAGACTTCACCGGCGATGGGCCAGGCCAGCGCGGCGCTGGTGCGCGGTCAGCCGCTGCCCGAGCCGCTCACGCAGTTCGGTCTGGACGCTGGTATGCTCTCCCCCGTCCGCCTGGAGCCCCATTGATGAGCAGTGTTGAACAAGACAAGGTCATGCAGAACTTTCGCGCGATTGCCGATGCGATCGCCACGTTGTTCTTTCCCCATGCGGAAGTGGTGCTGCATGACCTGCGAACGCAAACCGTCGACTACATCGCCAATAACCTGTCCAAACGCAGCCTGGGTGACGACTCCTCGCTGGAGGACATGCTGGACGGTGACATCAGCGAAGTGAATATCGGCCCGTATGAAAAGCTCAACTGGGACGGCCAGAAGATTCGCAGCCTGAGCACGGTGCTGCACGACCACCACGGCCAGCGGCTGGCCGTGCTGTGCATCAACCTAAATATCTCGCTGCTTGAAAATGCCAAGGCCGCGCTGGACCTGTTCCTGTCACCGAGCAAGCTGATCGCCCAGCCGGACGCCCTGTTCCGGGACGACTGGCAGGAACGCATCAACACCTTCCTGCACGCCTGGCTGCGCGAGCGCCAGCTGAGCCTGAACCTGCTGACCCGCGACCACAAACGCGAACTGGTCCTTGCACTGCACGCCGAAGGCGCGTTCAAGGGCAAGAGCGCGTCCAACTATGTGGCCAACGTGCTGGGCATGGGGCGGGCAACGGTCTACAAGCACCTGAAGGAACTGAAAGGTTAACGACATGGTCGTTCCCACTGCGTGGGAACGATCTCAGTCGCCGTAGATATCGGACTTGAAGTACTGCTGCGAGATCTTCTGGTACTCACCACTGGCGCGGATGCCGTCGATGGCCGCGTTCAGCTCGCTGACCAGCTCGCCATTGCCCTTGCGCACCGCAATCCCGGCACCCTCGCCTACGTATTTCGGGTCCTTGAGTTCCGGGCCGACAAAGGCGTAACCCTTGCCCCGTGGCATCGACAGAAAGTCGCTGAGCGGGATGGTGTCGGCAAAGATCGCATCCAGGCGCCCCGCCGCCAGGTCCATGTAGATTTCTTCGTTATTGCTGTAGCGCTTGACGTTGATGCCCCTGGGCTCGAACACCTCGGTGGCATACCGGTCGGTGGTCGTGGCGCGCTGCACGCCGACGGACTTGCCCTTGAGGCTGGCGTACTGATCGTCCACCACCGCGCCGTCTTTCATCACCAGGCGTGAGGAGGTGAAGTAATACTTGTGGGTGAAGTCCACCGACTTCTTGCGGTCTTCGTTGATGGTCATGGACGACAGCGCCAAGTCGATTTTCTTGACCTTGAGGGAAGGAATCAGCCCGTCGAACTCACCCTCCACCCACACACACTTGACCTTCATCTGGGCGCACAGGGCATTGCCGATGTCGTAATCGAACCCGACGATCTTGCCCTCTTCGGTCTTGGACGCGAACGGTGGGTAAGCGGCTTCGATGCCGATGCGCAGGGTTTTCTCGGCGGCGAACAATGCGCTGGAGGCCAACAGGCTCAGGGCCAGGGCGGGAATGAGGTGGGGTTTCTTCATGATCGGGTTCTCGCAAGTTGTTGTTGGTTTGGCAAGAGTGAAGAAAGACATGCGGCAACTGTTTTGTACTTATAATTCCATACTGGACTTTTATGTTTGGCACGTCAAAAAAAATATGGGAGGGGGCTTGCTCCCGATGGCAGTGGTTCAGGCACAGATACAGTGCCTGAGACGCCGCTATCGGGGGCAAGCCCCTCCCACATTGGATATGTGGTGCAGGTAAAGCTTACTTCGACACCGGCATCGCAAACTCCGCGCCCTGCTCGATGCTCTCCGACCAACGCTGCATGATCGACTTCTGCTTGGTGTAGAAACGCACGCCTTCGGTGCCATAGGCATGCATGTCGCCAAACAGGCTCTTCTTCCAGCCACCAAAACCATGCCAGGCCATCGGCACCGGGATCGGTACGTTGATGCCGACCATGCCCACTTCGATGCGTCGTGCAAACTCGCGCGCGATGTTGCCGTCGCGGGTGAAGCAGCTGACGCCGTTGCCGAACTCGTGGTCGTTGACCAGCTTCACCGCGGCGGCAAAATCATCCACGCGTACGCAGGCCAGCACTGGGCCGAAGATTTCCTCGCGGTAGATGCTCATGTCCCGAGTCACGTGGTCGAACAAGGTGGCGCCGAGCCAGAAGCCGTTTTCCAGGCCAGGCTCGGACGGCACGTAGTCGCGGCCGTCGAGCAGCAATTGCGCGCCGGCTTGCACGCCCTGCTCGATGTAGCCGCTGATCCGCTCCAGGGCGGCGCGGGACACAATCGGGCCCATTTCGGCCTTGAGGTCGCGGCCATCGGTAATGCGCAGTTGCTTGGCACGTTCGGTCAAGGCGGCGATGACCTTATCACCCACATCACCCACCAGCACTGCCACCGAGATCGCCATGCAGCGCTCGCCGGCACTGCCGTAGGCGGCGCCCATCAGCGCATCGACGGTGCGCTCGATGTCCGCGTCGGGCATCACCACCATATGGTTTTTCGCGCCACCCAGGCCTTGTACGCGCTTGCCGTGACGCGCGCCGCTCTCGTAGATGTACTGGGCAATCGGTGTGGAGCCGACAAAACTCACGGCCTTGACGTCCGGGTGTTCGATCAGCGCGTCCACCGCTTCCTTGTCGCCCTGTACCACGTTGAATACACCCTTGGGCAGGCCCGCTTCACGCAGCAGCTCGGCCATGAACAGCGAGGCGCTCGGGTCGGTGGGGCTGGGCTTGAGAATGAAGGTATTACCCGCTGCGATGGCGATCGGGTACATCCACATCGGCACCATCACCGGGAAGTTGAACGGCGTCACGCCGGCTACCACGCCCAGCGGCTGGCGCATCGTCCAGTTGTCCATGCCACGGGAAACCTGGTCGGAATGTTCGCCCTTGAGCAGGTTCGGAATGCCGCAGGCGAATTCGAGGATATCGATGCCACGGTCGACTTCACCCTGGGCGTCGGTAAACACCTTGCCATGTTCGGCGACGATGATGCGCGCCAGGTCGTCCTTGCGTTCACGCAGCAGGTGCAGGTATTCGAACAGCACACGGGCGCGGCGGATCGGCGGGGTGTCGGCCCAGCTGGCGAAGGCGGCCTGGGCGGCAGCGACGGCTTCAGCCACGGTCTGGCGGCTGGCCAGGGCGACGCGCGCGGTGACTTCGCCGGTGGCCGGGTTGTAGACGTCCTGATAGCGATCATCGCGGCTTACGCGCTGGTCGTTAATGTAGTGCTCGAGGGTAGCAGGCATGGCAGGCGATCCAGTTGGTTGGCGTTGGCACCTACCTTAGGCTTTCGTTTTGTTCCGAACCAGAGCAGAATCCTGAACTTATTGTGCACTCAGGCGAACAATACCCCCATGGACAAAGCTGAGATCGAAGGGCTGTGGACCCACATCCATTGGCTGTCGGTGCTGGAAGAACAAGGCACCTACACCGCCGCCGCCGCGCGCCTTGGCGTGAGCAAGTCGGCGGTAAGCCAGCGTATTTCCGAGCTGGAAAAGGCCACCGGCACTCGGCTGGTGACGCGCACCACGCGCAGCGTACGCCTGACCGACGCCGGGCTTTCGTTGACCCGCGAGGTGCGCAGCGCCTATGAACATATCGCCCGCAGCTTCTCGTCGGTGCGCGATTCGGCCGGGGAAATCCGTGGCCTGGTGCGGCTGACCGCGCCGGTGGCGTTCGCCCGGCAACAACTGGTGCCGCACCTGCCGCAGTTTTTGCAGCAATTCCCACAGGTGCGGATCCAGCTGGACGTGTCCGACGCCTTGAGTTCACTGGCGGCCGAAGGTTACGACCTGGCCGTGCGCCATGGTTTCCAGATACCCGAGACCCACGTGGCCTGGAAGCTCTGCGACACCACTTCGGTGCTGGTCGCCACCCGCGATTACCTGCAGCGCCACGGCGAACCCCGCGAGCCGAGCGACCTGTCGGCCCACAACTGTCTGTTCTACCCACGCGGCAGCGACCAGCCGGCCTGGACCTTCGAACGCGGCAGCAAACACATCGAACGCCTGACTGTCCCCATCGCCGGCAGCTTCGCCACCAACAACAGCGAAGCCCTGCGCGACGCGGCGCTCAACCACTTGGGCATCGCCCTGCTGCCGGACTTCAGCGCCCATGCGGCGCTGGCCGAGGGCAAGCTGGTGCAGGTTTTGAAGGGCTGGACACTCAAGGGCGCGTTTGCCGATGAGATCTACCTGATCCGCCCGTATTCGCCCCATGTGCCGAAATCGGTGAGTGCGCTGGTGACTTTTTTAAAGGCGCAGTTGGCCGCAGGGTTTCGATTCGTCGGCTGAGCTGGGGCAAAAAAAGCCCGGTGACCCACGCTCATGCGCCACCGGGCAAATGAAGCGACCAGCTTTTAGAAACGTGGCTTGACGGTTTTCCAATCCGGTTGATAGCGCTGCATCTGTTTCACGTCATCGCGTTGACGGATACCGCAACTGAGGTATTGATCATGCAGCTTGCCCAACTGATCGTGGTCGAGCTCCAGGCCTAGCCCCGGTGCGCGGGTGATGCGCACGCAGCCGTCGACGATGGGCAGCTTGCCGCCCTTGATCACCTCCTCGTCCGGCTCCTGCCAGGGGTAATGGGTGTCGCAGGCATAGTCGAGGTTGGGCACCGACGCCGCGACGTGAGCCATGGCCATCAGGCTGATGCCCAAGTGTGAGTTGGAGTGCATCGATACGCCCAAGCCAAAGGTATCGCACATTTTCGCCAGCACTTGGGTGTCGCGCAGGCCGCCCCAGTAATGGTGGTCGGCGAGCACGATCTGCACGCTGTTAAGCCCCACGCTGCGGCGGAACTCGTCAAAGTCGGTGACCACCATATTGGTCGCCAGGGGCAAGCCGGTGCGTTTGTGCAGCTCGGCCATGCCGTCCAGGCCCGGCGTCGGGTCTTCGTAATATTGCAGATCGTCGCCGAGCAGTTCGGCCATGCGAATCGAGGTGTGCAACGACCAGTTGCCGTTCGGGTCAATGCGCAGCGGTACGCCCGGAAACGCCTTTTTCAGCGCCTTGATGCACCGCACCTCGTGCTCGGGCTCCAGCGCACCGGCCTTGAGCTTGATGCTTTTGAAGCCGTAGGTTTCGAGCATGCGCCGCGCCTGGGCGACGATCTGCGCTTCGGTGAGGGCTTCGCCCCAGCTGTCGGGCTTGTAGGGTGAATCGATGTGCTGGGCGTACTTGAAAAACAGGTAGGCACTGAACGGGATCTGGTCTCGGATCGCGCCGCCGAGCAGGTCCACCAGCGGCACATTGAGCGCATGCGCCTGCAGATCGAGAAACGCCACTTCAAACGCCGAATAGGCATTGCTCACGGCTTTGCTGGCATGGGAGCCCGGTGCCAGTTCCGCACCGGCAATGCTCAGCGGCTTATGCGCGGCCACGGTGGCCTTCACGATTGCACGCAGACCATTGAGGTCGAAAGGGTCCAGGCCGATCAATTGTTGCTGTACCTGCTGCTGGATCGCCAGCGCCGGGGCGTCGCCATAGCTCTCGCCGAGGCCGAGGTAGCCGGTGTCGCTTTCAATCTCGATGATCGAGCGCAGCGCGAAAGGCTCGTGGATGCCGCTGGCGTTCAGCAGCGGCGGGTCGCGAAAGGCAATCGGGGTGACGGTGACACGGATGATTTTCAAGAGACGGCTCCCTGTGTATCGGCATGCAAAGTGTGTGGCGTTGTGGCTGAGGTGGGTGGTGTACCGCTGCGCGGCGCGGTGCGGGCAAAAAACACCAGCACCGCCGCCACCAGCGAAGTGGCTGCCAGGCCGTACAGGCCGCCCTCGATGGAGCCCGTGGTCTGCTCCAGCAAGCCGAAGGTGGTGGGCGCGACGAAACCACCCAGATTGCCCACCGAATTGATCAGGGCAATCACCGCCGCCGCGATGCGCGCATCCAGGTAACCCTGGGGAATCGGCCAGAACAGCGCCGAAGCGGCCTTGAAGCCAATCGCGGCAAAACAGATGGCAACGAACGCAAACACCGGCCCGCCGGTGGTGGACATGAACATGCCGAACGCGGCGATCACCAGCATCAGTGACACCCAGGCCTGCTGGTGCTTCCACTTGCTGGCCAGCGAGGCGAAACCGTACATGGCGACAATCGAAATCAACCACGGAATGGCGTTGAACAAGCCCACCTGGAAGTCACCCAGGTTGCCCATTTTCTTGATCATGCTCGGCAGCCAGAAGGTGGCGCCATAAATGGTCAGGGCGATGGAAAAGTAGATGAAGCAGAACAGGGCGATCTGTTTGTCGGCCAGCAATTTGAACATCGACGGCCGCACGCGCAGGTTCGCCTCGCGCGCCTGTTGCTCCAGTGCGATGGCACTGACCAGCGCGTGTTTTTCCGCGCTCGTGAGCCACTTGGCCTGATGGGGATGGGACTGCAACCAGAACCACACGAACCCGCAGAGCATGATGGAGGCGAAGCCTTCGATCAGGAACATCCATTGCCAGCCATGCAGGCTAAACCCGTTGACGTTCAGCAACGCCCCCGACACCGGCCCGGAGATCACCGAGGCAATCGCCGAACCACTGAGGAACACCGCCATGGCCTTGCCGCGCTCGCTGGAAGGAAGCCACTGGGTAAAGTAATAGATGATGCCGGGAAAGAAGCCGGCTTCCGCCGCACCGAGGATAAAGCGCAACACGTAGAAACTGGTTTCCCCCTGCACGAACGCCATGCCCATCGCCGCCGCGCCCCAGGTGAACATGATGCGCGTCAACCACGCCCGTGCGCCGTAGCGTTGCAGCAACAGGTTGGACGGCACCTCAAAGAGCGCATAACCGATGAAGAACAACCCGGCGCCCAAGCCATAGGCCGCGGCGCCAATGCCCAGATCGGTTTCCATGTGGCTGCGCACGAAGCCGATATTGACGCGGTCGATGTAATTGACGATGAACATCACCACGAATAACGGCAGCACATGGCGCTTGACCTTGGCAGCAGCGCGGGCAAGCGCGCTCGGGTCTGGCAGGTTCTGGAGGGTATCCACGGGCAACTCCCATTCATTGTTTTTTTAGGGACAGGCCGATGATGGACGCCAGGGATTGTTCCCGTCTAATCTAACCTGGCATGCGATTGATACGGGATTTGGATCAATGTTCGAACTGACGCAACTGCGCTGCTTCACCACCGTGGCCACCGAACTGAATTTTCGCCGGGCCGCAGAACGGCTGAACATGACGCAGCCGCCCCTCAGCCGGCAGATCCAGTTGCTGGAGCATCACTTGGGCGTGGAGCTGTTTACCCGCACCACCCGCAGCGTTGCCCTGACCGCCGCGGGGCGGGCGTTTTTCGTCGAGGCGCAGAACCTGCTGGAGCGTGCCCAGCAAGCGGCGGTGACCGCGCGGCGCTTCGCCGAGGGCGATATCGGTACGGTCAATATCAGTTTCGTCGGCAGCGCGGTGTACGAGTTTTTGCCCAAGGTGATTGCCGAGGCGCGTCTCAAACAGCCTCACGTCAGGATCGACCTGTCCGAGATGAACACCTACCAGCAATACGAAGCCCTGCGCGCCCGACGCATCGACCTGGGCATCGTCCGCGCACCACTGGTGGAGCCTGGCTACGCCACCGAATGCCTGGTGCGCGAGCCGTTCGTGCTGGCGGTACCGAGCAGTCATCGGCTGGCCCAGGCAGAGACCGTCAGCGTGCAGGACCTGGATGCGCAACCGTTCCTGATGTACGCCCATTCGGCCTATCCGCCGTTCAATGAATTGCTCACCGGCCTGCTGCGCTCGGCGCGTGTGGCGCCACAGTATGTGCAGTGGCTGGGTTCGTCCCTGACCATCCTCGCGTTGGTGAACGCCGGCATGGGCCTGGCCCTGGTGCCGCGTTGCGCCAGCAGCGTGGTGTTCAAAAACGTGGTGTTTCACGATATCGACCTGGGCGAAGGCGCGCAGAGCGAGCTGCACCTGATCTGGCGCGAGCACAACGACAACCCGGCGTTCACCATGCTGCTCGAAGGCATTCGCACGGCGGCAGGCGAAGGCTTGCGCCCCGCGCAGTGACCCAATCCTGTCGATTACTTGCCTGATCCTCTGAACTTGCGGGCTATTGCATAGATGGGCCTTGCGCGGTGGTCTAGAGTTCCACGATGGGCGACCTACGGTCGCACCCCTCTATAAGAACTCAGCACCACCAACCGATGATCAGCAGGTGAGCCGCCATGGAATTACGTATTAACCAACAGGCCTATCAGGTCGATGCCGACGCCGACACGCCGTTGCTGTGGGTGATCCGCGACGACCTGGGCATGACCGGCACCAAGTACGGCTGCGGCCTGGCCCAGTGCGGCGCGTGTTCGGTGCTGGTGGACGGCAACGTGGTGCGCTCATGCGTAACGCCAGTGGCGGCGCTGGTTGGTCGCGAGATCACCACCATCGAGGCCATCGAAACCGATGACGTGGGCAAGCGCGTGGTCGCGGCCTGGGTCGAGCGCCAGGTGGCGCAATGCGGGTACTGCCAGTCCGGGCAGGTGATGGCGGCCACGGCGCTGCTCAAGCACACCCCTGCACCGACCAGGGAGCAAATCAACGCGGCGATGATCAACCTGTGCCGCTGCGGCACCTACAACGCCATTCATGCCGCTATGGATGACCTGGCCGCCGGCAAGGGGAGCGTTTGATGAACATTCGCGAGATCCTTCCCGGCGTGACCCTGGACGAGCCGATCAACCTGTCGCGTCGGCGCTTCCTGGCGAGTACCGCCGTGGGTGCGCTGGTGATCGGCTTCGGCCTGCCGCTTGGCGCGTCCCGCGTACAGGCTGCCACCGGCACCGCCGAGCGCGGGACCCAGGTGCCGGCGTTCCTGGAGATTCGTCCGGACGGCAGCGTGCGCCTGCTCAGCCCCTTCATGGAAGGCGGCCAGGGCACGCACACGGCCATGGCGCAGATCATCGGCGAAGAGCTGGATGCCGACCCCGCCACGTTCGTGGTCGAAGCCGCTCCGCCCGGTGAAGCTTATGTGGTGATGGAAAATGGCTTGCGCATTACCGGCGGCAGTATGTCGGTGCGCATGAGCTACCCGACCATGCGGCGCCTCGGCGCCCTCGCCCGCGCCATGCTGATGCAGGCTGCCGCCGAACAGCTCGGCGTGCCGGTGGCGCAACTGACCACGCAACCCGGCCGCGTAGTGCACGCCGCTTCCGGCCGCTCGCTGGGTTACGGCGAGTTGGCCGCTCGCGCCCTGGACATGCCGGTGCCCGACCCGGCCACTATCACCCTGCGCGACCCGAGCCAGTTCCGCTGGATCGGCAAGCCGGTCAAACGCCTGGACGCCTACGACAAATCCACCGGCAAGGCGCAGTACAGCATCGACCTGAAAGTCGACGGCATGCTCCACGCCGCCGTGCAGCACGCGCCGCGCCTGGGCATGACGGTGGGCAGCCTGCGCAACCAGGCCCAGGTCGAGGCCATGAAGGGCGTGCATTCGGTTCATACCCTGCCCGGCGCCGTGGCGGTGGTTGCCGAACGCTGGTGGCACGCCAAGCGCGCCGTTGAAGCGATCCAGGTGGAATGGCTCGAAGCCGCCGCCGACTCTACCGTACGCGCGATGCCGGCGGACTTTTCCAGCGACAAATACCGCGACTTTCTCGCCGCCCAGCAAGGCCCGGCCCGCGACGACGAAACCGAGGGCGACGTGGCCACCTCGCTGGCCAGTGCCAAGACCCGCGTCGACGCCACCTACCACAACCAATACCTCAACCACGCCCAGCTGGAGCCGCCTTCGGCGTTGGCGCGCTACAACCCCGACGGCACCCTGGAGGTGTGGCTGCCGAACCAGGCGCCGGATATGTTCCGCGCCGACATCGCCAAGCGCACCGGCCTGACCATTGAGCAAATCACCCTGCACTCTCCACTGCTGGGCGGTTTCTTCGGTCGGCATTTCCTGTATGACTCGGCCAACCCCTACCCGCAGGCGATTGTCCTGGCCAAGGCCGTCGGCCGCCCGGTCAAGCTGATCTGGAGCCGTGAGGAAGAGTTCGTGCGTGATGTGCTGCGCCCGGTCGCGGTGGTCAAGTTCCACGCCGCGCTGGACGACAAAGGCCTGCCGGTGGCCATCGAAGCGGTGAGCGCCACCGAAGGCCCCACCGAAGCGATTGCCGGCAAACAGGGCGACGCCCTCGACCCCACGGCCCTCGAAGGCCTGTCGGGCAAAAGTTATGCGATCCCCAACAAGCGCATCGCACAGATCTACGTCAAAGGCCCGGCCATGCTCGGCTACTGGCGTTCGGTGGGCAATTCGCTGAACGACTTCTTCTACGAAGCGTTCCTCGATGAACTGGCGGACAAAGGCGGCCACGACCCGTACGAACTGCGCCTGCACCTGTTGCGCGACAACGCGCGGCTGACCACCCTGCTGCAGGCGGTGGGTGAGCTGTCCGGCGGCTGGAAGCGCGGGCCATTTACCGCCGAAGACGGCAGCCGACGCGCCCGTGGTGTGGCCATGGCCTCGCCGTTTGGCTCCCACGCGGCGGTGATCGCCGAAGTGTCGATCGACAACGGCCAGGTCAAGGTGCACGACATCTGGCAGGCCATCGACCCGGGCAGCATCGTCAATCCGGCGATCATTGAAGCCCAGGTCAACGGTGCCGTGGCCCTGGGCTTGTCGCAAACCTTACTGGAGGAAGCGGTCTACGTGGACGGTAAGCCCCGTGCGCGCAACTACGACCTTTACCCGATCCTGCCGCCGTCGCGGATGGCGCGGGTACACGTGAAGATCGTCGAGAGCGGTGAAAAAATGGGCGGTATCGGCGAACCCCCGTTGCCCGCCGTGGCGCCAGCCGTGGCCAACGCGGTGGCCCAGTTGACCGGCCAGCGTATCCGCAGCTTGCCGTTGAGCCGCTACACCTTCAGTTAACTCACAGGGAACGCCCATGAACAACCGCCGATTCGCAAGAACCGCAGGCTGGCTGGCGCTGCCCTGCCTGGTCGTCGCAGGCCTTTTGGCCTGGTACGTCACCCGCGAGCCCGCCTCACCCTTCGCAGCCGAAAAAACCGCCAGTTTCGACCCGGCCCTGGTCAGCCGCGGCGAGTATGTCGCGCGTCTGAGTGACTGCGTGGCCTGCCACAGCCTGCCGGGCAAGGCGCCGTTTGCCGGTGGCCTGGAGATGGCCACGCCGCTGGGGGCGATTCATGCCACCAACATCACCCCCGACCGCGAGCATGGCGTGGGCAACTACAGCCTGGCCGACTTCGACCGCGCCGTACGCCAAGGCGTAGCGCCGGGCGGGCGCCGGCTGTACCCGGCCATGCCCTACCCGTCTTATGTGAAGCTCAGCGACGACGACATAAAGGCGCTCTATGCGTTCTTCATGAAAGGCGTGCAGCCAGCCAGCGAACCGAACATTCCCAGCGACATTCCCTGGCCGCTCAACCTGCGTTGGCCCATCGCCCTGTGGAATGGCGTGTTCGCGCCCACCGCCGCCTACGCGGCCAACCCCAGCCAGGACGCGCTGTGGAACCGTGGCGCATATATCGTCCAGGGCCCCGGCCACTGCGGCAGTTGCCATACACCGCGCGGCCTGGCCTTCAACGAAAAAGCCCTGGACCAGTCCGGCGCGCCCTTCCTGGCCGGTGCGCTGCTCGACGGCTGGTACGCGCCCAGCCTGCGCCAAGACCCCAACACCGGCTTGGGCCGCTGGAGCGAGGCGCAGATCGTGCAGTTCCTCAAGACCGGGCGCAACCAGCATGCGGTGGTCTACGGATCGATGACCGAAGCGTTCAACAACTCCACACAGTTCATGGCTGGCGACGACCTGGCCGCCATCGCCCGTTACCTCAAATCCCTGCCCGGCGACCCGCAGCGCGACGGCACACCCTGGCAGTATCAGGCCGTGGCCGCCAATGCGCGTCAGGACGCCCCCGGCGCCCACACCTACGCGACCCGCTGCGCCTCCTGCCATGGTCTGGACGGCAAGGGCCAGCCAGACTGGATGCCACCGCTGGCCGGCGCCACTTCGGCCCTGGCCAAGGAAAGCGCCTCGGCGATCAACATCACCCTCAACGGCTCGCAACGCGTCGTGGCCGCTGGCCTTCCCGACGCCTACCGCATGCCGGCATTCCGGGAGCAACTGTCCGATCAGGACATCGCTCAAGTGCTGACTTACGTGCGCAGCACCTGGGGCAACCAGGGCGGCGCGGTCGACGCCCAGGCCGTGGGCAAACTGCGCGGGCACACCGACCCGGCCAGCAGCAGCCCGATCATTTTGCATATGCGTTGAGTCCGCAACCGAAGCACGGTCTCCTCGATATAGGTGGATCACATGTGGGAGGGGGCTTGCCCCCGATGGCGGTGTGTCAGTTACACATGCATTCACTGACACAACGCTATCGGGAGCAAGCCCCCTCCCACATTTGGCCAAGTTGTGCCTACTTGCTCTCGTCGGACTTGCCTTCCTGCATCTGCACCGAAGACTTGCTGCCACTGGTGTTGTCCTTGGTGGTGTTGTCCGAATTGTCGAAACAGCCGTGCAGCAAGAACACACTGCAAAGACCCAGGCACATAGACAGCTTTTTCATGAGATCACCTTTGAACCTATTCGTAAGGGTGTGTTGCATGTGGCCAATGGCTGGACGCAAACGTTCCCTGCGCCGGCCGTGAGGCTGACGAATGGTTTGCCATTAAGTGGCTAGCATTTACGCACAGGATATTTGGGCTAACCTTGATCCGCTCAGGCCTGTTATTCGGTGATCCCATGGACACGTTGACCAAAGCGCAAATCGAGCACGCTCTTGCACAGCGGCTGCGCAATTGCCGTGTCAGCTGCACGATCAATCCAGACAACAGCTTGTCCGTCACCGTGCTCGCGCCTGACGCCAATCAATTCACCATCGCCAATATCAACCGCGCCCGCTACCACGGCGAGTCGGGTATCAACCGGCTTGTACGGGAAATCCTCGAAGACATGGTGGTTTCCCGAAAAACCTCCCGCCTCACGTCGGTGGGCCAATGCGGTTGAAAAAACACAACGAGGCGGCCCATGCCCGATTCCACTGCGACACCTTTGCAACATTGCAGAATCGATTACCTTCAAGACACGCTGCTCGGCGTGAACCCGCTTTCCCATGAATGCACGGCCCACATCACCGTCGCCGACGAGAATCTATCGCTGCGCATCACAGGGCCATGGCCCAAAGCACTGCCCAAAGCCCATAGCGTTACGGTCAACGTAGAAACGCGCACGTATCACGGCGACCTCGTGGATGCCCAGGCGTTTGGCTCCGACGAGTTGCTGTTGAACATCGCGCTCCAGCCTGGAACGGCCAGAGGCTAGCCCCGCTCACCCACCAATGCCCGGTGGTGAAAATGCGCTAGCCATTTCAACGCATGCAGCGCCGCAGCCAGCTGCACCTGCTCGCGGCCCCCCATGAAGCGTTCCTTTCGGCTGAAAATACTCAGCGTGTGGCCGATGCGATACGCCCAGGCAAAACAGATGGTGCCGGCCGGAATGCCGTCCATGTCGTCCGGGCCCAGCAGGCCGGTGGTGGCCACAGCGACTTGTGCCGAACTGTCACGTAACGCGCCTTCAGCCATCTCGCGCGCGACTTCACAACTGGTGAGGTTGAAGGTTTCAATCGTATAGGCGCGTACACCCAACAAGCGCTGTTTGGCCTGCGGCGAGTACACAACATACCCACTCTCGATACACGACCCACCGCCCGGCACCTCGGACAACAGCGTGATGATTTTGCCCGCCGTACAGGATTCGGCGCTGGTGAGGGTGAGCTCGTGCTGTTTCAGGTAGTCGATGGTTGAAGCGGCTATTTCCATGGTGACACTCTCCGGCGTTCAAAACGTTGCAAGGTAGTCGGCCAATGTCAGCGCACACGCCTGGATCGCACCGTCCACAATCACCTCGTAGCCGTGGGTATTTTCCGTTGGGATCGCCAGGCAACCGCCGCGTGCCGAGGTGCCATTACTCATGACGGCGCTGGCATCCGAGGCGAAATCCACCAGCAGCGCATATTGGGCGGTATAACCGCAGCGTTGTGCGGCGGCCGCCAGGTTGGACACCACAGAACGGGTGTAATAGCCCTTGAGGTCACCCGTGTTGATGATGGGGTCGACGCCCAGGCGAGTGCCGTACTCGCTCATCACCGGGCCGACTTCCAGCGCGATGGTGGTATCGCCCGGCAGGGTCTGCGCCGCATACATCGCACCGGCATTGCTTTCTTCTTCCAGGGTGGTGAAGACAAAGTACACATCGCACGCCAGCTCCCCACGGCGCTGGTCCAGGCACTGCACGCTGTGGAGTGCCGCGGCGATGGGCGCACGGTCATCCAGAAAGTGCGCGGCAATCGCATCCCCCACCCGAAACGGTGCACGCCAGTGGCGGCTCAGGGTGACGCGGCTGCCAGGACGCACGCCGTGCTCACGCAAGGTGTCGACCGAGCAACGGGTGATCACGTGCACGTCGTTCCAGTGCACATTGCCAGACTGCACATCGGCGCCCTGTGGCGCATTGCCGGTCGCATGCATCGAGCCAAAGGACAGCACACCGGGAATGATCTGGTGATCGCCCAGTATGTCCACCGGGCACATGCCGAAGTTCACCGGGTTGGCGCCGCCCAGCGCGGTCACCCGCAACGTACCGTCGGTGTCGACATGCTTGACCACCATGGCGATCTCATCCATGTGCGCCATCACCCTCACCGCGCGCCGCGGCTCGCGCTCATCCTGCGCGCCTTTGACCAGGCCAACCACGTTGCCGGCAGGGTCTACCCAGGCCTCGTCGCACAGCGGCCGCAGGTGCTCCAGGCAAATGGCGCGCACTTCATCCTCCTGGCCGCCAGGGCCGCGGGCGAGCAACAACTGGTGAAGCAATTGGGCAATGGCGTCCGCTTCGGTCGAGGCACTGTGGTCAGGTCGGGCATCGTTTGGCTGGGGCTGCATCCGGGGTCTCTCCATTTGCGCTGTTGAACACTTATAAAAAAATGACCTGGCAGGTCGAACGAATGTTCAACAAATCTTCCTCATGGTGCGCGCGCATAAATCCGTTTGAACACCCACTTCGGCAGGCTTTCTAGATGGGTTCTACCACCGCCCATGGAGGGATTTCCCGATGAATACCACCCGCCTGCATTCGCTGTGCCTCGCGATTTCCATTGCCTCGCTGACCGCCTGCGCCGGTAATGATTCGGCCTCGAACGTCGTCGCGCCCGGAGACGCCAAATCAGCCACCACCCGAAGCCTCGACGCCGGCGCTGCCCTGCTGCAGTCACGCCCGCCCATCGATGCGCTGAATGCCTACCTCGATGGCTTCCACTTCTACAACGGCCACCCCGACGTGCAGATGGAAGCCCATCACTATTGCGCGATCCTCAACGAGGAAGTGATCCAGTGCGTGATCTACGACGGCAACCGCAAGGACGCCAAGTTGATGGGTGTGGAATACATCATCAGCGAGCAATTGTTCAACAGCCTGCCCGCGCCGGAGAAGGCGCTGTGGCACAGCCATGTGCATGAAGTGAAATCGGGGCAACTGGTGGCGCCCGGTATCCCTGCGGTGGCCGAACACGCCTTGATGGAAAAGCTCGTGCACACCTACGGCAAGACCTGGCACACCTGGCACACCGACCTCAACAAGCGCCTGCCGTTGGGCGTGCCGCAATTGATGATGGGGTTCACCGCAGACGGCCAGGCCGATCCGAAGATGGTCAGCGAGCGGGACCAGCGACTGGGGATCGACAGCGCCAAGGAAAAGCAGGCGCGTGCCGACATCGTCGCGCCGCCCATCGCACCCGGTGCAGACGCCTGGCGCCAGGGCAACATCATCCAGATCGAAGACCCTACCCAGGCAGCCCACCAGCACTGACGGCGGCAGCCGGTCATTTGGATTGAACGATCATTTGCCGGCGCTTGCCTCACAAGAACCGGGCGCATCAACGGCCCTTTGCACGAGGAATCCAACTATGCCTTATAACCATCAAGGCCCTGCCAGCGTCATTACTGCTTCCCGTCATCTAGGCACCGAAGCGGACGAATGCCTCAACGAGAACCTGGACATAAACATGACCAGTAGCGGCAAGCCCACTATTGTCCGCGTGGATTTCAACTCGCCGCTGAAGTGGCCCGGCAACCCCAACTTCGTCACCGTCAACCTACCCGACGGCACGTCCGTCAGTGGCGTAATAGTGGCCCTTGAACGCCCGGCAGAAGGACCAGGCTGGGTCACCTTCACGGTGGACGATTGAGGCTATGCGCACCTCATCCATTGTCTGACAATTTCTTTGAATTATTTTTGACGTCAATTATCTGTACTTCATGAGCATAGGGAGGCCTCATGAAAAACAACGAGTTATTCACCATCAAGTACCAACTACACGGCGAGCCCAGGTCGTTCATCGTGCGTGCGGCGCGCATGAACAATGCTGAAGCATGGCACTGGGCCAGTTGCGATGCCGGCGTGGCGGTCATCCCCAGGTTCGGGCAAAACAATCTCAAGCGCGTCTCCAAGCCGATGGCGGAGAAGTACGGCATTACGGATGTGCGCTGGTGCGGCGCAACAGCGATTCAGTGGGCAGAGGGCATTACATAATGAACAGTCAGGTGCTGGACTACCTAAGCAGGCAAGTGTGGGACGACGAGGTCGCGCAGAACAATCAGATGTTCTACGAAGCGGATCGATTGGATGCCCAGGCTTACAAGATCATCGAACATTACAGCGGCGACGCCATGACTTGGGCACGCTTTACCGAGGCCAAGAAGCTCGCCGATGCGCAACGCACCGCCGCCTATCGAGAGTGGATGCGCATTCATCGCACCAGGAAAGACTGAATCTTTCACTGTAGGAGCGAGCTTGCTCGCGAAAAACTCAGGCCTCACGCGCTTCTCCAGAATGAACGCGGCGCCTGGAGGTTTTTCGCGAGCAAGCTCCCTCTTACATTGGCAATCAGATATGCCCCTGGGAATCAGGGGCATGTGGGTTTAAAGAATCGGTTTACCGCCCGTCACGCCATAGCGCTCGCCCGAGATATAACTGCCCTCATCCGACGCCAGCAGCACATAAATGGGCGCCACTTCCACCGGCTGGCCGGGGCGTCCCAGCGGCGTGTTGCCGCCGAAGTCCTTCACCATGTCTTCAGTCATCGTCGACACGATCAACGGCGTCCAGATCGGCCCCGGCGCCACGCTGTTCACACGGATCCCGCGCTCGCCGAGCATCTGCGCCAGCCCGGCGGTGAAGTTGGCAATCGCGCCCTTGGTGGCCGCATACGGCAACAGCGACGGGTTGGGCATGTCGGAGTTGACCGAGGTGGTGTTGATGATCGAACTGCCTTCGGCCATGTGCGGCAGTGCCGCCTTGCAGATGCGGAACATCGCCGTGATGTTGATGTTGAAGGTCTTCACCCAGTCCTCATCGGGAATGTCTTCCAGCGATTGGTAGGTCATCTGGAACGCGGCGTTGTTGACCAGCACATCGATACGCCCGAACTGTTTCACGGTGTCGTTGACGATGGCCGTGCACTGGGCCGCGTCGCCCAGGTCGCCTGGCAACAGCAGGCACTGACGCCCCGCCGCCTCGACCCAGCGCGCGGTCTCCTTGGCATCCTCATGCTCGTCCAGATACGACACGGCAACATCGGCGCCTTCGCGAGCAAAGGCAATCGCCACCGCACGCCCAATGCCGCTGTCGGCACCGGTAATGAGCGCAATCTTGTTGGCCATCCGGCCTGAGCCCTTGTAGCTTTGCTCGCCGCAATCGGGCATCGGCTCCATCTTGCGCTGGTCGCCGGGCACGGGCTGCTGTTGTGGCTTGAAGGGTGGTTTTGGGTAGTGAGTCATCGGATTCCCTCCTGTGTGTGGTTAGTGTTGCGAGGGCTGGCCGAGCACGATAGTTCAGAGCAATTTTCACAAAATCGGATGACCGTACCCCCGGGGTTTGCGCCACTCGTCCGATTGAATAAACCTTTGCGATGCACACCCCCTCAACCTAGGAGTGAACGCCCGTTGGGGTATCGAGTAGTGTCGAAGCGTTCTGTTACACAGCGCTTTTCAGCTATATTCCGCTATTCGTTTTTCTCCCATCCCGATTCAAATTCATGCCCTGCGCAGTTAACCAAGGTTGGTAATTATGAAGTCTGCCCCCCCGCGGTCGCCCAATGTTCCGCAACGCAAGGATGTGATCCCCAGCACCTTGAATTTTCCAGTGGTGGGCATCGGCGCGTCAGCGGGCGGGTTGCAGGCGGTGAAGGCGTTTTTCGAACACATGCCCCAAGACTGCGGCATGGCGTTTGTGGTGATCCTACACCTGTCCCCCGACCATCAAAGCGTGGCGGATAAAATCATTCAGGAATCGACCCGTCTGCCGGTGATGCAAGTCAGCGAAACGACGCCCATCGAAAAGAACCGGGTGTACGTGATTTCGCCAGCGCAGCACCTGTTGATGAATGATGGCTATCTGTCTGTCTCGCCATCGGTGCGCGAGGGCGGCTCGCACATCGCCATCGACCTGTTCTTTCGCGACCTGGCAGACACCCACAAAGAACGTGCGTTTTGCCTGGTGCTGTCGGGCACCGGTTCGGACGGCGCAGTCGGCGTTTCGCGAATCAAGGAACAAGGCGGCATCACCCTGGTGCAATCGCCGGAAGACGCCGAATACGACGGCATGCCACTGGCGGCCATCGAAACCCAGATGGTCGACCTGGTACTGCCCGTGGTGGAGATGCCGCAAAAGCTGCTGGAGCTGTGGCGCAACGCCCAGTCCATCATCCTGCCCACCGCCAATGACCCCGAGATCAAGACCACGCCGCCAGGCACCGAGCGTGACGCGGCCGTCGCCGAACAGCTGCTGCTGGATATCCTGATTCAACTGCGCCTCAACACCGGCCACGACTTCAAGCACTACAAGCGGGCCACAGTGCTGCGTCGCATCGAGCGACGCTTGCAAGTCACCGCCCAACCGGACCTGGCCAGCTACTACGAATACCTTCAGGGGCACCCCGAAGAAACCAAGGCGCTGCTCGGCGACATGCTGATCGGCGTCACGAATTTCTTCCGCGACCGCGAGGCCTTCGAAGCCCTCGAACGCGATGTGATCCCCAACCTGGTCAAGTCACTGGAAGACACCGTCCCCAAGCGCGAAGAAGTGCGTATCTGGTCGGCCGGTTGTTCCACTGGCGAGGAAGCCTACAGCCTGGCGATGCTGGTCGCCGAGCAACTGGCGCTGGATGCCAGCGATGCAAAAATGCAGGTGTTCGCCACCGACATCGACGAGCGTGCGATTAACCACGGGCGTAACGGGGTGTACCCCGAAGCGATCATTACCGATGTGCCGCCGTCGCGCCTGCGCCAGTACTTCGCCAAGGAAAAAAACCAGCACTATCGGGTGCGCAAAGAGATTCGTGAAAAGGTGCTGTTTGCCAAGCACAGCCTGCTGAGCGATCCGCCCTTCTCGCAGATCGACCTGATCGTGTGCCGCAACCTGCTGATCTACCTGGACCGCGAAGTGCAGCGCGACATCCTGCAGATGTTCCATTTTGCGCTGCGCCCCGGCGGCTACCTGTTCCTGGGCTCTTCGGAATCTGCCGACGGCTGCCTGGACCTGTTCGTACCGGTGGACAAGCGCAACCGGATTTTCCGCGTGCGCGCAGGCTCGGCGGCGATGCGTCGCGCGCCCACCATGCCGCGTGGCGGCTACCTGCGCACCAACGCCACGGTCGCCCCCATACAGGCCAAGATCCCCAACAAGGTGTCGTTCGCCGATATTCACCTGCGCGCCCTGGAGCGAGCCGCGCCGCCGAGTGTGATCGTGGACATGCAGGCCGACATCCTGCACATGAGCGAAGGCGCGGGCCGCTTCCTGCGCCATGTGGCGGGGGAAATGACGCGCAACCTGCTGGCGCTGGTGCATCCGGACCTGCGCCTGGATATCCGCACCACGCTGTTCCAGGTCCAGCAATCGGGGCTCTCGGTGACGTCACGCAAAGTGCGGATAGAACGCGACAACGCGCACTACCTGGTGGATATCACCGCCCTGCCGTACCAGGACGATGCCACCGAAAGCGACTATGTGCTGGTGATTTTCCAGGAGAGCGAAGTCGACCCGCAGCACGCCGAAGACAGCGCCATCGGCCATGCCGAAAACCAGATGATGAGCAACCTGGAGCGCGAACTGCAACGCACCAAGCTGCACCTGCAGGACACCATCGAACAGGCCGAGGTCTCCAGCGAAGAACTCAAGGCCTCCAACGAGGAAATGCAGGCGGTCAACGAAGAGTTGCGCTCGGCCACCGAAGAGTTGGAAACGAGCAAGGAAGAGTTGCAGTCGATCAACGAAGAACTGCTGACGGTCAATTTCGAACTCAAGACCAAGGTGGAAGAGACCGACAAGGTCAACGACTACCTGACCAACCTGATCGCCTCCACCGATATCGCCACGGTCTTCGTCGACCGCAACATGCGCATCCGCTGGTTCACGCCACGGGCGACGGATATTTTCAGCATGTTGCCGGTGGACACCGGGCGCTCGTTGATGGACATCACCCATCGCCTCGACTATCCGCAAATGACCGAAGACGCCACCAACGTGTTCGAGTCGCTGAGCATGATCGAGCGCGAAATCAGCAGCAAGGACGACCGCTGGTATATCGCGCGCCTGCTGCCCTACCGCTCCAGCGAAGACCATATCGATGGCACGGTGCTGACCTTTATCGACATCACCAAGCGGCGCCAGGCCGAAGAAGAACTGCGCCTGGGTGAAGAGCGCATGCGCCTGGTCGCTGACAGCACCCATGACTTTGCCATCATCATTCTGGACGATCATGGCGCGATCACCGACTGGAATACGGGCGCCGAGTTGATCTTCGGCTACACCAAGGACGAGGTGATGGGCGCGTATTATGACTTGATCTTCTCGCCTGAGGACCGTACCGCCGGTATCCCGGAAAACGAACTGCGCGCGGCCCGCGAACACGGGCGCGGCGAAGACGAGCGCTGGCATGTGCGCAAGGATGGCAGCCGGTTCTATTGCAGCGGTGAAGTCACCCAACTGACCAGCAACAGCCTGCAGGGCTACGTCAAGATCGCCCGTGACCTCACCGGGCACAAGCGCACCCAGGATGAGCAAAGTCAGCGCTTGATGGAAACCCAGACCAAAAGCCACCTCAAGGATGAGTTCTTCGCGGTGATGTCCCACGAACTCAAGCATCCGTTGAACCTGATCCAACTAAATGCCGAGCTGTTGCGTCGCCTGCCGGCGACCAAGGCCACCGGCCCGGCGGTGAAGGCCGTGAACACGATCTGCGAAGCGGTCTCGAGCCAGGCGCGCATCATCGACGACCTGCTGGATGTGGCCAGGGTACGCACCGGCAAGCTCAAGCTGAAAAAACAACCGATCGACCTGATCCGCACGCTTGAGGATATCCACGCGGTGGTGCTCGCCGATGGCCATCGTTGCCAGGTGACCCTGCAAAAGCCCGCGGTTCCGGCGACCCTGTTCGTAGACGCCGACCCGACGCGCCTCGAACAGGTGATCTGGAACCTGGTCAACAACGCGCTGAAATTCACCCCGAACGACGGCCGCGTGCAGTTGGTAGCCAGCCGTACCGAGGGGTATGCGCGGTTGGACGTGATCGACAGTGGGGCCGGGCTCGCCGAAGACAGCCTGGAGAAAATCTTCGATCTGTTCGGGCAGGCAGAAAACCAGCATCAGACCCATCAACGCGAAGGGCTGGGTATCGGCCTGTCCCTGGTACGGCAACTGGTGGAAGCCCACGGCGGCACGGTCAGCGTTCAGTCCGAGGGGTTGGGCTTTGGCTGCACCTTCTCGATTTCGCTGCCACTGTCCGCGCAACAGGACCGCCTGCCTCTTTCCAATGCCATAGCATCCTCGGATGAGCGCCTGAGCGGCGTCAAGGTGTTGCTGGTGGACGACTCTGCGGACGTGCTGGAAGTGCTGAATATGCTGCTGGAGATGGAAGGCGCCGAGGTGAGTGCTTTCGATGACCCGTTGAACGCGCTGGAAGTGGCCGGCGACACGCCCTACGACCTGATTATTTCGGACATCGGCATGCCGAAGATGAATGGCCATGAGCTGATGCAGAAATTGCGGCAGATCAGCCATCTCCAGCAGGTACCCGCCATCGCGTTGACCGGTTATGGGGCCAGCAGTGACCAGAAAAAAACCGCTGAGTCAGGCTTCAGTACGCATGTCAGCAAGCCGGTCACCCATGATGCCTTGATCAGCCTGATCGAAAGCCTGTGCCGCTCGCGCCGCTAAGTGGGATTACTCATAAGGGATGACCGAGATCTTGCCGTTACGCTCCAGAATCGCGAAGCGGATGTGCTTGATCTCGAGAATTCCCTGGGCCGACCGCGCCGCCTCGAGAATATCGTCTTCATCCAGGCGTGCGCGCTTGAGGCGTTCGTGGAGCACTCGGCCCTGCTCTACCACCACCGTCGGGCCGCCGTCGAGCAAGCGTGAAAACCACCGCGAACGCTGCTTGACCAACGAAAACCCGATGTCGATGGCGATCAGCGTGACGATCACCAGCACCGCATTGGTCAGCGAAAAATCATCGCCCAACAACGCCTGCTGGGTGGCCTCACCGATCACCATCAACAACACTAGGTCGAAGGTGGTGAGTTCGGCGAGTGAGCGCCTGCCGGCGACCTTGAACAGCACCAGCAATACCAGATAAATCGCAACCGCGCGCAAGACTGAGTCCATGACTGCCCCCTAGGGATAAATGAACTGCGAGACGTCCACCGTTGCGCCGTTGGCCAGCGACACCTGAGTGTCGAAACTGCCGACGCCGTCACTGCGCAGGGTCAGATGCAGCGTGGCGCGCCCTTGATCGTCGGTCAGTGTCCACAGCTTCACGCCCTCTCCCGCCGTGCTGGCCTTGAGCGGCTGGGGCTGGAGCATTTCCACATTGAAGCCCTGCAACAGCTCGCCGTTGATCTCCAGTTCCAGTGGCTTGCCCGCGACGCCTTGCATATGAATAACCAGCGCGTCGGAGGAACCATTGCGCAGGAAGCGCTGGTATTCGACGCGCAGCTGGCCATTGGCGCTGCGCACCTCGGTGGTGCTCAACGGCCCCTTGGAGAACAGCCCCGCCAGGGTCAGTACGATGAGTACCACCAGCCCATACCAACCCAGTCGCTCGAAGCGCCAGATTCGGCGTTGCTGAGGCATGTCTTCACGTACCGGATAGTCGCGGCTGTGCAGGTCGTCAGGCTCTGACTCGCGCATAACCTGCCCTCTTGTCAGCCCTTGCTGTGCTCCGGCGAAGACGGCCCTTTGGTCACGCCGCGTGGGCCGTACACCGCCCATATCACCGCGCCGAGCAGCGGCAGCAAGACCACCACGGCGGTCCACCCCGCCTTGCTCCCTGAGGAGTTCTCGCTACGCCACACGCTGTTGAGGACCCACAGGTCGATCAACAGCAGGATGATCATCAAGCCAATCCAGAAATACGTCACTTGCATGGTGCACCTCCCGGTTATGCACATTAGGTTGGCCGGGCGGTCGCAGGGTTCAGATTTTTTCGGCTGGCGGATGCCGGATCTAAATTAACGATGGTTCTAACGGAACTGAATCGTTGAATTGATCAATATTTCAAAGATAAGCAAATTGATACCGCCCCGTTCCAGGCCGGTCACAACCTTACCGGAACCTGTTGAAGAAGGACTTACGCCATGCAATACAACGACACTTATGCAAAACGGATGGCCTGCCGCCAATTGGCATTGGAGCAAAACCAGAAGCTGTTAAATGAAGCCAACGCCATCAGCCGCAGCGCGTTCGACCTGCTCGAACGCGCCGATTTCGATAGCGTACTGTTCGATGAATACCTGCGCCTGCGCGCAAAGGCCCAAACCCTGTTCCGTGAAGCGATCGATCATCTGGGCGTACTCAACACACACTTTCCGGTGCCCACACCCAGCGTGGCGAGCGAGGACGCAAAAGTTGCCCGGCGTGAAAAGGAGGTGGCGTGATGAACAACTCACGACGGGCCTGGGAACTGGCGATGGTATTGGTCGCCAATGGCAAGATCCCGTTCGACCCCGCCAACCCGGGCGGATCGGTGAAGATCCTGTCGCGGCATCTGGAGGCGCTGGAAACCGCACTGCGTGAAGAGGCGATGGCAGACATGCCGGTTGAGCGCTTGCGCAATGTCGGCAGTCGTCGGCCGGCATTGGCGTGTGCCGATTGAGGTTAACCCTGTGGGAGGGGGCTTGCCCCCTCCCACAATTGAGTCACAGCGCAAAACCATTACGCCCTGCCGACTTCGCGCTATAAAGCGCCTTGTCCGCCGCCTCGACCAAGCCGAGCGCCGGCTCCAGCCCATCACCCGCTGCCGCCGCAACGCCGACACTCACACTCACGCGCTCGAATGGGCTGCCCGGATGGGCGATATTGGCATGCTGCAGTTGTTCAAGGATCAGTTGCGCCACCACGGCCGCGCCTTCACCGTCGGTCGCGGGCATGATGATCGCGATTTCTTCTCCGCCATAACGCGCCACCAGGTCCGAAGGGCGCCGCACGCAGGTTTCCAGCAGCTTGCTGACCCTTTGCAGGCAGGCATCGCCGGCGACGTGGCCGAGGGCATCGTTGTAGCGCTTGAAGTAGTCGATATCGATCATCAGCAAGGCCAGCGTCGTGCCGTCGCGTTGTGCCCGGCGCGCTTCCAGGGCCAGGGTCTCATCAAAGCAGCGGCGGTTGGCCAGGCCGGTCAGCGCGTCCTTCATCGCCAATAACTCAAGCTGTCGATTGGACTCGAGCAGCTGTTGCTGCGCAACACGCAGCGCCTCTTCGGCCAGGGTTCGGCGGCGGATATCGAGGATCAGAAACCAGCCGATCAAACCGGTCAGCCCCAACAGCCCCATCACCACCACGGCCGACAGCGCAGCTTCTATTCGCCAGGCCGCCAGCGCTTCGTGCTTGCCCAGGGCGACGGTGGTGATCAACGGCAGGTTTTCGCTTTTGCGGAACGCATACAGCCGCTCTACCCCATCCAGGCTGGACGTGTACGAAGCGGTGCCGACGGAGCGGTCGACCAGATACTGGGAATAGATCGGCGAGGTGGAAAAGTTGCGGCCCATGTCCTGCTCGCGGAAGGGATAGCGCACCAGCAAGGTGCCGTCGGTATAAGACAAACCGATCGCGCCGTCCTGGCCGATGTCGAGCTTGCCGAACACGCGTAAAAAGTTTTCCACCCCCAGGGTCACGGCCACCACCCCGGCAAAGTTGCCGGTCGCGTCATTGAAGCGTCGGCTGACGGTCACCACCCATTCATGTTTGCTATGGCTCTGGATCGGCGGGCCGATGAAGGGCTCACGGCTCGGATCGTCGCGATGGTGAATGAAATAGGCACGTGCGCTGCTGTTGGCACCCGCCGGTATCACGCGATTGGACGACATCAGCCAGCGCCCCTGCTGGTCATAGATGGTAATGCCGCTCAGTTGCGGCATCAGCGGCTGCTGTCGACGTATCAGCGCGCCGATGCGCTCGATCTGCGCCGCGCCACTGCCTTCGGTTTCCAGGCGTTCGACCAGCCCCAGCAACAACAGCGCGCTCTGGCGCACGATTCCTTCGGTGTAGGTATTGAGCGCCTGGGTGAGGTTCAAGCCATGCACGTCCACCTCCGCCAGCGCACGCTCGCGGGAGGACAGGACTTTCCAGATCGTCAACGAAGTCAGGGAACAGCCGATCACCAACAGCAAAAGCATCACAAGGCGGGTATCACGCTTCACGTCAGCACCTTAAGGAAGTCCGGTTTCCATTCCAGCCATCAAACGAACGTCGGTACTCACAGCGGCCACCGGTTCCGGGGCGCAAGCATACAAGCAGTCTGGCGGGGCTGCAGCAACAGAGTGTGCAACGACCACCCCGCCGTTCGAAGGCGGCGCCCGCAAGGGTCGACGTCGGCGCTGGATCACGTTGCGCTTTGGTCCTCGTTCAAACAACACACTGGAGACTAAGCGAGCAACAAGTTGCGCCATTATTTCAATATCAACCGCGGCCCCTCTACAGTAAAAAAGTTATACGAAGCGGCCTCGGGAATGCTCATTTGTACAAGTTTTTTGCTACTCACTACCGTTCATCGCCATTTCTAAAAATTTTCAAAACATCTGCCCGCTTGCTCTTATCGGAGTAGATGTCCGTTGCATAAATGGGCAACTAGCGAAACGACAATTGAACTTGGAGTATTGTTATGACCACGAGTAATAAAAACCCTGGCAACTTCGCTAACGATCGCGAAAAAGCGTCGGAGGCGGGAAAGAAAGGTGGCCAGTCGTCAGGCGGCAACTTTGCCAACGACCGCGAAAAAGCGTCGGAAGCGGGGCGTAAAGGCGGCCAGAACAGTCATGGTGGTGGGCGCAAGTCATAACGAAGGGCATTAATCATGCGAGCGTCAACTAATTACCAGCGTGGTGAATTACATCACCGGCCGATAGTGGAAGTGCGAACCGAGGCGCAGTCGGGCATGCGTTCAAACACCGCGACGTGTTACGAACATCGGCGCGGCGTTGAACTAGCTGAAGCAACTATCGGTTTGCCGCAGAGTCCACCATTGTGCGAGAGACACTTATAGCCAGTGCGTCAGCGCGGCGAAGTGTAAGTTCCCTGCAAGATCGAAATGAACGTTGCATAACCGACATAACGACGAGGTAACTGAACATGAGTACTCAAGACAAAAAAGGCCAAATGAGCGTCAATGAAGCCGGTAAAAAAGGTGGTGAAGCCACGTCTGCCTCTCACGATAAAGAGTTCTATCAGGAGATTGGCAGCAAAGGCGGTCAAAACAGTGGCGGGAACTTCAAGAATGACCCGGAACGGGCCGCCGAAGCGGGTAGCAAAGGCGGTCAAAACAGCGGCGGGAACTTCAAGAATGATCCCGAACGCGCCGCCGAGGCGGGCCGCAAAGGGGGCCAGAACAGTGGCGGCAATTTCGCCAACGACCGCGAGAAGGCTTCTGAAGCCGGGCGTAAAGGCGGCGAAAACAGCCACGGTGGTGGCCGCAACAGTTGATGTGCTTGATGCAGGGGAGCAGTGCTCCCCTGCTTTCATTGATGAGGGACACCATGCCTTTACACATTATCAATTTTACCGGCCCTGTTACCGCTTCAACCTGCAGCCAACTGATCGAAAAAGCCTCGTTGGCCGTGCAGCAGGATGCTTCAGGCCTGGTAGTGAACATCGCGACCATGGGCGGCGAATGCAGCTACGGGTTTACGATGTACAACTTCCTTTTGTCCCTGCCGATCCCGGTGCATACGCATAACCTGGGCACGGTAGAGTCGATGGGCAATATCATTTTTCTGGCCGGTGAACGCCGAACCGCCTGTATTCACAGCAAATTCCTGTTTCATCCGTTTCACTGGCATGTGCAAGGCGCCGTCGACCATTCGCGGATGTCCGAGTACGCGATGAGCCTCGATTATGACTTGCAGCTGTATGCACGCATCGTGGCCGAGCGCACCGCCGATGCCGATGAAACGCTGGAAACGGAAAAGTACCTGATCGCAGCGCCGCGCATTCTTGACCCGCACCAGGCACTGGCGGCCGGCCTGATCCATGCGATCGAGCTACCGGTGATCAAGGCGGAGTTCGTGAGCAGCTTCGTTCACTCCTAGCGCCGCTGATCAATCGGGCCCGCAATGCACAGAGCAACGTTGCAACCGAACGTGATCCGCCCCGCTGTCGGATCGCGATACTGGCATTAAAATATCAACTAATCGCTTGTTTGAAAATTTCGCTTTTTATTGTTGAAAACGTCCGCCCAATCATGAATGGTGGCAATTCATTCAGGGAGGAACCGATGTGCACCCTTTACAAGCGAACCGCCGTTGCGTTCAATGCAAGGAATTCTATGAATCGTCCACGGGTGAACCCGATTTCCTGGTGGCAACAGCGTCTGAAATGCTTTGCCCAGCGTGCAAAGAAATGTATACGGACGAGTTGATGAAAGTTGCACTTCAACGCAGTGTACAGAAGTTATATCAGCTGCAGGAGCGTCGAATAAAACAGTAACTCTCAACTACCATCCATCATTCGGGCGGTGGTGGAACGTAGGGCTTTGCAATAAACGGAACGCTGCCAGACGGACGCCACCTTACATTTTCAAGCCCATAGCGCTCGGCAAGTGGCTTGCTTACTCGTTTGATCTTTTCATTACGCGACCTTGGGATTATACCGATCCCCGCGTCGCAGCATGCCCAATGCCACGCCTCTGCGTTATTCATGAACTCGGCTCTTATAATGAAAGACTTCGGCTCATGCTGATAGTCGTACTCGATGATATATAAAGAATTTTTCATAGCCGCTCCTTCTGATTTTTTGTGGTTTTATCAGAACGAAGGTTCAGAATTTTTCTTATCTAAATGGCCGGCATTTACTGATTTAAAGCAGAACAACCATTCGTCGGCCGTTCCTGAAAAAAATAAAACCGCTGCTATTTTCCTGATTCTTAATAGTGAGTCTGTTCACTCCAGGCTCTTGGTAAAAACTCCTGTCTTGCCCGTACTTTGTGCGGGCTTTTTTTCATGGCAGCTTTATATGGCTAATCAGCGTGTTCGAACTGGCCGGTACTCTTGGCTAGATACGTGCGATCACCCTTATATACGCAAGGGTTATTACTTGGGTCTGGACCCCGAGGTCTATGTGTGTGTGCGCTGTGGCGAACAGCGCAGGCCCGAGCGGTGGGACGACTTTGCGCGTCGACGCATGCCGCCCAAGGGGCCTCTAAACAATCTGTAACCCTTGAACTGATAATCAACGCCAACCCAAAACACCTTTCATCCCCCATCGTGAAATGCAGTGGAACCTCAAACGGCGCGCAATTTTCTACCGCAAACACACCCGCTGGAGGACTGGAAACATGACTGAGCATCCACTGATAGCGAACCATACCCCTCAAGACACCCACCGACGCGGCACGCTGACCAAGGCTGAACGTGCGCTGTCACTGACGACCGGCGCTGCCTTGTTGCTGCACGGCTGGCGCAAAGGCGGATTGAGCGGCGCGTTGCAGACCGTGGCAGGCGCCTACGCCGTAGTTCGCGGCACCGCCGGCCATTGCAGACTCAAGCAGGCGCTGACGCCGACGCCCTTCGAACAGCAGTTCAGTCGCGAGCATCACTGGCCGCTCAGTGAGGCGATCACGCGCAGTATCACGATCAATCGCCCGCTTGAGGAAGTGTCTGCCTTCCTCGCCAGGCCCGAACAGATCGGCCCGTTGCTGCGCTGGGTCGACAGCGTCGAGCAGCTGGCGCCGGACACTACCCGCTGGACACTGCGCGCACCCGCCGGCAAGCGCGTGCAGTGCACACTGATCCAGAGCCAAACCCAAGAGCCTGCGGTATTGCATTGGAAAACCCCAGGCGATGCGCGCTGGGCCCATGACATTAGCCTCTCGCTCTCACCCGCTCCGGCAGGCCGTGGCACCCAGGTCAGGGCGGTGGTGGTATGCAAGCCGGCCATGGGCAAATTGGGCTACGGGCTGGCGCGGGCGATCAGCCTGTTCAGTGACAAAGCCCTGCTCAATGCGCTGCAAGCGGTGAAACAACAATTGGAAACCGGCGAGGTCAGCAACAACCGCCTCAGACCGGAACAGGACGACGACTTTTTTTACGTACACGCCGCCGATGACCAAGTGACCACCGATCACTCGACCGTCGAGACCGGCGTCGCCATTGAAGGGGGATCTCACTGATGCGCGCACTCACCTGGCAAGCACCGAATTTGTTGCAAGTCGACAACGTTCCCGACCCGACCATCCTCAATCCCCGTGACGCAATCATCCGCGTCACAATGTCCTCCGTGTGCGGTTCCGACCTGCATTTGCTTGGCGGCTACGTACCGGCCATGAAGCCTGGCGATATCATCGGCCACGAATTCATGGGCGAAGTGGTAGAAGTGGGCAAAGGCATCACCGACCTGCGCCAGGGTGACAAGGTGGTTACCATTTCGATCATAGGTTGCGGCAACTGCGAACCCTGCCAGCGCAGCGATTTCTCCTGCTGCGACAACTCCAATCCCAACCCGTCGGCGACAGACCTTATGTACGGCCAGCCATGCTGCGGCATCCTCGGCTACAGCCATGCGTTCGGTGGCTACCCTGGCAGCCACGCCACCTACGTGCGGGTGCCGTTTGCCGACGTCAACCTGTTCAAGGTGCCCGAAGGCGTCAGCGACGAGCAGGCGCTGTTTGTTTCGGATGCGGCGCCTACCGGTTACTTCGCAGCGGACAACGCCGGTATCCAGCCCGGCGACACCGTGGCGGTATGGGGCTGCGGCGGGGTCGGCCAGATGGCCATTTGCAGCGCGTATCTGCTAGGCGCCGAGCGGGTGATCGCCATCGACCGCTACCCCGACCGGCTGCGCCTGGCGCAAGAGCGCGGCAAGGCGATACCGATCAACTATGAGAAAACCAATGTGCACGAGGCCTTGCTGGAGCTGACTGGCGGGCGTGGGCCGGACCGTTGCATCGATTGCGTGGGGATGGAGGCGCATGGCACCGAGATCGACTATGCGTATGACAAGGCCAAGCAGTTGCTCAGGCTGCATACCGAACGCGGCAGTGTGCTCAGGCAGGCGATACGGGCTTGCCGCAAAGGCGGCACGGTGTCGGTGGTTGGCGTGTATGGGGGGCTGCTCGACAAGTTTCCCATGGGGGCGATTGTCAACAAGGCGCTGACGTTGAAATCGGGGCAGCAGCCGGGGCAGCGGTATGCGGCGACGTTGTTTGAGCATATTCAGAAGGGGGAGTTGGATCCGGCTTATCTGTTGACTCATCCGATGAGTCTGGAGGATGGGGCGCAGGGGTACGCTATGTTCAAGGAGAAGACGGATCAGTGTTTGCGGGCGGTGTTTAGGCCTTGAGCTGTTTTGGGGCTTTTGGTTGCGGGTGAATATCCGTTGTTTGGGTAACGGCGGCTTATGGTTCCGCTCTTACAGCGGGTCACTTTGGAAAAGCCCCAAAGTAACCAAAGGGCTCTTGCCCCACCACTCGGCACCTCGCTCACGCTCGGTGTGCCCGTAATCCGACAGTGATTTGGGGGGCCGCCGCCACGCGCCATCCATGGCGCGGGGCGGCTAAACCGGCGTCCTGCCGGTTTACCCCCCCATCACTGTCGGCTTCCGGCCAGCGTGGTTTGACGGGGCGCTCAAGATCAAAATCAAAAGCGAGGCGGCCTTAGAGCCGACCTGGTCTGAGGGTGCGCGATGGCTCAGCCAATCAATAACCTGTGGCGAGGGAGCTTGCTCCCGCTGGACTGCGTAGCAGTCCCAGTCTTGAAGAGCGAGGGCCGCTTCGCGCCCCAGCGGGAGCAAGCTCCCTCGCCACAGTACGGCACTCATTCTTGCCTATCTACGATGCGCAGCGAGTCGCTTTTGCTCTTGATTTTGATCTCGGTCGCCCCGTTAAACCACGCTGGCCGAACGCGGGCTTGAATCCGTGGGTAACCCGGCAGGACGCCGGGTTAGCCGCCCTGTGCCATGGATGGCGCATGGCGGCGGCCCACGGATTCAAGACCGCGTTCGGGCACACCGAGCCTGGGCGAGGTGCCGAGTGGTGGGGCGAGGACCTTTTGGTTACTTTTGGGTCCTTCCAAAAGTGACCCGCTGTAAGAGCGGAACCATAAGCCGCCGTTACCGCAGCAATGGATATGTACTCGAAATCAGCCAGCCTCCACCGCCGGCGCCACCATCCGATTACACCCATACAACACCACCCCCACCAACACCAACGCCCCACCCCGCAACCACGTATCCAACCCCTGCTGACTAAGCAGAATCAAACACGAAACAACCGCCAGCACCGGCACCCAACTCGGCACACGAAAGTGGCTCTTCTCCACCCTGTCCCGCCGCAGTACCAGCACCGCCACATTGGTACTGAGAAAAACAAATAGCAGCAACAACACCACCGTCTGCGCCAACGCCGCCAGCGTCCCCGTCAACGTCAGCGCAATCGCCACAGCGGTACTGGCAACAATCGCCACCCAGGGCGTACGCCGCTTGGGCAGCACCCGTGACAACGGTTGCGGCAACAACCCCATGCGCGCCATCCCATAGGCCAGCCGACTCGCCATGACCATGGTCAACAGCGCACCATTGGCCACCGCCACCAAGGCAATGAACGCAAACAACTGAGGCGGGATACTCAAGCCCGACGCACGCACCACTTCCAGCAACGGCGCCGACGTGGACGTCAACTTATCCATCGGCAACACCACCGATGCAGCGACACCCACCGCCATGTACACAATGCCGGCGGTGATCAATGCCGCGAACAACGCGCGCGGATACACCTTGCGCACCCCGCGGATTTCCTCCGCCAGGTTGGCTGACGTCTCAAAGCCGACAAACGAATAGAACGCCAGTAACGCAGCCCCCAGCACCGCCACCGTCGGGTTGACGCCGGGCTTGAATTCGAATGCGCGCCCCAGGTTGGCTTCGCCGGACTGCAGGCACCACGCCGCCGCCACCACCACCAACAGCAGCCCGGACAGTTCCACGCAGGTCATGACCATATTGGCGCCCAGCGACTCCTTGATGCCGCGGGCATTGAGCAGCGCAATCACCAGTAGAAAGACCAGCGCCGCCCAATGCGGCGATACATCGATGAACGCGGCGAGGTAGTCGCCAGCGAAGGCCAGTGACAGCCCGGCGGCGCTGGTCACGGCCGCCGCGAGCATGCAAAAGCCCACCAGGAACGAGATCAACGGCGACTTGAAGGCCTTCTCGGCGAACACCGACGCGGCGCCGGCATGCGGGTACTTGGTGACCAACTCGGCGTAGGAGCCGGCCGTGAGCATGGCGAAGAACAGCGCCACCAGCAGCGGCACCCAGATCGCCCCGCCCACCTGGCCGGCGATGGTTCCGGCCAGCGCGTACACGCCTGCGCCGAGCACATCGCCCAGGATGAACAGGAACAGCATCGGCCCGGTCACGGCGCGGCGCAAGGAGGGTTTGGAGGGTTCGGCGTGGCTGAGGCTGGATTCGGTCATGGGCGGCTCTGGCGGCGGGTTGCGATCAGGACTCATCCGGTACGGGCCGGCTGAGGCAGGGCTATCTACAATGGAAAATGCCCGCGCCGCCAAAGTTCATTCATTCGTCAACGTCCAGCGCGCAGGCCGTCAGTCATCGTCGTGGCCGTGGGCGTCGGCGCAGGGCAATCGACCGGATTCGCCGCCGGCAATTCTTTCCGCCTGGTCGATGCCGCGCTTGAGTGCGTCATGCACGGTCCATTCCGCGCCCGGCAACTGCTTGGTGCGTTCAACCACACATTGGCCCGTCGCGGTGTAGACGCAGAGCAGCACTTCAATATCAGCGTCCTCGCGCTCCCGTGCCCTGACTTCGATATGACAGCCGTTTTCCACTTCCTGGGTAAAACACTCTTCGTCCCGCGCCTGTGCAGCCCAGGCATTAAAGGTATTGCCGCGAATGAACATAGCTGTTCTCCAAGACCGTTAGTAGTTGGCCCTCAACTAAGACCTGAACTCTTTAGCAGTGATTCCGTGTGTTTTCCACAACGAAGTCAGCATGCGCCTATATAAAACCCATTAGCGTTTCGCTTGTTAAACCGTTCGTCAGGCGGAGTAACATTTTGTTAAACCAACCCCCGAGGCCTCATTCAAATTGTTCGGGAGCTGGGTGAAACACGCCCCGCCAAGCGGCAGCAAAAGCCAACAGATCCGGGCAGTAGACGATGGTTATCTACTGGCAACGCCCTATCGCCTGGCGTTTATCAAGTGGAGTACGCCAGGCATTAACAAACGCAACGGCAACGTTTCGCTTAACTAACTTGCGAACACGGGCGCGGCTGTTTGGGCAGCGCAACAACGGATGTTTTCACTACAGGAGCACGGCATGAAACGAGCGATGGTTTATTGCCTGGCATCTCTCGCCAGCATCTTCTTGTTAACCGGCTGCAACTTGGTGGTGTTCAACCCCAAGGGCCAGGTTGCAACCGATGAACGCGACCTGATCATTCTTGCCACAGGCCTGATGTTATTGGTGGTGGTACCGGTGATCGTGCTGATGTTCGTATTCGCCTACCGCTACCGGGCGACCAATAAGAAAGCGCGCTACTCGCCACGCTGGGCCAGCTCCCACAAAATCGAAGCGGTGGTGTGGGGCGTGCCGTTGCTCATCATCATCGCCCTGGGTTGGGTGACGTGGGAAACCACCCACGCCCTGGACCCCTATCGCCCGCTCGACTCGGATGCGCCGCCAATCAACGTGCAGGTGGTGGCCACCGACTGGAAGTGGCTGTTCATCTACCCGGACCTGGGTATCGCCAGCGTCAACGAACTCGCCCTGCCAGTGCACACGCCGGTGAGCTTCACCATCACCTCCGATGCGGCCATGACCTCGTTCTTCATTCCCGCGCTGGGCGGGCAGATCTACGCCATGGCCGGCATGCAGACCAAGCTGCACTTGATCGCCAACGAGACCGGCAAGTTCAAGGGCATCGCCGCCAATTACAACGGCCCCGGTTTCTCCGACATGCATTTCGACACGTTGTCGCTGAGCCCCACCGACTTTCAGGCCTGGGTGACCAAGGTCAAAGGCGCGGCAACGCAGCTGGACCAAACCAGCTATGCGCAACTGGCCAAGCCCACCATCAAGCACCCGATCACCTATTACTCGGCGGTACAGGAGCGGCTATTCCTGGACATCGTCGATAAATACGAAGGCATGAACAAAGCCCCTAGAACCAAACGTGCGCAATTGAGCGGCGCGCCAGAGCGCGCCGGTCAACACCCAAGTCTGCTGGCTGAGGAGCGGTAACAATGTTCGGAAAACTGTCGTGGGACGCCATCCCAACCACTGAACCCATCGTGATGTACACCTTGGCCTTCGTCGGGCTGATTGGTGTGACGATGGTCGGGTCCATCACCTGGAAGCGCAAATGGGGCTACCTGTGGCGCGAGTGGTTCACCTCGGTGGACCACAAGAAGATCGGCTGCATGTACATCATCGTCGCACTGGTGATGCTGCTGCGCGGGTTCTCCGACGCGATCATGATGCGTACCCAGCAAGCCATGGCCGCCAGCGGCGGGCCGGGTTATCTGCCGCCGGAGCATTACGACCAGATCTTCACCGCCCACGGCGTGATCATGATTTTTTTCGTGGCCATGCCCTTCGTGGTCGGCCTGATGAACGTTGTGGTGCCGTTGCAGATCGGCGCGCGCGACGTGGCCTACCCGTTTCTCAATGCGCTGAGCTTCTGGCTGTTCGTGGCCGGTGCCCTGCTGGTTAACGTCTCACTGGGAATCGGTGAGTTCGCGCGAACCGGTTGGGTCGCCTATCCACCGTTATCCGGGTTGGCGTACAGCCCCGGGGTCGGGGTGGACTACTACATCTGGTCATTGCAGATATCCGGGATCGGCACGCTGCTGACGGGGGTGAATTTCTTCGTCACGATTCTGAAGATGCGCACCGAAGGCATGACCCTGTTCAAGATGCCGGTATTCACCTGGAATGCGCTGTGTACCTCGGTGCTGATTCTGGCCTCGTTTCCGATCCTGACCGCCACCCTGCTGATGCTGACCCTGGACCGTTACCTGGGCATGCATTTCTTTACCAATGAAGCCGGCGGCAACCCGATGATGTACGTCAACCTGATCTGGGCGTGGGGGCACCCGGAGGTGTATATCCTGATCCTGCCGGCGTTCGGGGTATTTTCCGAAATTGCCGCCACGTTCAGCAGCAAGCGGCTGTTCGGCTACGTGTCGCTGGTGTGGGCGACGATCGCGATTACCGTGCTGTCGTTCATCGTGTGGCTGCACCACTTCTTCACCATGGGCTCGGGGGGCAACGTCAACGCGTTCTTCGGCATCATGACGATGATCATCGCCGTGCCGACCGGGGTGAAGATCTTTACCTGGCTGTTCACCATGTACCGCGGCCGGGTGCGCTTCGAAACCCCGATGCTGTGGACCCTGGGCTTTATCGTAACCTTCAGCATCGGCGGCATGACCGGCGTATTGCTGGCCGTGCCGGGGGCCGACTTCATGCTGCACAACAGCCTGTTCCTGATCGCGCACTTTCACAACGTGATCATCGGCGGCGCGGTGTTCGGCTATATGGCCGGCCTGACCTACTGGTTCCCCAAGGCCTTTGGCTTCCGCTTGAACGACAAGCTGGGGCGCATCGCGTTCTGGTGCTGGCTGATCGGCTTCTATTTCGCGTTCATGCCGTCCTACGTGCTGGGTTTCATGGGCATGACGCGGCGCCTCAACCATTTCGACAATCCGGAATGGCGGCCCTGGCTGCTGCTGGAGCTGGTGGGTGTGGCCATCATCCTCTGCGGTGTGACCGCCCAGGCGCTGCAGCTGTTTATCAGCATTCGCCGCCGTCACGAGTACCGCGACCTCACCGGCGACCCGTGGGACGGACGCACCCTGGAATGGGCCACCGCGTCGCCGCCGCCGCTGTACAACTTTGCCGAGCAACCCAAGGTCAACGACCTGGACGCGTACTGGGGCATGAAGGAGCGCGGCGTCAGCACCCTGAGCCACACCGACTATCGCAGCATCCACATGCCGCGCAATACCGCCTCGGGCCTGATCATCAGCCTGTTCGCGCTGATCTGCAGCTTTGCGCTGGTGTGGCATATCTGGTGGTTGGCGGCATTCGGCCTGGTGGCATCGGTGGTCGCATTCGTGGTGCGCAGCTACGACGAAGACACCGATTATTTCGTGCCCGCAGAGGAAGTGGCGCGCATCGAAACGGCCCGTCTCAAAGACCTGGCAGAGGCTTGACCCATGTCCAATATCGTTATCGAAAAAGACATCGCCCACACCCATGAACAAGGGCATGAAGACGCCGGTTCCCTGAGCCTGTTCGGGTTCTGGATCTACCTGATGACCGACTGCATCCTGTTCGCGACGCTGTTCGCCGGCTATGCGGTACTGCGCGACAGCGTGGCGGGCGGCCCCTCCACGGCGGATATCTTCGAACTGCCTTATGTGCTGGCTGAAACCATGCTGCTGCTGTTGAGCAGCATCACCTACGGCTACGCGATGCTGGCGATGAACCGTGGCGAGCAGTCCCAGGTGCTGCGCTGGCTGGGGCTTACGTTCGTGCTCGGCGCCGGGTTTATCGCGATGGAAATCAATGAATTCCATCACTTGATCGCTGAAGGCTACGGGCCGGAGCGCAGTGGTTTTCTGACCGCGTTCTTCACCCTGGTCGGCACCCACGGCGCGCACGTGTTGACGGGCCTTGTGTGGATGGCGGTGCTGATGGTCCAGGTAAAGCAACGCGGCCTGACCAGCACCAACGCCACGCGGCTCAGCTGCCTGAGCCTGTTCTGGCACTTTTTGGACGTGGTGTGGATCTGCGTCTTTACCGTGATCTATCTGTTGGGGGTGGTGTGACATGTACAAGCAAAGTTCGGTTCACAGCAGCGCGGGCAGCAGCCATGGCAGCAGCCGTTCCTATCTGGTCGGCTTCCTGGTGTCGGTAGTGCTCACCGTGATCCCTTTTGCCATGGTGATGTTCCCGTCACTGCCGCGCACCACCACCGCCTGGCTGGTGGTGGCACTGGGCGCGATTCAGATCGTGGTCCACCTGAAGTTCTTCCTGCACCTGGATACCGCCGAGGAACAACGCTGGAACCTGATTGCGCTGATTTTTTCGGCGGTCATCATTCTTCTGCTGGTAGGGCTTTCGCTATGGATCATGGGCAGTATTCACCACAATATGCTGGCGCACTGAAACACTGGCTCGGGCTGTTAAATGCCGCGCTGCAACTGACCAAGCCGGGGATTATTTTCGGCAATCTCGCCTCGGTGCTGGGGGGCTACTTCCTGGCGGGCAGCGGCCATCTGGCGGACCCCGCGCACCTGCTGGCCACTCTGCTCGGCACCGCACTGGTGATCGGTTGCGGCTGTGTCATCAACAACTGTGTCGACCGCGATATCGACCGGCGCATGGTGCGTACCTGTCACCGTGCGTTGGCCCTGCGAACCATTGCAGTGCCCACGGCCGCAAGCTACGCCATCGCCCTGGGTGTCGCCGGTTTCGGTTTGCTGTGGGTCGGCAGCAATGGGCTGACCTGCCTGCTGGCACTGTTGGGGCTGGTGATCTATGCGGGAATTTACACCGTCTGGCTGAAGCGGCGCTCGCACTGGGCAACTTTGATCGGCAGCCTGTCCGGGGCGATGCCGCCGGTGATCGGGTACTGCGCGGTATCCGGCAGGTTCGACGCCACGGCGCTGCTGCTGATGGTGGTGTTCTGCTGTTGGCAGATGCCTCACTCGCACGCCATTACCGTGATGCGTCGCGAGGATTTCCGTGCCGCGCGCCTGCCGCTGCTGAGCCTGCCCGAAGCCCACCGGCAGATACATGCGTACATCCTGGCGTTCCTCGCCAGCACGATGGTGCTGGGCGTGGTTGCGCAGATGAACGCCGGGTATTTTGCGTTGATGCTTGGGTGCTGCGGTTATTGGATGACGCTCGCGGCCAGCTCTGCGCGCCTGACGGATCCACGGAGCTGGGCGCGCAAGGTGTTTGGATTCTCGATTGTCCTGGTGCTGGCGCTCAACCTGTCGTTGGCTGTCCTCGGTTAGGCATCTCGGCTGTCAGGCACCGCAGGTGCGGCGTCGAGCACAGCGCGGACTTTGCGGGGCAGGTCAGTGGATTGGTAAGGCTTCTGAATCAGCTCGAATTCATCCACCGGTATATCCGCGCGGGCCAATGCGTCTTTCGCGTAGCCAGTCGTCAGCAACACCTTGATGCGCGGGTACAAGCGCGACACTTCACGGGCGAGTGCCGCACCATTCATCGCGCCCGGCATGATCAAGTCACTGAACACCAAGTCGTACGCGTTGCTCTTGAGCATGTTCAAGGCCTCGGCGGCGTTGTGCGCGATGCCGGTCTGGTACCCGTAGTCGGAAAGAATCACTTGCGCCAACTCGGCCACTTCGGGCCGGTCCTCCACGATCAGGATTTTCTCGTGGCCCTGCAGTGAGGTGGCGGCGGCGGGTTGCTCGACCCAGAGCTGGCTATCATCGGCCGCAAAGTAAAGGCGTATCGTGGTTCCGATGCCGGGATAGGAATGGATGCGGGCCGTACCGCCCGATTGTTTGACGAAGCCATACACCATCGACAGCCCCAGGCCTGAGCCCTTCCCTTCTTCCTTGGTGGTGAAGAACGGTTGCATGACTTTTTCCTGAATACTCTCGGCAATGCCGCTGCCATTGTCCGAGACCGAAACACTGACGTAGCGGCCCTCAGCCAGGCCATCGCGTTCAGCCCCAGCCCCGCCGGGCACCTGAACGTTGGTGGTTTTGATCGCCACTGTCGGACCCGTGCGCCCTTCCAAGGCATCCTGGGCATTCGATAGCAGGTGCCGCACCGCCAGCTCCGCCTGGGTAGGGTCGATGCGGCAGTTCCACAGGTCGTCGGCGAGTTCCACATGCAGGTCGACATCGTGCAGTACGCCCGTCAGGTCGGGACGACTCAGCAAGGTGTTCAGGTTGATCACCCGGCTGTCGAGCCGCTGCTTGCGCGAGAACGCCAGCAATTGTTGGGTCAGGCTTTGAGCTTTCTCAGCGGCAGCGCGGGCACGACTGGCACTGTTGAAAATGCGCTGCGGGTCGCTGCCGGGGCGCTTGGCGCTCTGCTGGATCAGTTCCAGATACCCGACCATCACTTGCAGCAAGTTATTGAAGTCATGGGCAATGCCACCCGTCAGTTGCCCCAGCGCTTCCAGGTCTTGTGCGCGGCGCACACGCAATTCCGCATCGTGACGCCGGCTCACGTCCAGTTGGGAGGCGAAAAAATACACCAGTTGCCCGCGCTCGTTGAACAACGGAGAGAGGAACACTTCATTCCAAAAGGTCGAGCCGTCCTTGCGGTAATTAAGCACCTCGACACAGACTTCATGGTGTCGCTCAACCGCACGCTGCACCTGCCTCAAGGTATTCTTGTCGGTTTCCGGCCCTTGCAGGAACCTGCAATTGCGTCCGATAACCTCGTCGTGCTCATACCCGGTCAGGGTCAGGAACGCCGGATTGGCGAAGATGATCGGATTGTCGGGCTGCGCCGGGGCGGTGACGATCATCGCGCTGTGGCTGGCTTGCATGGCCGCGAAGAACAGATCCCTGCGGTTTGAAGAAAGCACCGGCAAGTCGTCACTGCCGACCAGGGGCTTTTTCTTGGTTGCCAAGGTTCACCTCCAGATAAGTGGCGTGTGTTCCATTGACCGTGAAAACG
The DNA here is from genome assembly GCF_003851685.1 of Pseudomonas sp. R5-89-07. Classification (NCBI taxonomy): domain Bacteria; kingdom Pseudomonadati; phylum Pseudomonadota; class Gammaproteobacteria; order Pseudomonadales; family Pseudomonadaceae; genus Pseudomonas; species Pseudomonas sp. R5-89-07. The sequence continues at coordinate 2,306,914 of NZ_CP027727.1, read as the reverse complement.
CAGCGGAGTGCGAGCTGGCGCTAAATCATACGCGGCGCCGCAGGGGCGCCGCGCAAAGCATCAGCGCTTGGCCTCGGTGTCGGGCGCCGCAGAGCGCTCCAGAAACGCCTGGGTGAGCTGCGGCAAATGCTCGAGCAGCCACTCGGCCATGGCGATTTCCTGGGGCAGGATTTTCTCGCACGCCGCTTGTGTCTCGGTGTCGCCCGCCGCTTGCGCAGCCGCGATGAGCACCGTGTAGCTGGCCACCTCCATGTTTTCGAAGACATAGCCTGCCATCGCGCCCTTGATCACCTCGTCGCTCATCAGTGAGCCACCCACCGCCTGGCCGAACGCCATCAACTTGCCGCCGATGTCTTTCAGGGTCGAGGAACTGCCGCCCAGGCGCGTCAGGCATTCGTCAATGAGCGCCTGCTGGCCAAGGGTTTCCTGAATATGCTGGTCGATCCGGGCCTTGAGTTGCGGGTAATGCTCCAGCCGCTCGGATTGCGCCTTGAGCATTTTTTCGGCCTGTTGCTCCATTGCATGGGCATCACGTAGCCAGTCGAGCACGTTTTCCTGTGGGGTCGCCATGTCGTTACTCCTCTTCAAGCCAGTAAATGGAACCGCACGCCCTTGAGCGTGCGGTTGCCGCCAATCAAAGATCAGGCTTGGGCTGAAGGCCCGCGCCCAGGTCGGCACCGGTGGTCGGGTCGCTGGTTGGGTCGGAAAGCGTGCGGATTTTCATCGCGCTCAGCAGCGCTTCGTCGTCAGCGTCCAACTGCACGCTGGCCATGCCATCACCGCCATCGACCGCAGGTTGCGGATTCTCCACGAACTCCCATTCCTCGCCCTGGTTCCAGGGGCCGCGCATATTTCCCTCGCCCTGGGACATGTTGTAGTACACCTGGGTGAACTCCGGTTTGCCCGGCAGCTTGCCTTGAGGGAAATTCGGTTGAATGGAATGCAGCGCCTTTTCAAAGGAAATCTGATGCGCGATTTCCCGGGTCATCAGGAAACCCAGGGCATCCTTCACACCGGGATCGTCGGTGACGTTCATCAGCCGCTCATAGACGATCTTGGCGCGCGCTTCGGCCGCGATATTGGAGCGCATATCGGCGGTGGGCTCACCAATGGTGTCGATGTACGCCGCTGTCCACGGCACCCCGGCAGAGTTGATCAACGGTGCCCCCGCGCCGTACAACAGGCTGGTGATATGGGAGTCATTGCCAGCGCCGTTGAGTGAGCGATACAGCTCGCCCTCTTCCTCCACGCCTTCGGCCATTCGCCCCTTGGCGCCCTTGTTGAGCATCACGATGATCGAGCCAACGATCTCCAGATGGCTGAGTTCTTCGGTGGCGATGTCCATCAACAGGTCTTTGCGGCCTGGGTCGTCTTCAGCCAAGGCTTGAGTGAAATAGCGCGACGCGGCCGCCAACTCGCCTTGAGCGCCGCCAAACTGTTCGAGCAAAAGATTCGCCAGGCCCGGATTGGGCTCGGCGACACGTACGGTGTATTGAAGTCGCTTGTTATGTAGAAACATGAACAAATCTCCTCGGGCTTTCTTAAAAAGGGGCGGCATCTTGGAGTGCGCGCCTACCCTTAATGTGAAGCGGACGGTGATTGAAAAATTTCAAAAAAATCCACGCATCACGACCAGCGGTTACGCACCGCATAGCAAGCGAAGCGGCGCGCCAGGGGCGTTTCGCTCAGTCAGCAGCCGCATCATCCCGATCGGGAACGGCATCGATTTCTGGCGTACCGTTAGGCGGCACGGGGGTGGCCACAGCGCCATCCGCATGGGTGTCGGGGTGGTTCCAGTCGGTGGTCGCATTGGGGTCTTCGTCACGTCCGGCGGTACCGATCACGAAACCGTCGTCATTGGGATTGTCGAGTGGCTGGTTCTGGGTGTTGGAGGGGTCATGGTTCATCGCAGCAGTCTCCCGTGCACAGGATAGGAACTTCGTTGGAACCGTCGCTGTTTTCCAAGTGCGACGAAAAAGACGAGTGGCGCGGATGAACTTATCCACTATCGAATCAGCGACTGAAAACTTATACGAAGCGGCGTTATGACCGTGCTCTTGTACAACTTTTAGTGAAAACCTACCGCTCGTCGCCGCTTATAAAAATCAATAAAACATTTTTCATGGCGCCGCTATCGGAATAGGTGTCCGTTGCCATAACGGGCAACTAACGAAACGCTAACTGAGCGACTGGAGAATTGTCATGACCACAGGTAATAAAAATCCAGGTAACTTTGCCAACGATCGCGAAAAAGCATCCGAAGCAGGCAAGAAAGGTGGCCAAGCGTCAGGCGGAAATTTCGCCAATGACCGTGAAAAAGCCTCCGAGGCAGGCCGTAAAGGCGGTCAACACAGCCACGGCGGCGGCCGTAAATCGGGTTCTTGAGTGATGCGTGGGAGGGGCAGCCTCGCTGCCCCTTCAAACCAGGCACTCGCCGATCAGTGTGCGAACGCCGCTGATCAAGCGCAGACTTTCTACCGCTAACTTACACTTCCTGCCGCACGTCTTTTTAACGGGGCTCTCTACGTTAAGAATGACGTGTATTGTTGTTGCGCGCACAAACTTGAACTTAATAGCCGGCTACGTTACTTACCTCGCGGCGCGGCCGTAGCCCTTATACTTTAATGCTCATTAATGCCGGCACTCAGCGCTTGTTTCAGTTCGCGTGCGTCATGGCTGCAGAATACCGTCACCGTCTTGCCGCTCTCTGCGACCAACTGGCGCAACCGTTGTTGATTATGCAGACGCGCCTGGCGGTCGGTGTCCATCATGCTCTGGTAGAAACGCATGCCGGGCGGACAGCGGCGCTTGGGCAAGTGAACTTCGTCATGGTGAAAGTACGCATCACCGGCGTGCAGCTTCCAGCCAGTGGCGGTGCGAACAGCGACGCCGGCATGGCCGGCCGTATGCCCGCGAAGTGGCACCAGCAGAATGTCTTCCTGCTCGGCGCCGACCATCGCCCGCACCGAATCGAAACCGAACCAGGTATCGCCGTCCGGGGTGTACAGCTCCCAATCCGCCACGTCCCGCCATTGTGCGGGCAGGAAGCGCAGTCGCTCGATCCAGTCGCTGGCCAACGTTGCGTGGTTGAGCTCCTGGTGCATGACGTGCACCCGAGCCTTGGGAAAGTCCTGCAGCCCGCCGGCGTGATCAAAATCCAGGTGCGTCAGCACGATGTGACGCACGTCCTCAGGCTTGAACCCCAACTGCCGCAATTGCTCGAGTGCGGTGAAACGATGCTCAAGCTGGATGTTGTTGAACGTTCTGAAAAACCGGCTCAGGCGTTCAGGGTGCTCGACATCCTGCTGGCCGAACCCGGTGTCCACCAGGACCAGGCCATGGGCATCTGTCTCGATCAGCAGACAATGGCACACCACCGAGGCCGTCCACCCACGGCTGTAGCCGTCGAACAACGCCCCTCCGAGGGGGCACATACATCCACAGTTCAAATGGTGCACACGCATAGCAGCTTCCTTGATCGATGCCCGACGGCCGGGCTATTTCGAAGGTGCCGGCGACTGCGCGACATCAATGCACAGGTCGATGGACACGGTGTCGACACGGTCACGCTGCAGCGCCGCGAGATGACGCAGCGTCTGTGCATGGACCGCGTCCGCCGCGTCCTTGAGCCGCTGCCATTCCTCAAGGCTGATGACTTCACGCAGCACCAGCTCATCGGCACGGTTGATGAGCGTCTGATAGAAGTCGTCGGGCCAGTCCAGGCGGTAGCTGTCATCTTCGAGCAATAGGTGCCAGGCCTGGATTTCCATCTCTTTTTGGCTTTTTACCATCGTCGCGCTCCTGTCGAGTCGAACTGCCTGTGGCTGGCTCAGTACCGCAACACGGCGGCCGCGCGGCTGTCGGTGGGCATCGAACGTTCGGTGGGCACCACCACGATCTCGCCGCCCTGGCGGATAACAGCCAGGATCAACTCGTCCAGCGCCGCATCCTCATTCACCGCATGGTCGTGGACCACCTGGGTCCCCACTTCGGCATGGGCGTCCGCTTCCACCAGCAGCAACCCCACGCGGCCTTCCTGTGCCGCGCGTTCGATATCCGCCAGGTGCGACGCGCAAAGGCGTTGCCCCGCCGCGACACCAAAGCGGTCGAACGCAGCATTCAATGCCTCGTCACGGCGCCGGCTCAGCACGTCTGTGCAGGCTTGTGCCAACTGGGCCGACGAGAGCGTGGCGGGGTCGATGCGCACGCCTTCGGCCAGCAGGAACGGGCTGTGGCTGATCGACCGAAACACGGCCTGGTTCTCAGGCAGCGCCACCAGCACCAAGGGTAACTGGCAGACCCGCGAACAGTGCTCGGTAATCGCCTTGTCGACGGCACGGAAAAAGCGCTCACGGTCCAGGTTTACTTCATCCTGCTTACCGCCGCCGCCCGACTCATGCATCATCGGGTCGCCGCGCTCGCCCGCCCCGCTGAACCCGTCCGGGTGGCCTTGCTGATTGCGAGGGGTCAGTTCCTCGCCCAGCGCCTGGGCCTGGGAAGTGGGCACCGCCTGCGGCAGCTGCACCTCTTGCAGCACCTGTGCGGTGCCCTCGAACACCTGCACGCTGTCGCGGGTCAGACACAGCACCTGGTAGCGCTCGGTGGTCGGCGCCTGGCGCAGCAACGGCCGCAGGTAAGGGTGACGGTTGACCATGGCGATCTCTTGAACCGGCTGATGCAAGCCCACCACCATGAAGTGTTCGGCGCCGCCAAAGATCGCGAGCGCGGGCGGGCAGTTATTCCAGAACTCCGTGTCCGCCACCAGGTCATGGAACGGCGCCAGCAGTGTCTGGGCCTCGGGTGACTGTTGCGTCAAACCGACTTCCAGGTCTTTGATCAGGTTCTTCAAGCGAATCGGGTTCTGTGCGCGCTCGGGGAACGTTTGCTGAACGGGCATGTAGACACTCAGATTCGTGCGATCCGCCAGCGCCAACAGCGTGTCCAGTGTCTGGCGGGTAAAGGTTTGAATCTCGACCATGGGAAATCTCCTTAATGTTGGTCCGAATCGATCAGCCTTTTTCGAGGCTCTCCTCCAGGGCTATGTACGGTTCGAGCCAGGGCCATTCTCGGCAGTTCGTTCGGCAAACGGCGCAGGCCGATCAACGGCGTAGCCTGCTGCATCGGCATCCGAGCGCAGCATTGCCTGGCGCTGCCAGAGGGTGCGAAAACGTCCGGGTTGGCGGCGCAGTTCATCTGGGGAGCCGTCCTGCACGATCTGCCCATGTTCCAGCACCAGCACCCGGTCGAAGTGGGCGACGGTGGACAGTCGGTGAGCCACCGCAAGCACTGTTCTGCCGCGCATCAGGTCAGTCAGGGCGCGCTGGATGACCGCCTCGGAATCCGAATCCAGGGCGGACGTTGCTTCGTCGAGAATCAGAACCGGCGCGCCCTTGAGGAACGCCCGCGCCAGCCCCAGGCGTTGCCGTTGCCCACCGGAAAGCGTCACGCCGCGCTCCCCCACCAGCGTCTGATAACCCGCGGGCAGCGCCTGCACGAACTCGTCACAGAAGGCGCGCCGGGCCGCTTCGATGATCTGCTGCTCGGTCGCGTGGGGCTGGCCGTAACCGATGTTTTCCAGGATGCTGCGATTGAACAGCGCCGGCTCCTGGGGCACCACGGCAATTTGCCGACGCAAGCTGTCCTGGCTGACCGAGCGGATGTCGCGGTCGTCGATCAGGATCACGCCGCTTTGCACGTCATCCAGGCGCTGCAGCAAGCCCAGCAGCGTGGACTTGCCCGAGCCCGAGGTGCCGACAATGCCGACGCTCTGACCGGCCGGGATCTCCAGGAAAAAATGCCTGAACACCGAGCGCCCGCCGGGGTGGGCGTAGCTGACATCGAACAAGCGGATACTGCCGCGGGTGGGTGCCAGCTCTTCCCGCGTATCGCTGAGCTCATGGGGCTGGGCGATGATCCCCAGGGTTTCGGCGATGACGCCCATCTGCTGAGTGGCTTCCACCAGGGCCAGCGCCAGGTCGCGCGAGCCATGGAGAATACGAAACGTCAACGCACTGACCATCACCACATCGCCCGCCGTGACCTGGCCCTGGCGCCACAGCAGGATGGCCCAGCCCAGCATCGACCCCGCCATGATGGATAGGCACACGTCGTGGAGCACGCGCGCCTTTTCCAGATAGATCCAGCTGCGCCGATGCGCCCCGGCCTCGACGCCGATCTCGCGCTCGAGCCTCAGGCGCTCGCGCTCGCGTCCGGAAAACGCCTTGATCGTCCATACATTCGACACCTGATCGACAATTTCGCCACCGACACGCGCCGATTGTGACGCAAAGGCAATGTGCCGATTGCGGCCGCGCACGCCGACCACGGTGATCAACGCCGCCACCAGCAACACGCACACGATCAAGGCCAGCGCCATGGAGCCACGCACGGCGAACAGCACCACGACGGCCCCGAGAAAATCCACACAGGGCGGCACGATGCGCCAGGCCAGCCCACCGTAGACGGTGTTGGCAGCCGTGGCCGCCGCCGACACCCGGTTGGCCAGCGAGCCGGCAAAGTGCCGGTTGAAATAGCGCATCGGGTGCCCGGTCAGGTGGTGGAACAGGTCCACGCGCAGGTCGGCGCAACTGCCGACCACGGTGTAGCAGCCCACCCAGCCACCGAGCCGCCACAGCACGTTTTCCACCACGATCAGCCCAATGAACAAGCTGAAGGCGCGCCACACCTGGCCTGCCTGCGAATCGCCGGCCATGGCGTCCACCAGCAACTTCATGCCGTACTGCACCGCTACCGCGCAACAGGCCGCACCGATCACCAGTGACAACATGGCGCTGAAATGCAGCGGACGCACCCGGACGTAGCGCCATAGGAACGCACTGGCGGTTGCCGGCAGCGGCTCATCGCGCAAGCGCCGCAGGATCATGGCCGCTGCCTCGCCGATTGCAACCGATCCAGCTCGCGCAAACACGCCCGCACGCGATCGGGCACCGCCTGCAGCTGCATATGCAAAGGGTGAAAGGGCGCGCGCTCGCCCTCTCCGTCCGGGTAGCCGAAAACGCCGGTGGGGCAGTAACGGCCGTCATCCCAGCCGGGGTAATCGAGAAAGGGATACCAGCAGATACCTTGCACGGGAACCCCGCGCCTGAGCGCTGTGAGCACCTGCTCCACCACGTAGCTCAGCCAGGGCACCCGTGCTTGATCCTCGGCGCCGGTTTCGGAAATCAGCAGTGGCCGCTGATAGCGCTGGTGCAGCTCCTTGAGCATCCCGGCCAGCGGGCGGTAATCAGGCGCCCCGCGCATGATGCGATCACCCTGGAAATACCACTGGTTGTGCGGGTAGAAATTGGCGCCGATGATGTCCAGGTAATGCTCCTGCCCACCCAGGCCCGGCCATTGCCGCCCGGTCAACAAGTCCCACGCTTCGAATTGAGCCAGCCGATAACGTTCGGCGTGATCGATCTCTTCGCTGCGACGCGACGCTGACACCACGTTGATCAACGGGTCGCACTGCACGAAACGCGCAGCAGGCGCACGCTCGCGAATCGCCTCGATTGCCGCGATGCTGGCGCGCACCAACTGGTGCTTGAGCTCCTGCCCTCGCCCGCATGCGTTCGGGTTGAAATAACCGACGTCACCCCCCGCCCAGCTCCAGAACGATATCTCGTTGACCGGCGAGTAGAACGGCCGCTGGATGCCTTCATCGCTCATCAGCTTGGCCACCTCGCCGGCAAAGCGGGCGAAGCGGTCGATGAATGACGGGCGCCAGATGTCCAGGTCATCGGGATAGCCGTAATGACAAAGGTCCCATATCACTTGCAGCGAGTGCTCGCGCGCGGCCCTGAGCATCGGCAGCAAGCTGCTCCAGTCGTAGCGGCCAGGGCTGCGTTCGATCAGGTGCCAGCGCAAACCGTCGCGGGCACAGCGTACGTTCAGGCCCGCCAGTTGCCGGTAGTCCTTGTCCACCCAACGCGCGTGGCCGGTGCTTTCCAGCAGGTCCAGGCGCTGGCCGTCCTGGCGGCGCTGGCTGGAACATTCGTAGCCGGCCATCACGAAGCTGTCGAACAGACTGATCTGTTCGCGTGGCCCTCCCTGGGTTTGTGCGTTCATGGAGCTTCGAGCCCCGCTTCAACGGCGACTTCGCTGCTCGCGGCCTCGATATCGCGGTACAACGCCAGGGCCTGGCCGACCACCTGGTCCATGTTGTAATACTTGTAGGTGCCCAGGCGCCCGAGGAACGTCACATTTGGCGTCTGCTGGGCCAGCGCCTTGTAGCGTTTGTACAGCTCGGCGTTTTCGGGGCGCGGGACCGGGTAATAAGGGTCGCCCTCATCGCAGGGAAACTCATAACTGATGCTGGTGCACGGATGCTCCTGGCCGGTCAGGTGCTTGTACTCGGTGATGCGGGTATAGGGCACCTGCTGGTCGGGAAAGTTGACCACCGCCACCGGCTGATAGCGTTCCTGTTCGAGGGTCTGGTGTTCGAAGCGCAGCGAGCGATAGGGCAAGCGGCCCAATTGGAAATCGAAGTATTCGTCGATCGGCCCGCAATAAATGATGTGCTTGAACTTGACCACCTCGCGCACGGCCTTGAAGTCGGTGCTCAGCAGCACGTCAATGCGCGGGTGATCGAGCATCCGTTCGAACAGGCGCGTATAGCCATCGCGGGGCATCATCTGGAAGGTGTCGGTGAAATAGCGATCGTCGGTATGGGTGCGGGTGGGAATGCGCGAGGTCACCGATTTGTCCAGCTCGGCAGGGTCCAGGCCCCATTGCTTGCGGGTGTAGCCACGGAAGAACTTCTCGTACAGCGTTCGCCCGATCTGATTGACCACCACGTCTTCTGACGTGCGAATCGTCGCCACCGGTTCGGCCCGCTCGGCCAGGAACACTTCGGCTTGCTCAGGCGTCATCGACAAACCGTACAGCGTATTGAGCGTGGTGAGGTTGATGGGAATCGGCACCAACTGCTCATCCACCTTCGCCAGCACACGGTGCTCGTAGGGCCGCCACTCGGTGAAGCGTGACAGGTAATCGACAATGCGCTGGGCATTGGTGTGGAAAATGTGCGGGCCGTAGCGGTGCACCAGCACGCCCGCTGCATCGTAATGATCGTAAGCGTTGCCGGCCACATGGGCGCGACGGTCGATCAACAGCACATGGCGGCCGAGCCCCTCGGCCAGGCGCTCGGCCATCACGCTGCCGGCAAACCCGGCACCGACGATCAGGTAATCATAAACACTGCGCGCCGGCTGGCAGGACGGTCCGGACGTGGCGGCTTCAAGATTTATCTGAGGCATTCGATCTGCTCCTTCATGAAGCGGCTGGTGTTGTCCCACGACATACCTTCAAGGGCGGCGTCGACACGTTTTAAAAAGTCGGGCGTGCCTTTGAGGTGCAGCGCGCCTTCAATGGCGCTGACAAAAGCCTGCGGCGTGTCGGCGATGAATACGGCGCCGCTGTGGCCATAGCCATTGACCACATCGCGAATCGCCGTAGACACCACGGGACAGCCGCCCGCCAGGTATTCAGGGGTTTTGGTGGGGCTGATAAACCGCGTGGACGCGTTCAGTGCGAAAGGCATCAGCGCCACATCCCAGCCGCTCAGGTACGCCGGCAGCTCGGCGTATTGCCGCGCCCCCAGGTAATGAATATTGGGCCGACGCGGCAGCGTCTGCGGGTCGATCTTGACCACCGGCCCCACCAGTACGATCTGCCAGTCGGGCCGCAGCGCCGCGACCTGGTCCACCAACTCGATGTCGAAGCGTTCATCGATCACCCCGAAAAAGCCCAGGCGTGGCCGTGCAATCGAGGCCTGGTCGGCAGGCTCGACCACGGCGTCACGCGCCTGGGCGAAGTGCGCGATGTCGACGCTGCTGGGCACCGGATGCGCATTGCCGTGCTGGCGCTGCTTGACCTCCCACAGGCTCACTCCGCCGGTAAATACCACGTCGGCCCTGGCCATCAACAGCCGCTCCATGTCCACCAGTTGCGCAGGTGCGCCCATGAACGCAGACAGCTCATCCATGCAGTCGAACACGGTGACCTGCGCTTGGAGATGGTCGGTAAATGCCAGGCTCATCGGGGTGAAGTACCAGAGCAGAAGATCGCCGGGTAAGCGCTGGGCAAGGCGCTCGTCGAGCAATTGGCGCTGCGCTTCGTTGATTGCCTGGGCACTCATGCCTTCGGGCAGGCGTGGCACCCATACCTCGATACCGTCTGCCGGGCTCGAGGCTTCAAGCCGCGGCGGCTCGTCGCCGGCCAGCACCGGTTCTTCGAAGAAGATTACGTCGTAGTCTTTGGCCAGGCGCGACATCACATGCTGCGGGCGCTGGTAAACGAAACCCCAGCGCAAATGGGACAGGCACACCAGCGTGGGTCGGGCCAGGGTCGGGGATTCCACGAGGCGTTGCGCACTCAGCGCAGCACTCTGTTCAGGCTGTTCTGCAAGGTTCATATCAACGTCCTTATCAAGCGAAAAGTTCACGGCTCAGGCATCGAGCCCCTTGGCCCTATCAGGTCGATACGGCAAGTGCGCGACAGCGTTCAATCAGGCTGTACGGCTCTTGAAGGTTGGAAGCGTGACCATCGCGGCGCGTTCACAAGAAGATTCTGCGAAGCCGATGAACTGCACATACCAGTCGGTAAACCGGTTTGAACTCGCGCCAAAAAACAGCCCCTACCGGTTTAACAGTCAGCCGCCACAACGGCGCTGACCGAACCTGGGCAACAGGGCGTCAGGCAGACGCCGGGACGATTGAGGGCAGGCGCATGATTTTGATAACGGGCGGTGCGGGATACATCGGTGCGCATGTCGCAGTGCAATGGATGGGGCGAGGCGAGGACGTGTTGATCCTGGATAATTTGTGCAACAGCGAACGCTCGGCCATCGAGCGCATCAGTACCCTGGCTGGCAGGCCCCCAGGGTTTGTCTACGGCGACGTACGCAACCGGCGCTTGCTCGACACGCTGTTGCGCGACTACCCGATTGACGCGGTGGTGCACTGCGCAGGGTTGAAAGCCGTCGGTGAAAGCGTGCGCGAGCCGTTGCGCTATTACGACACCAATGTCGGCGGCAGCGTGGTGCTTTGCCAGGCCATGGCGCAGGCGGGTGTGTTCAGGCTGGTGTTCAGTTCATCGGCCACCGTGTACGGGGACTGCACGAGCATGCCCATCAGCGAGACGTGCACCACCGGGCAGCCGACCAACCCGTACGGCATGTCCAAATTGATGTGTGAAAACGTGATGAAAAGCGTGGCCGGCGCCGACCCGCGCTGGTCGATAGGCCTGCTGCGCTACTTCAACCCCATCGGCGCCCACGCTTCCGGTTTGCTGGGCGAGGCACCGACCAGTACACCGAATAATCTGCTGCCCTATTTGCTGCAAGTTGCCAGCGGCGAACGTCAGGCGTTGTCGGTTTACGGCCGAGACTACCCAACCCCGGACGGCACCGGCGTTCGCGATTACATCCATGTCGTCGACCTGGCGCAGGGCCATACCTGCGCGCTCGAAGCGCTGCGCGAGCGGCGTGGTATCAGTGTGTGGAACCTGGGAACGGGGCGTGGGTATTCGGTGCTGGAGGTGATCAAGGCTTTCGAAAGAGTCACCGGTGTGCACATACCCATGACCTTCGAAGCGCGCCGGCCAGGGGATATCGCCTGCTGCTGGGCCGACCCGCAAAAGTCAATCGAAGAGCTGGGCTGGCAGGCGCGTCACTCATTGGAAAGCATGCTGGCCGATGCCTGGCGCTGGCAGTGCAACCAGCATCGGCATGAGGAGGTGCGGCAGGCCAATTAATGAACGAGCTGCCCCAATACGCAGAGACAATATTGGGGCTATCTCCATTAGTGAAACGAATCAGCTACGACAAAAACCTCGATTATGCATAAATGCATTTTTCTGCTTGACCCGAAGGAAGGACCCTTCTAAAGTGAACTCACTGTATATAAATACAGTATTCAACCAACCTTCATGGACGAGGTTTTCCCTATGAAAAGCACCACCGCGACATTTGGTAAAACACCCCATCAACCCAGCCTGTGGACTCGCGCCGATGCGCTGAAAGTGCACGCAGACGATCCCACCACCACCCAGCCACTGGTCAGTGCCGACTTCCCGGTCCTGAGCGACAAGGTGTTTATCTGGGACACCATGCCGCTGCGTGACCTCGACGGCAATATCACCTCCGTCGATGGCTGGTCGGTGATCTTCACCCTGACCGCGGATCGTCACCCGAATGACCCGCAATACCTCGATCAGAACGGTAACTACGACATCACCCGCGACTGGAATGATCGCCACGGTCGGGCAAAGATGTACTACTGGTTCTCCCGCACCGGCAAGGACTGGAAACTCGGCGGCCGAGTCATGGCTGAAGGGGTTTCGCCGACGGTGCGCGAATGGGCCGGCACGCCGATCCTGTTGAATGAGCAAGGTGAAATTGACCTGTACTACACCGCCGTCACACCCGGCGCGACCATCGTCAAGGTGCGTGGTCGCGTGGTGACCACCGAGCATGGCGTCAGCCTGGTGGGCTTCGAGAAGGTCAAGCCGCTGTTCGAAGCCGACGGCAAGATGTACCAGACCGAAGCGCAGAACGCCTTCTGGGGTTTCCGCGATCCGTGGCCGTTCCGCGACCCGAAGGACGGCAAGCTGTACATGCTGTTCGAGGGCAACGTGGCCGGCGAGCGTGGATCGCACAAGGTGGGCAAAGCAGAAATCGGCGACGTGCCGCCGGGTCATGAAGACGTCGGCAACTCGCGCTACCAGACCGCGTGCGTCGGTATCGCCGTGGCCCGAGACGAGGATGGCGACGACTGGGAAATGCTGCCGCCGCTGCTCACCGCGGTCGGCGTCAACGACCAGACCGAACGTCCGCACTTCGTGTTCCAGGACGGTAAGTATTACCTGTTCACCATCAGCCACACCTTCACCTACGGCGACGGCGTAACCGGGCCCGACGGGGTATACGGTTTTGTCGCGGACTCGTTGTTCGGCCCTTACGTGCCGTTGAACGGTTCCGGCCTGGTCCTGGGCAACCCCTCTTCCCAGCCGTTCCAGACCTACTCGCACTGCGTGATGCCCAACGGCCTGGTGACCTCCTTCATCGACAGCGTCCCTGCTGGCGAAGACGGTAAACAGATGCGCATCGGTGGCACCGAGGCACCGACCGTCGGCATCAAGATCAAAGGGCAGCAAACATTCGTGGTCGCCGAATATGACTACGGGTTCATTCCGCCGATGCTGGATGTGACGCTCAAGTAAAGCCGCTCCATTGCGCCGTTGTTTGAGAGCGCTCTTGAACAACGCGCATTAACCCACCTGCGCCGATGTGCAGAATCTGGCAGGTATCTATTTCTGAGACACACAACTGCTGAATCGATTGCAATTAGCAGTGCAGTTCTTATTCTATTTTCGTCCTGCCACTCTCCTCATCTAGGCTAAGTTCCATTCATTGGACAAAACTCAGCCCAAGGAAGGTGACGAGTGAGCAAGCAGATTCTTATTGTCGGTGGCGGTGTAGGCGGCACGATGCTCGCCAATCAACTGGTCATCAAGCTCTATCCAGAGATTCTGCGCGGCGAAGTAGCGATTACCCTGCTATCGAATTCCCCTGATCACTTTTATAAACCTGCCTTTATGTACGTGGCCTTCAATCAGTTCTTTCAAGAAGAACTAAAGCGCCCGGAACGGTCATTGTTACGTCCAGAAATTGACTTTCACGTCGATGAGGTCACTCGCTTCGAATTTTCGAAGCAGCAGCTGCAAACCCGCAGCGGTAAACGCTATGTTTATGATTTTCTGGTGATTGCCACCGGCTGCGTTCCGGCCCCTGAGCGCATTGAGGGGCTTAAAGAAGCAGGTGATCATTTCTATCAATACCCGGCAGCGCGGCAATTGGCCGAGCGTTTAAGTACCATCGAAAAAGGCCGGATATTTATCACGGTATCCTTTCCCAAGACGCCTAACGTGCCACACCAATGCGGTATCGCACCGGTCGAGACCACGTTAATGCTGGATGATTTTCTGCGTCGTCGTGGTGTCCGGGACAAAGTTGAAATCATTTATACCTATCCCACCACCGCCCAACTGCTTCGTAATTGCCTTTTTCTACAGCGTCCGACCGGCGAGATTCTGCCGAGTCTCTTTGAGCAGAAAAACATCCACTTTCAGCGCGGGTTCACGTTGAGCAGGGTTGATCCGGACCGGCGCATCGCCTACTCCGAAGAGGGGGACGAGCAGCCCTTCGATATTCTTATGGCGACTCCACCTATTCGCGCGGTAGACGTGGTACTTGAAAGTGGCGCCTCACAGGCCGAGAACCATGAAGGCTGGTTGCCGACTAATCATGAAACGCTGCAGGTGTACGGGCTTGAAGGGGTCTATGTGATCGGCGATACGGTGGATCTGCCTGTCAGTAAGGCAGGAGGCGCTTGCCACAATCAAGCCCCCGTCATTGCCAATAATATTGCCGCCGAAATTCGCTTGGGCAAACCCTGTGCGGTGTATGACGGGCGTGTCCAGGCGGTGGCGCAAATGGGGCTCAATGCAGGCATGCCACTTTGGTATGACTATGCCCACGATGTGCTGCCAACCCCACCGAGCAAGCTGGGTGGCCTGTTGCGCAATGGATTCAATCGTGGCCTCTATTGGGCGGTAGCTCGCGGAATACTTTAAGGCGGCGTAACAAGGAAGGAGTCAATAATCATGGATGGGCTCAATCAATCATCGGCGACCAATCCTTCAGCCAATGCCCGATCACCTGACCAGAATGCCGGGCTCGAAGCGCTGTTGATCAAGCTGCAACCGTTGCTCGACGGCGGGCGCATGGACAACATCGTCGATGCGCTTGCTCTAGTCTCCGATCTTGTCGACCTGCTTGACGCTGCCCTGGTAGAAAAACTTGCCCGGGTATTCGAGGAGACAACTGCCGTGTCCTGGAGTGTTGGAAACGCGTTGCGTATGGCCAAAGCCGAGACTGCTGCACAAGCGGCTCCCCCCAGCCTCTATGGGCTGCTGTCACTGCTACGTGAAAGGGACACCCGGCGCGGGGCAGAACTCTTACTCAGAACGCTGAATGTCATCGGAAGACAACTTTGAACGAAAGAACCGCTCATCATTGGAGCGGTCTACGGCGTATGTGAAGGCATTGTGGAGCAGGGCCGACGTCAAGAACTATGCGCCCCTTGCCGCTCACATATGCAAGGAAATGAAGTCCACAAAACAGCGCAGCTTGGGCGTAATGAAGCGGTTCGGCGGCCACAGCACGCTGAAGTGGATGACGCGGGTGACCTCTTCGGTCAGCACGGCCTGCAGGTTGCCGGACTCAAGCGCTGCCTTGACGGCAAACTCCGGCAGGCAGGCAATGCCACGCCCCTCCATGGCAGCGTTGAACAACATGTCGATGTTGTTGCAGACCAGTACCGCCCGCAGATCCTGCGCGCCGTTGTGGGCTTTGTCCGGTAGCGGCCAACGCTCAAGCTTGCCGGTGGAGGGCACCCGGTACAACAGGCAGTCATGATTGCTCAAGTCACTGGCGTCAATGGGCGTACCCTGGGCCTGGAAATAGGTCGGGGCGCCCACCAGCAGGAAACGAAAAGCACTCAATCGCCGCGCCACCAGACGCGAGTCATTCAATTCACCGGTCCTGACCACCGCATCGAAGCCCTCCTCCACCACATCCACCAGTCGATCGCTGAAGTCCAGTTCCAAATGGATGTCCGGGTATCGCTTGGCAAAGCTGGACAACAAGGTGAACAGAAACTGCCCGGCCAGGGGCAGGCTCACGCGCAGTTTGCCCCGAGGTTCGCTGTTGGTGCTCGACAGCTCCAGCTGCGCCGCTTCCAGCTCATTGAGCACACGCTGGCAGCGATTCAGGAAAAGCATGCCTTCCGCCGTCAGGTTGATGCTGCGGGTACTGCGATGAAACAGCCTGACGCCCAGGCGCTGCTCCAGGCGCGCAATGCTTTTACCGATCGCCGATGAAGACACGCCCAGCTGCCGTCCAGCCGCGACAAAACTGCGCGTTTCGGCGACCTGTACGAAGACCGAGATTCCGCTGAGGTTGTCCACGCTTTCTCCTTGAATTTGCGCGTTGGATTGCGGAACGAAACGTCCGATGTGTCCGGAATTCTAGCCTCTGTTTCCGCTGCCGTCTGCGACCTAGCATGGCGACGTCCATTACAGCAGGGAATCGCGATCATGACCGTCAAAGAAACCATTCAATTATCCAGCGCCACCGCCACTGACCCCATGCAGGCGCGAATCGACGCTGCCCTCAATAGTGCCATCGAAGACAAACGCCTGGTGGGCGCCGTGGTGCTGGTTGCCCGGCGTGGCGAAATCACTTATCGCAACGCCGCAGGTCTGGCGGACCGAGAGGCTGACCTGCCGATGCGCACCGACGCCTTGTTCCGGCTCTCCTCGGTGACCAAACCTATCACCTCGGCCGCCGCCCTGGCCTTGGTTGCCCAAGGCCGTATTGGCCTGGATGATCCTATCGCTCGATGGCTACCAGAGTTCCAGCCAACCCTGTCGGACGGTACGCCCGCGTCCATCAGCGTACGCCAGTTACTCAGCCATACGGCCGGCCTGGGCTACGGATTTCTCGAAGCCCAGGGTGGCGGCGCGTATGCGCAGGCCGGTGTGTGCGACGGGCTTGAACGTGCGCCGCTGACCCTGGAGGAAAACATCCGGCGGCTGGCGACCGCACCGCTGCTCTATCGCCCTGGCACTGATTGGGGTTACTCAATCGCCACCGACGTATTGGGTGCCCTCATCGCCAACGTGTGCCAAACCAGTCTGGCTGACGCGATCGATCAACTGGTGTGCGAGCCACTCGGCCTGTCCGACACCCGTTTCAACGTCGTCGACACCGCCCGCCTGACGGCCGCGTACCTCAATGCCGCTCCCGCGCCTCGTCGCATGAATGGCGTGGAAGTGATCGAGGTTTTCGAGAACACCGCAGGCATCCGGATGGAGGCGGATCGGGCACTCGATAGCAATGCCTATGATTCGGGAGGCTCGGGGATGATCGGCTCCGCGGAAGAATTCCTGACGGTGCTCGAAACGTTGCGCCAGGGGGGCGGGCCGCTCATGCCAGCGAGCCTGGCGAAGGAAATGGGCACCGTCCAGACCGGCAGCCTGGCGCTCGCCAATTGGCCTGGGCGTGGTTTCGGCCTGGGGTTCACCGTGCTGGCTGACCCTGCGGCGGCACAATCACCGGAGTCCGTCGGCACCTGGCGACTGGGCGGGGCTTACGGGCACTCCTGGTTTGTCGATCCGGTGCAGCAGATCACTGTGGTGGCGTTCACCAACACCGCCTTCGAAGGGATGTTCGGGCAGTTCACCGTCGATCTGTGCAATGCCGTTTATGGCGCTGACTGAAGTAAGTCTCGCGCCGCGTTAAGGAGCCCATGATGAAAAGACCGGCGTGAAAGCCGGCCTTCATGCGAATGCAGTTTGAGTTGTCCAGCTTTGTTTTGGCTACCTGCCCCATGGAATTGAGCAGGCACTTCGGCTTCCGACCGTGCCATGTTCTTTATTGAAAGGTATCGACTCATGACGCATTCACGCCTGTACCACAGCTATGCAAACGTGCGCCTGGACTCCCTGACGGGGTTTCGATTTGTCGCGGCTGCCCTGGTGTTCTTCTTCCATGCCTCACTGACCAAGATCATCGGCTTCAATCCGTTTGCCGATCAAGAGATCATCGCCCGCTTCCAGCGCCTGTTCAGTGTAGGCGGCTGGATTGGCGTCTCGTTTTTCTTCGTGCTCAGTGGCTTCGTCATCACTTGGTCGGCCCGCAGGAACGATACGCTCGGGGCGTTCTGGCGCCGGCGCCTGGTGAAGATCTATCCCAACCATGTGGTCACCTTCGTCCTGGCGATGATCGTGTTCGCCGTACCGCTGACGGCCGTCAGCGCCTGGCTGCCCAACTTACTGCTAGTCCATGCCTGGGTGCCGGACATGTCGGTATTCCTGAGTGTCAACGGGCCGTCCTGGTCGCTGTGCTGTGAATTGACGTTCTACCTGGCATTCCCGTTTCTCTTGCGCGCGTTGTGGAAGGTCCCGGAGGACCGGCTCTGGCTGACCGCCGGCCTGACCGTCTGCACGATGGCCGCAACTCACTGGCTCATCGCCGAAGTCGTCAACAGTACGCCGCAGATCGTCGAATACCCGATCTCTCTGAATCAGTGGTGGTTGGCCTACTACTTTCCGCCGCTCAGGCTATTCGAGTTCGTGCTCGGCATGTTGATGGCGCGGATCCTGATGGCCGGCCGCTGGATTGCCATTCCGTTGGCACCGGCCCTGGCATTGGCGACGGTAGCCTACTGCCTCGCAGGGGAAGTGCCTTTTATGTACAGCCTTTCGCTGACGACCGTGGTCCCGATTGCCTTACTGATCACCAGCCTGGCTGCTGCCGATGTTGCGCAACGCAAGTCCTGGTTTCGTCATCCGCTGATGGTCTGGCTGGGGGAAATTTCGTTCGGCTTCTACATGATCCACCTGCTGATCATGATGTGCGTGACCTCATTGTTGGACGGACAACGTTTTTCCGTTGTACCGGCGTCTCTCATTCTTGCCGCCACGTTCTATCTGTCACTCCTGGGTGGCTGGCTGCTGTTTGTCTTCGTTGAGCAGCCTGTCATGCGGCGCTGGGGCAAGGCCAAGCCGATGGAGCGGCCATTGAGTGTGCCCCAGGTCTGAATTTTTTCATTAGAAAGGATGCTTGCCATGTCATCGTTTATTCGCAAATGGGCCGGCGTGCCCGCTTGGGCACTGGGCGCATTGGTGCTGCTGGCACTTGCCGGTGTCGCCATCAGCATGCGATCGCCGGTTGCCCAGGCGACAGCCGCCCCCCCACCGTTGCCACAGGTGCAAGTGATGACGGCCTTGACCCGGGATGTCGTCGATTGGCAAAGCTACACTGGCCGCTTGGTCGCTACCGACACCGTGGTCATAAAGCCTTTAGTGGCCGGTACGCTGATCAGCGTGCACTTCAAGGATGGCGCGCTGCTTCGCAAAGGCGACCTGATGTTCGAGATTGACCCTCGCCCTTATGCCGCCACGCTGCAACAAGCCCAAGCTGCGCTCGTGGCTGCCAGGTCGATGGGACTGTTTGCCCAGAAAGAGCTCCAGCGCTACGAGCATCTGATTACCAGCAATGCCATCGCAAAAACCGACCTGGACAAGCGCGTACAGAGCGCCAGCGAAGCACAGGCCAGGGTCAATGAAGCCCAGGCCAGGGTAGAGTTGGCAAGATTAGACTTGGAACACACCCGCATTCTCGCGCCGTTTGACGGTCGAGCTTCACGCGTGGAGGTCACGCCGGGAAATATCGTTGACGTGGGCGAACGCTCCACCGCGCTGACAAACCTGGTGTCGATTTCGCCAATCTACGCTGACTTCGATGTGGATGAACAAACCTTCCTGCGCTATCTGGGCAACCGCCCGGCGGACGACCCGGTCCCCGTCATGCTCGGCTTGGCCCATGAAAATGGCTATCCGCGCAAAGGCAACCTGAGCTCCCTGGACAACCGACTGGACACCCGCTCAGCCACGATCCGGGTCAGGGCAAGTTTCGACAATAGCAACGGGGAGCTGCGCCCTGGCTTGTTTGCCAGGGTCCTGCTGCCAGGCAGTGCCAGCCACACCGCGACCCTGGTTGACGACAGCGCCATCGGCACCGATCAGGACAAAAAGTACGTGCTGGTGGTCGATGCCGATGACCGCGTCCAGTACCGGCAGGTCAAGCCCGGGATACGCCAGGGCGCGCTACGCGTCATCGACCAGGGCATTGAGCCCGAGGAGCAAGTCATCGTGAGTTCCTTGCACCTGGCGACGCCGGGCACCCGCGTTGCTCCGGTACGCATGCCGTCACAACCACAGGCGCAGCAATGATGAATATTTCCGGATTCTTCATCGACCGTCCGATTTTTTCTGGTGTTCTCAGTGCGCTCGTGTTGCTGGCCGGCGTGCTGGCGCTGACGCGGCTGCCGGTGTCGGAGTACCCCGATGTGGTGCCGCCGTTGATCGTGGTAAACGCACAGTACCCAGGCGCCAACCCCAAGGTAGTGGCTGAAAGCGTTGCCGCGCCACTGGAAGAACGCATCAACGGCGTGGAAGGCATGCTGTACATGCAATCCCAGGCCAACAGCGATGGCACCTTGGCGATCAACGTGACGTTCGCCCTGGGTACCGATCCCGACAAGGCTCAGCAACTGGTGCAGAACCGCGTCTCCGAGGCACTGCCACGTCTGCCTGCCGACGTGTTGAACCTGGGCGTCACCACCAGCAAGTCGTCATCGACCCAGACCCTGGCGATTCACCTGGTGTCACCCAATAATGAATACGACGCCAACTACCTGCGCAACTACGGCATCTTGAACATCAAGAGCCAGCTTGAACGCATCCCAGGCGTCGGCGAAGTACGCATCTGGGGCGGCGGCGATTACGCCATGCGTATCTGGATCGACCCCGACAGCGTGGTACAGCGAGGCCTTACCGCCGGCGAGGTGGTACAGGCCATTCGAGAACAGAACATTCAGGTCGCAGCCGGCGTCATAGGCGCTTCGCCGATGAGCGCTGGCGTCCCGCTGCAGCTCTCGGTCAACGCTAAGGGTCGGCTGAAAACCGAAGAGGAATTCGGCAATATCGTGGTCAAGACCGTCCCGGATGGAGGCGTTACGTATTTGCGCGACGTGGCCCGGATCGAATTGGCGGCGTCAACCTACGCGCTCCGCTCGCTGGTTGACGGGCAACCGGCGGTGGGCTTCGGGGTGTTCCAGATGGCGGGCGGCAACGCGCTGGACATCTCTGCCCGTGCCCGGCAGATCATGGCTGAGGCCAAGGCCGATATGCCGGCAGGCGTCGATTACAAAATCGTCTTCGATCCGACTCAGTTCGTTCGTTCCAGCATCAATGCGGTGATCAGTACCCTGTTCGAAGCCATCGTGCTGGTCGTGCTGGTCGTCATCGTGTTCCTGCAGACCTGGCGTGCCTCGGTCATTCCATTGCTCGCCGTGCCCATCTCCATCGTCGGCACACTGGCGTTCTTGCTGGCGTTCGGATTTTCCATCAATGCTCTGTCGCTGTTTGGCCTTGTCTTGGCAATCGGTATCGTCGTTGATGACGCGATCGTGGTGGTGGAAAATGTCGAGCGCAATATCAGCCAGGGGTTGTCCCCCCACCTGGCGACTCACCAGGCCATGGCAGAAGTCAGCAAACCGATCATTGCCATCACCCTTACGCTGGTTTGCGTATTCATTCCATTAGCGTTCATGCCCGGTCTCTCCGGCGGGTTCTACCGCCAGTTCGCTTTGACCATCGCCATTTCCACGGTGATCTCGGCGTTCAATTCGTTGACGCTTTCCCCCGCCCTGTGCGCCCTGCTGCTCAAGCCACACGGAGCCCCGAAGGATCGGCTGGAGCGCGCGATAGACAAAGTTATGGGGCGTTTCTTCAAGGGTTTCAATCGTTGGTTCAAGCACGCCGAGGACCGCTATGGCGCCGGCGTACAGGGTGTCCTGGCACACAAGGGCAGGACGTTGGCGTTATTTGGCGTTCTGCTGTGTGCCTGCGCATGGCTCAGCCACACGTTGCCGACGGGGTTCGTTCCGGCCCAGGACAAGGAGTTCCTGGTAGGTTTCGCCCAACTGCCCGCCGGAGCCTCGCTGGATCGTACCGAGCAGGTCATTCAGCATATGAACGATATCGCGCTCAAGCATCCTGGCGTTGCCCATACCCTTGAGTTTCCTGGAATGTCCGTCAACGGCCTGATGAACTCTTCCAGTTCGGGGATCATTTTTGTGATCCTCAAACCCTTTGTCGAACGCTCCGGCGAGGCGTTGGGGGCGAGCCGTATCGCGGCGGACCTCAATGGCGAATTCAGCAAGATTGCGCAGTCCTTCACAGCGGTCTTCCCGCCGCCCCCCGTTCTGGGTCTGGGAACACTTGGTGGATTCAAACTGCAGATCGAGGACCGCGCCAGCCTGGGTTATGTTGCCCTCGATAGCGCGGTCAAAGCCTTCATGACCGAGGCTGCCAAAGCGCCGGAGTTAGGCCCGCTGTTCTCCAGCTATCAGATAAACGTGCCCCAACTGGACGTCGATCTTGACCGGGTCAAAGCCAAGCAACTGGGCGTGTCAGTGACCGACGTGTTCGAAACCCTGCAGATTTACCTGGGGTCCTTGTACGTCAATGATTTCAACCTTTTCGGACGTGTCTACCAGGTTCGTGCGCAGGCCGACGCCCCCTTCAGGGCCAACCCGGAAGATATTACGCGCTTGAAGGTACGCAATGCATACGGTGCCATGGTGCCCCTGTCGACGTTGTTGTCGGTCGATCCCGGCTACGGGCCGGAAATGGTCGTGCATTACAACGCCTTTACCGCGGCGGACGTCAACGGCGCACCCGCGCCTGGTTACTCCTCGGGCCAGGCAGAAGCAGCCATTGAGCGCATCGCCAGGCAGACTCTGCCTCAGGGTATACGCATGGAATGGACCGATCTGACCTATCAGCAGCGGCTGGCCGGTGACGCAACCGGCTGGGTACTCGCAGTTAGCACGGTACTGGTATTCCTGGTGCTGGCGGCACTGTACGAAAGCCTTTTGTTGCCGCTGGCGGTGATCCTGATCGTGCCGATGGGTGTGCTCTCGGCCTTGGCAGGGGTATGGCTGACCGGGGGCGATAACAACATCTTCACCCAGATCGGCCTGATGGTGCTGGTGGGACTGGCGTCGAAGAACGCCATCCTGATTGTCGAGTTTGCAAGGCATCTGGAAAGCCAGGGGCATGCCCCCCTTGGCGCTGCCTGGGAGGCCAGCAAGCTGAGACTTCGACCGATCCTGATGACCTCGATTGCCTTCATCATGGGCGTGGTACCCCTGGTGATTTCCACCGGCGCCGGAGCGGAAATGCGCCAGGCAATGGGCGTCGCGGTGTTCTTCGGCATGCTGGGCGTGACCGCATTCGGACTGCTCTTCACCCCCGTCTTCTACGTGCTGGTTCGCAGCATCGGCCGCCGGCTACCCCAACGCCAATCGATTCCCATTGCGGACACATATATCCGTTAACACCGGAACTCCAGCGCGTTTTTCTGTATTGGACGCGCCTCTAGACTGCAAACGTTCCTAATCCTTGCGAGAAATGCCATGACACGTGTCGTTCGATTCCATGAGTATGGTGATCCAGAGGTTCTGCAGATCGAAGATCTACCGGTCCCCCAGCCAGGCCCTGATGAGGTCCGCATACGCGTAAAAGCCATAGGCCTGAACCGCGCCGAATCAATGTTCAGGCGCGGCCAATATCTTGAACAGGCTGAGTTTCCCAGCCGACTGGGGTATGAAGCGGCAGGAATTGTCGAAGCCGTCGGTGACGCCGTTCGCGACTTCGATGTTGGTGATCCGGTCAGCCTGGTTCCTCCTTCCAGCATTGCTCAATGGGGAACCTACGCTGAGCAGGCCGTAGTGCCGGCGGCAATGCTGGTCCGGCATCCCGACACACTCAGCATGGAGCAGGCCGCTGGCATCTGGATGCAATACCTCACGGCCTGGGGTGCGCTGTTGCCCGTGGCCGGGCTGGTCGCAGGGGACTTCGTGCTGATAACCGCGGCATCGAGCAGCGTAGGCCTGGCCGCCATCCAGATCGCCAACCGGGTAGGGGCGATCCCTATCGCAGTGACGCGTGGCGAGCAGAAAGTGCGCAAATTGCTGGCCGCCGGTGCTGTCCATGTGATTGTCAGCGGCGAAGAGGACTTGGCCTCACGTGTCGCGCAGATTACGTCCGGAAATGGCGCTCGGGTTGTCTTTGATCCCGTGGGCGGCCCGGCTATCGAGCCACTGGCGGACGCCACCCGTCGCGGCGGCATCATCATCGAGTACGGGGCGCTGAGCAGCGAACCCTCGCCCTTCCCTCTATTCACCGTGTTGGGAAAAAGCCTCACGCTTCGGGGCTATCTGCTGCACGAAGTCGTCAACGATCCCACCCTGTTTGCCCAAGGCAAGGCGTTCGTCTCCAGCGGCCTGGTTGATGGCAGTCTGTCCCCGGTGATCGCCAAAAGATTTGCCTTCGACGAAATCGTCAAGGCTCATCAATACCTGGAAGCCGGTGAACAGTTCGGCAAAGTCATCGTGACCCTGGAGGACCGGCCATGAAAATGTTCAACCCGTTATTCTTCATTGCCCTGGGTTTGTTCGGGGTCTACACCATCGAGTTCGGCGTGGTCGGTATTTTGCCGGTGATCGTCGAACGCTACAGTGTCAGCGCCTCCGAGGCGGGCTATCTGGTAGGCCTGTTCGCCCTGATCATTGCGGTATTCGGTCCCTTCATGGTGCTGTGGCTATCGCGCTACAACCGCAAGCGGATCCTGACCCTGTCGCTGTTCATATTCGCCGGCTCCAGCGCCTTGTCGGCTTACGCGCCCGATTACGGAACACTCGCCGTGCTGCGGATCATTCCAGCGTTTTTCCATCCGGTGTATTTCTCGCTGGCATTTGTGGCGGTGGTGTCTCTGTATCCCAAGGAGCAGGCTACGCAGGCGACGGCCAAGGCGTTTGTCGGCACCAGCATGGGCATGGTTCTCGGCGTACCTATCACCACCTGGATCGCTGCACGTTTTTCCTACGAAGCCGCGTTTCTGTTCTGCACCGCCGTCAATGTGATCGCCGGCCTGGGCATCATCGCCCGGTTACCCGACACCTTTGCCGGGCAGCGCACGCCTTACGCCGAACAACTGGCTATCCTGCGCAAACCGACGTTGTGGCTCAATATCCTGGCCTCCACCCTGATCTTCGGTGCAATGTTTTCGGTGTACTCCTACAGTGCCGAATACCTGTCTCGCGAAGCCGGCATGAGCGGAGAAGTGATCAGTGCCATGCTGATCCTGTTCGGCGTGGGAGGCGTCGCCGGTAACCTGCTTGCAGGCCGCCTGCTGTCCACCAACAAAGTGGGGACGACGCTGATGCATCCGATCATGCTGGGCGCGTCGTACCTGATTCTGCATTTCTTTGCCAGTCCAGCCATTTTGCCGATGATCCTGATCGTGGTTCTGTGGGGCGCCACCCACACCAGTGGCCTGATCGTGACCCAGGTCTGGCTGACCTCCGAAGCTCCGGAGGCGCCTGAGTTCGTGACAGGTCTGTATATCTCGTTCATCAATCTGGGCGTGACGCTCGGCGCAACTGCCGGCGGCTGGTTCCTGGCACGCATGGGCATGGAAGGAACCATCATCAGCGGCCTGGCTTTCTGCGCACTGGCAGCCGCGACGATCGCGACCAAGGTGCTAGTGTACGGAGCACGACAGCCAGATCTTGCGCCGGAAACCCAAGCGGTTTTGCACTAAAGTCATTCATTGAAGACCGTGGCAAGCCACGGTCTTTCTCGAACTCAGCGGAGTTTCTATCGGTCAAAACCACTCGGACGGAGCCACGATATGGATGTTAGCAGCATCTCACCTACTGCCACACAGGCCGTCGATTTCCCTGTAGACAGCACCCAGTTCGACTGGGAAAACCTTCGATACTTCATCGCCTTCGCGAGGATACGATCCCTGGCCGCCGCAGCGCGGTCCTTGAACGTCGAGCACGCCACCGTATCGCGACGGATAGCCGCCCTCGAAACGGCACTGAAGATACGCCTGGTGGACCGACGCAGCCATCGGTACGAGTTGACCGACAACGGCGAACGCATCGCCCAGTTGGGTAACCGCATGCAAGAGACCGCCTGCGCCCTTAGCCGCGCAGTCTGCGCAATCCGCACCGACAAGGTCGCGGATATCACCCTTAGCGCGCCGCCCCACCTGACCACACATTTCATCGCCCCCCACCTTGGTCGGTTACGGGAACAATGCCCGGACGTCAACGTGCGGATCCTGTCCAACCCGCGCATGGCTTCCATGGCCAGGCGTGAAGCCGATATCGCGATCAGCGTTGGGCGACCGACCGAGACGGATCTGGTGGTGCGCAAGATTGGCACCCTCGACTTCGGCTTCTTCGCCGCACCTTCCTATCTTCACAACCGCATCGCCTCAGCCTATGAATTCATTGCCCATGACGATGAACATGAACCCTCCCCTCAGCGCATCTGGCTGGAAAATGCCGCAGGCCAGCGGCCGGTGGTACTCAGGGTCAAATCCTTCGATGTGCAGGCCGAAGCGGCCAGGGCGGGGGCTGGTATCGCGTTGCTGCCTATTTTCATGGCCGATGCCCCAGGCGGTTTGCAAAGGGTTCCAATCGAAGAGCGGCCGTTACATGCAGAGCTATGGCTGGTGGTCCATCGCGACATGCGCACTGCCCCCGGAATACGGGCAATGATGGACTTCATCATCGATTGCTTTGCACAGCAACATCGCTAATGAGGTCTGGCTCTACTGGGAAATTTTTAACAGTCGCTGTTAAAAACAACCTGTTTACAACCTGTAGGATATTGCCCAGTATCGAACCACGTCAGGCAAACGCACTCTCGTTTGAACCATGACTCTGCAAACCGTTATTTTCTTATAATAATAATCCCCCTGCCCGTACGACACTTAACGCTGCCTTTGCTGGTAGATCGTTATACGTACCCGGCTGCGCAAGACATTGTGACTCCTGGTTAACTCTGCTTATTCGAAGTAAAGCGGCACACTTGCGTGCCTTCGAAACATGATAAAGGGACTGTATTCATGAGCCAGATAAAGATTATCGATGTCACGTTGCGAGATGGTGGGTACCGTAATGATTTCAACTTCACCGTTGATTACGCCCAGTCTGCAATTTCTCAAATGATCGAAGCCGGCATCCCTTACTGCGAAATCGGTTATCGCAACGGTTCGTTCGTGCGCAAGCATGAGCACGGGCTGACGAGTGCTGTCGATGCCCGGTACCTGAGCGCGGCCCATGCCGCCGCCGCGGGTCGGATCGACTTATGCGTCATGGTGCACCCGCACAACGTCGACGCCAGTGATTTTCAACTGCTTCAGGAACACGGCGTGTCGATGATCAGGGTGTGCCTGCGTCGCGACCGCCTTGAGGACGGGTTGGCCACCGTGCGGATGGCCAAGGCCTATGGCTTTCAGGTAAGCGCCAATATCACCCATGTCACGACGCTGGGGCCAGGAGAAATCTCCGACATGAGCTTGCGCGCGGAAAACGCCGGAGCGGACGTGCTGGTGTTCGCGGACTCCAATGGCAACATGATTCCGGCCGACGTCGACCGGCTGATCACGCGGATATCCAGCCGCGTCCTGATTCCTCTGGGCTTCCATGCACATAACAATCTGTCCCTGGCACTTTCCAACTCCATTGCCGCCATGGACGCCGGAGCCGAATACATCGATGCGTCCATTTGCGGCATGGGCAAGGGAGCCGGCAACCTGCACCTGGGGGTTTTTGTCGCCTATCTGCACCGCGCGGGCATTCGCAACGACTACGACCTGGTGAGTGCCCTGCACTTATCCCAGCACACCGCTGACACCGTGCCAGCCAGCAGTCTTCCGTTGTCGCTGACGGATGTCTTGATGGGCACTTACAACATGCCGTTCGATGTTCAGAATCGCTTGGATGAAGTGATAAAGGCACACCGCCCAGCTTCAACTTTCCACGCCTTGCAGATATTGCATGAACAAGGGAACCGCAAACCGCAAAAATCCATGCATCCATTACCGACCACGTTGTCGCCCACGCTCGCCAGCGGAGGTGTCCGCTCATGAGCCAGCGCCAAAAAGTTTGTGTATTGGCAGGCGACGGCATCGGCATCGAAGTCACCGAGGCAGTATTACCTTTATTTAAAGCCCTTGACTTACCCATTGATCTGACGTTTGGAGATATCGGTTGGAGCTGTTGGCAGAGGGAAGGAAATTGCATTCCGGAAAACACTTGGAACTTGATCAATGAAAGTAATGCAACGCTGCTGGGAGCGATTACCAGCAAACCGCTTCGTGAGGCAGAAGCTGAACTTCCTTCATCACTCAAGGGTACCGGCCACGTATATGTCTCACCGGTTATCCAACTTCGCCAGCAACTTCGGTTGTTTGCCAATGTGCGGCCTGTTACCGATGTACTGGGCGATAACCGCTATCGTTTTTCGGTGATTCGGGAGAACACCGAAGGCCTGTACGCGGGGCTTGATTTTGCCAGCATTCCGCAGGCATTCGAGCCGATACTGGCCGAGCGCGAGCGCAATGGAGCACCGTGGACCAGAGAGAGCTGCAGCGATGCCACGATGACGGTGCGCCTGCAAACACGCGCAGGGCTTTTACGACTGTTCCGCTTTGCCTTCGAGCACGCACGCCAACAAGGTTACGACCGCGTCACCCTGGCGGACAAACCCAACGTCCTGAGGTACAGCGGCGCGTTTGCCCGAGAGATCCTGGAATCAGTCGCCAAGGATTTCCCCGACATCCATTGCAGCATCGATAACGTCGACGCCGTTGCGTTGTGGATGGTTCGACGCCCGGAACGCTTCGGCGTGATCGTGGCGGAAAACATGTTCGGCGACATTCTTTCCGACCTCGGGGCCGGAGTCATGGGTGGCCTGGGCCTGGCACCCAGCGCAAACATCGGGGCCCAGGGTGCGTACTTCGAACCGGTGCACGGCAGCGCACCCGCCTATGCAGGGCAGCACAGGGCCAACCCGAGCGCGATGTTCCTGTCAGTCGCACTGATGCTCGAGCACCTCGGACACGCACACGCTGCCCAAGCGACGCGTAACGCCGTTGCCCAGGTGGCGCGCAGTGACTGCCGCACTTACGACCTCGGCGGAACGGCGAGCACCTTCGAAGTGGCGGCAGCCATTGTCAAGCACACCCTCGAATGGGCGACGTTGCTTGATGGGCAGACTTCCCCGCCGTTCAGAAACCAGGACAAACACGCCCTGAAAAAAGGAGCCCACGCATGAACGCGATCATCTCTCCCGCTGTACACAGCAACGATGCGCTGCTCAAAGCCTGCGAGGCCCTTGACACCGCCAGCCTGTCGGATGCACTCGACAGCCTGGGGCTGGCCGGGGGGTTGGCGGGTCTGAACCAGCAGGTACCGGGAACCCGCTGCGTGGGCTTCGCCTACACCGTGTTATACGAACCTGTACAGGAACGAGGCGGCTTCAGGACCGCCGCCAACTACATCGACGAGGTGCCGGCCGACGCGGTCATTGTTTCCAGCAACCCTGGGCGCACCGACTGCACAACCTGGGGCGACATCCTGACTCACGTCGCGATAGGCCGAGGTATTCGCGGCACGCTGATCGACGGCGCGGCGCGGGATATCGATACGGTCCAGCGCCTGAACTACCCGCTGTTCAGTCGCGCCCGTTTCATGCAATCAGCGAAAAACCGAGTGCAGCTCAAAGCGACCCAGGTACCCGTGCAGATATCCGGGGTCACGGTCAATCCCGGCGACCTGCTGTTCTGTGACAGCAGTGGTTGCCTGGCAATACCTGCGGACAAGGCCGAACAGGTCATCCAACGCGCCCAGGCCGTCGAGCGAACCGAGAAAGAAATCATCCAGAGCGTCAATGCGGGCTCCACCCTGGAGCAGGCGCGCGCCCTGCACCGCTACGACCAGCCATGGCTGTCATCCAAGGAAAAGCAAGCCGGCGTTTGAGTTGCGAATTATTCCATTCATTTGAACGAGTACTCACGACATGACCACTGCAAACGTGTCCATTCGCAAGCCTAACCCGGTGCGCGACAGCCGAAATAAAATCAAACTCGGCGTGTTCGGTTTCAACATTGAAGGGGGCTGCACGCTGACCATCGCCCCGGAACGCCACAGGGCCGCTGACTGGCAGAGCAATCTGGCAATCGCCACCCTGGCCGATCGCGCAGGCCTTGAGCTCTTGCTACCCGTAGGCCGCTGGCGCGGCTGGGAGGGGGCCAGCAATCCGATGGGCGTTTCCTACGAAACCTACACCTGGGCTGCCGGCCTCGCATCGGTCACCGAACAGATCGCGCTGTTCACCACTTCGCACCTGTCCACGGTCCACCCATTATTCGCTGCCAAGCAGGCGGCGACTATCGATCACATCAGCGGCGGCCGTTTCGGATTGAACATGATCTGCGGTTGGTTCGGCCAGGAAATGGGCATGTTCAATGGTCACCAGCGTGACCACGACAAACGCTACGACCATGCCGATGAATGGGTAGAGATCGCTAAAAAGGCATGGGAGGCCAACGGTTACTTTGACTATGAGGGCGAGTTCTTCAACGTCAAGCAAGGCTATTCCGAACCCAAGCCGATCAACCGTCCGTTCCTGATGAACGCCGGCGGCTCTGCGAGGGGGCGCCAATTCTGTGCCAAACATTGCGACGCTGCTTTCCTGATCCTCAAACACGAAGATGACGACGACACCATCCGTGCTCAGATCAAGGCCTATCGCGACCTGGCACGCCTGGAACATGGCCGGGAACTGCAAATCTGGGTGTACGCCTACGTAGTTCACGAAGACACTCTGGACCAAGCGCACCAGCAACTCGACTATTACGTGACCCAACATGGCGACGACGCCGCACTGGATAACGTGACCCGCGAGATAGGCGTACAAAGCGGCATGTTCAAAGACGCCGCGGATGCCGAGCGTTTCCGCTTCCATTTCAAAGCAGGTTTTGCCGGCGTGCCATTGGTGGGCACTTCGCAGATGATTGTCGACCAGATGCAGCGCTGGTCTGACCTGGGCGTGGACGGCATCAACCTGACCTGGCTGGACTACGAACGCGGGCTTGAGCGCTTCGTCAAGGACGTGCTGCCCTTGATGGAGCAAGCCGGCCAACGGGCGCCGCACAAAGCTGGCAGGATCATGGAGGCCGTGGCATGAGCGGATACTCCCAGGCCCGCAGTGCTTCGGGCAACGTTACGGCCTTGCCGATCGCCAGCGACGTCGAGTCTGTCGAATTGGCGGATCAGTTCAAGAACGCCATGCGCAGGTTGACATCAAGCGTGGCGATCATCGCCAGTCGCGACGGCGATGACCCGGTAGGCATGGTCGCGACGGCAGTGATCTCAGTCAGCACCACTCCCCCTGCACTGCTGATTTGCATCAACCGCGGCGCCAGCCTGCACACCCCGCTCATGCTGTCCGGGCGCTTTAGCGTCAACTTGCTGAGCGCGACCCATAGCGCACTGGTGCCGGTGTTCGCGGGCCAGGTCAAAGGTCCTGAACGTTTCGCCCACGGTCAGTGGGAAGACATTCAAGGCCTTCCCTGCCTGGCGGATGCGCAATCGAGCCTTATCTGCACCCTGGACAAACGCCTCAGCTACGGTACCCACGACGTAATCATCGGCCGCGTTGACGCAGTCCGGTTCGCCGAGCCTATCAATCCACTGCTTTGGGAAAACGGTAGCCCGGCGATATCCGCCCGGCTGACGCAATGACCCGCCCCCATCCCCAGGAGAATGACGCATGACTCAGATCGAACAATTCCAGGCACCAAAATCGGGCGAAGACCAGGCCATTTTTCTGGTGAACGTCGTCCATGTGAATCCGGGCCAGCAAGAGGCCGCCCTCGCCGTACTGCGCGATACCGTCCAGTACGTGGCGCAAACCTACCCGGACTTCCAATGGAGCCGGCTGTACAAGAGCCTCGATGGAAAGACGGTCATCAACCAGGCGCAATGGAGCAGCAAGGAAGCGTTCGACTCGTTGTTTCAGGACGAGTCATTCATGTCGCGTTATTCAGGGCTCAAGGACACCGGGACCTGGGAATTTCATCTTTATCAGGTGAGCGACTTCATTCCCCAGGCGCTGACCGCAGCGCTCATTGCCGAGTGAACCCAAAAGCCGAAAACCGGCAGGCCCGCAACGGCCTGCCCGTACGAGAACAGGAGTATCGATATGGCTGAGCTCAACACGCGCCTCACACATAGTTTCAACATCTCCCACCCTATCGTCCTCGCGCCCATGGGGGGTGCCTCGGGAGCAAAACTGGCCACTGCAGTCTCCAAGGCCGGAGGGTTGGGGCTGGTCGGCGCCAGCTATGGCGACGAGCAGTGGATGCGCGCGGAGCTGGCGCCCATGCGGGAATTGAGGCAACCATGGGGTGTTGGCCTGGTGATGTTTACCGTCGCTCGAAACATGGCGCTTCTGGACCTGGCGCTGGAGTACGGACCGAACGCCGTCGCACTATCATTTGGCGATCCTGCGGCATTCGTGCCGATCATCCATCGGGCTGGCGCGAAAGCCATCGTACAGATCCATGAGCTGGACCAGGCCAGTGCGGCCCTGGACGCTGGGGCTGATGCA
Source organism: Pseudomonas sp. R5-89-07 (assembly GCF_003851685.1). Lineage (NCBI taxonomy): Bacteria > Pseudomonadati > Pseudomonadota > Gammaproteobacteria > Pseudomonadales > Pseudomonadaceae > Pseudomonas > Pseudomonas sp. R5-89-07. The sequence goes on along the minus strand of NZ_CP027727.1, from coordinate 2,274,742 downwards.
CTGATTGTCCAAGGCGCCGAGGCCGGCGGGCACAGCTTGCGCCGCGGCCTGATGCCATTGTTGCCCGCGGTGCAGGATCGGGTCGGGGACCACATCCCGCTGATCGCGGCCGGCGGCATCGCAGATGGGCGTGGCGTGGCAGCGGCGCTGATGCTAGGTGCCGACGGGGTCATGCTGGGCACACGCTTCCTCGCTTCAGAAGAGGCCCTGCCCTCGGCCGCGTTCAAGAAGCGCCTGATCGAATCCAGCACGTCGGACACGGTGCGCACTCGAATTTTCGACCTGGTGCGCGGCATCGAATGGCCTGAACACTACAGTGGCCGGGCTATTGCCAACCGCTTTTCGCAAGCGTGGCTGGGCCACGATGAGACGCTGCGAGAGGCGCCGGATTCGATCCGTCAGGACTACGCCAAAGCGGTCCTCGCTGACGATCTTGAACAACGAGCGATCTGGGCAGGTGAGGTTCTGGATCTGGTAAGCGATATCAAGCCGGCTCGCCAGATCGTCCATGACCTGCTGAGCGAAACGACGCGAATCTTGCGCAACAGTCAGCAACTGCTGGCGCTCGATAAAATCGCCTGATCACCCCGGAGAACGACTATGCAAACATCCAATGCAGTCAGCAGCCAATGGGGCGACGGCCATCAACTGGCGGTGGTCATGTCACCGGTCATGCCCCTATGGGATAAAGGCCAGTTTTTCCAACCCATGATCGCCCCATTGGTAGAAGCAGGTTACCGGGTGGTTGTATTCGACACGTTATCGCTGCTGGCCGACGAAAGTGAATCGCTTGAGGATTTTTCGCGACGTTGGATGCATGTCCTGTCGGATCTGGGCCACATCGATCTGCTGGTAGGCTCAGCTCTGGGTGGCGCGGTCGTTCAAGCGCTACTCGGCAGCCGTCTCGCACCGCATGTCAGTAATGTACTGTTGCTGTCCTCGCCCGCCCTGGCGGATGGAATTCTAGACGGTCGGCTGGGGAAGATGGCTGATCTGGCCCTGCTCGGCGATCTCGAACAAGCGCTCCAACTACTCGACCAACTCGTACAACCGGCTACCCGGATACACCCCTGCGGGCCGATCGACATTGACCAAGCCAGTGCAGCACTCCAGGCAAGGCGCCTGCATCTGGGTTTCCGGCTACTCAATCGCCTCGACCTGCGCCAAGCCAGCCACAACTTCCCTGGCGCGTTATTGACGGTCTACGGCGAACAGTCACAGCTGGTACGCAGTATCAATGTGCATATCAACGAACAGGCCCGCCATTACCGGTTACCCATACCCGATGGCGGCATGCGCCCATTGCTTGATGCGCCGGCATTGGTCATTCGCACCGTGCGCGACCACTTGGGCATCAACCTGGAGGTGGCCGCATGAGCCATCCGCGGCGTTTATCCGAGACTGACTTCATCGATGTGCATTATCACGCCGGCCCAGACGCCTATCTGCGGCGTCATGGCGTGATGGCGGCGGGTCGGCGCTACGGCCAGTTGAACGGCTGGGTGGTGTTGAAGAACCATCTGGGCTGCAGCGCTTCACAAGCCTGGGAGGCCCGACAGGAGGGGCTTCCCGTGTCCGGTTCGGTGGTGCTCAACGAAATCGCCGGTGGTATCGATTTCAGGGTGGTACAACGTTCGCTATGCCATCACGGAGAGAGCGAAGCGCGGCTGATCGTTCACCTCCCCACCGTGACAGGCCGCACTCACCAGTCCCGCCTCAAACGCAACAGCGGTCATTGGATCCTGGATAAATACCCCATTCGACCGCTGACCGTCAGCCATGAAGGGAAGTTGAGCGAACAAACCTTGGATGTGCTGCGGATGGCCCGAGACTACCCCATCGTCATTTCTACCGGTCATTCCGACGCTCAGGAAGTTCGTTTGCTGGTAGACGCAGCCGTACGGCTGGATGTCCCCAGATTGATGCTCAACCAACCAGCCAACCCCTTGACCGGGTTGGACGCCAATGCCCTGCTGGAATTGGCTCAGGCCCCCATGGTCTACACCGAACAAACTGCCCTGACCTACCTGCTCGGCTATCAGCCATGGGAAGACGTGAGCAGGGTCCTGTGCGAAGTTCCCAGGGCGCTGTACAGTTCCGACCTCGGCCAGACCTCTCAACCAGATATCGAACAATGGCAGGTAGACAGCTCGCTGTGGTTTGAAAAAATGGGCATCGGCAGTGAGCGAGCGCAGCAGATCAGCCAAGGGAACGCGCGCAAACTGCTGCAACAGGAGCCGTAGTGCGCAAGGAGTTCTTGCGCCCAAGCGCCTTGACCGACGACTTGGCGACGCGCTTGATGTTGAAGACGATTCGTCACGCGGCATCGAGCGCAGAGCTACCGAGAGTCTCGGCTGCCATTGAAAAATCCTTTTAGATCGGCCTTTACCGCTGGTGTGACACCAGCGGTAAAGGCCCACGCGCGTCTTCAGTGGCGCAAGCTAGCCCGCCTCCGTGCCCTGTTCCAGGGCCTGCGCGAATTGACGCATCAGGCGCACCAGGCAGTTGATGTCTTCGGCAGCCCAGTCCTGAAAGATGTCTCGTGCCAGGCGCTCGCGCGCCTGGTCGATCTTATCGGTGACGGCCTTACCCTTGGCAGACACCACCGCCTCGCGCATTCGGCGATCTTCCGAGTTCTCGTGTCGGATCACTAATTCCATGCGCTCAAGCTTGGAAACCTGGCGGCTGATGGTCGTATAGTCCCGGCCCAGGCGACCTGCCAGATCCACGACGCCTATCGGCCCTACCCGCTCAATGACCACCAGCAGACGAAAGAGCGCCTGATCCAGATGGACACCCGCTTGCGCGATCAATCGCTCATCGTTGCGAGGCCGGTTCATTACGCTCACGATCGAGATCAATGACCGGTGGAGATCCTTCATCTGCACCGACATATGTGTATCTTGCACTTTATTTTTCGTAGTCATAAGCTGCTCCCTGTTATGTGCATCTTACACATTCCTAGGAGAAGTGAAATGCGTGAGCCTGTAGACGTCCTGATTTGTGGTGCCGGTGCCGCGGGCCTGACCCTGGCAATCGACTTGGCGCGGCGCGGGGTGAACTTTGCCCTTATCGAAAAGCGTCCCGCTGCCTTTTTAGGCTCGCGCGGCAAGGGCATACAGCCTCGCACCCAGGAGGTCTTCGAAGATCTCGGAATCCTGGACCGGGTGATGGCCGCAGGTGGTAGCTACCCTAATATCCGCAAATACGCGCCCAATGGCAGTCACGTTGACCAGCCGGTATCCATCGCTGCCGAGCCCACACCAGCAGAGCCCTACTGCCTTGCGTTGATGATTCCCCAATTCAAGACCGAGGCGATCTTGCGCGAACGCTTGATCGAACTGGGGCATGCGCCAGCGTTTGGTGTCGAGCTGACGGCAATGGTGGTCGGGACCTACGGTATCAATGCCATACTCGCAACCGCGGATGGCGAGCACCCCCTACAGGCCCGGTACCTGGTGGGCGCCGATGGCGGGCGCAGCTTTGTGCGCAGTACCTTGGGGATTGATTTTGCGGGCAAGACCCTGGGCGTGCGAGCGATCGTGGCCGATGTGGAATTGGATGGACTGTCGCGCGATGTGTGGCACCAGTTTGAGGGCGGGGGCGCAGGCCCATTGGCTATCTGCCCGTTGGCCGGCACCGACCTGTTCCAGATCCAGGCGCCTGTTCCTTTAGAGGGCGAGATTGACCTCTGCGCGGCGGCGCTGACCGAACGCGTTGCCCTGCACACCGGGCGCACGGACATCACCGTTAATTCAGTCGTCTGGTCCTCCACCTACAGCATGAATGCCAGGCTCGCCGAGCGTTACCGGGATGGCCCGGTATTTCTGGTCGGCGATGCGGCGCATGTTCATCCGCCTACCGGCGGACAGGGCCTCAACACGAGCGTCCAGGACGCCTACAACCTGGGCTGGAAGTTGGCCGCAGTATTGGCCGGCGCACCAGAGGCCCTACTCGAAACCTACGAAACTGAGCGTCGGCCGGTGGCCGAAGACGTGCTCGGCCTGTCCACGCGCCTGCTTGCAGGCTTCAAGACTGGCGACAACAGGCGGCCCCGTGAAGCTCAGCAGCTGGATATCGGCTATCGGCACTCACCGTTATCGCTCCCGTCGCAGGCTGCCGACAGCAAGCTCGCGCCAGGCGATCGTGCACCCGATGCCATCGTGCGACGCGCAAGCGGCAGCCCAACGCGTTTATTCAACCTGTTCCAAGGCACCCATTGGACCTTGCTGGTCAATGGCCCCTCGAACTTCGCGCCACGCACGGGCCTGCACATCCACAGCATCGGGCCCGGGTCGGAGATCGAAGATCACCTGGGCCAATTCGCCCGGTGCTACAGCCTCGATGAAGGCTGCGCCGTGCTGGTCAGGCCGGATGGCTATCTGGCAGGTTTCTTCAGCAAAGATCAGCCGGCTGCGTTGGGTGCCTACCTGTCCCGCCATACGCATTCGACGCTGATTGGCGGGTAAAGGGGGGCCCGTTGCCCGCCACTGTGCCTTTTATTGTACGAACAAGCGTTCGGCCGTCAGCGCGACGGCCAGTACAATCATCACGACCCCGGATACCTGGTTGACGCGCCTGGCTGCAACAGGTCGACTGCGCAGTAGCACGCCGGCACCGAATCCGACAGCCAGATAAACGAGACTGCAGCCAGCAATGTGCAGCAGTCCCAGGCAGATGATTTGCACCGGCACCGGCCACGCTGCGCTCAAGCTTGTGAATTGCGGCAAGAGGGCCAGGAAAAACAGAAACAGCTTAGGGTTCAACCCGGCCAAGCAAGCGCCTTTCAATGCCCATTGAAATCGGCTGGTCGACGTTTGCGCTTCAGCCTGAACCAGCACACCGGGATGCCTGAGCATGCCGATACCCATCCAGGCGAGGTAGACCGTGCCGGCCACGGTCAGCAGAGATAGCGCGCCCGGTGTGCTCGTCACCAGACCACCGACGCCAGCCGCCACCGCCAATGTGGCGGCCAAGTGTGCAGACATTATGCCGACGACCGCCGGAATGACCACTCGGCGTCCCCGCATGCCAGCGGCAATGGCATAGGCCCAGTCAGCGCCCGGTGTTAGCACCAGCAGCAAAGAAACGGCCCAGAATGCGGCCATGACGTTAATACTCATCTGCCCTCCCCCTCATTCCACGAACCCGAATCTGGCAATGGCACTCCGAATAATATTCGGCATAAGTTTCGGTTCGCATAATATGGTTCTGTCATCGGCGGAGAAATACCATGCAGGAAGATACGAAGGCCGTTCGGCGCCCGCGCGGCGACCATGCAGAACTCGATGCAATCGACCGAAAGCTGTTAGGTCTTTTGGCACAAAACGCTGAACTCAGTTACAAGGAGCTCAGCGCGCACGTTCATTTATCTGCGCCGGCTATCCATGAGCGGGTCAAACGCTTGAAGCAAAGGGGTGTCATTCGAGCGACAGTTGCGTTACTGGATGGGCCGATGATCGGCAGAGACCTGCTTGCCTTCGTGCATCTGGAAACGAGCAACTGGGAAACCACCCGGCGTGTGCTGGAGATGTCTGCTTTCCCGCAGATTGAAGAGATTCATACCGTTGCGGGTGATACCGCCATGATTCTGAAGGTGCGCACGGAAAACTCGGCGGAACTGGAAAACATGCTAGGCGCGCTACATCGCCTGGAGGGTTTCAAAGCCGTGAAGACGTTTATTGCCTTGGGTACTTATCTTGAGCGCGGCCCGCTGCCGGCGTAGCGCGGCCCCCGTGGCGACGGGCACCTGGGTTGACCACCGAGGGAACATTGCGCTCCCTCGGTGGCTCGTTGTCAGGTAAACAGATCGACGCCCAACTGGAAAGCGACCCACAACGCGAGGCCTGTCGCAAAGAGCAGCGCGATATTTTCAAACAGGTTATTGCGGTATTGCTTGTCCAGCAGCGACTTCTGGTTGGACATGATCAGCAAGCCCAGGGAAATAACCGGCAAGCCAATAATGTTCAACGCGCTGACGCCAATGGTCAGGGTTACGAAATCCGGCATGCCTGGCAGCGACCAGATCAACGGCGTCACCAGGATGAACAGCATGAACCATTTGTGCATCGGGTCATGATGAAACTCCTTGCCGTACTTTTCGCGCCGTTCAGGACGAACGTGTTGGAAGGCATCGGTAATCAGCATCGGGAACGCGGTGGTCTTGCCGGAAATGCTGGCAAACAATGTGGCGAATACGCCGATGAAGAACACATACCAACCTACCGGGCCGAAGAATATTTCCAGCGCCTTGCCCAGATCGCCCAAGGTCTTCACCTCGATGCCGTTGGGCCGCAGGATTTCCGCGCCGACGATCCAGATGGCCAGGTTGATGACGATCCCGACGAACACTGCAAACAGCAAATCGTTGCGTTGAACCCGCTTGTGCTGCGGCCCGACCCAGCCTTTTTGACGCATGACATACGGATGCACGAAGTTGGCGATGGAGCCTGCAACCGCGCCGATAACCGATACCGCCACCAGCAGCGCGCCATGCACGCCTTCATCCGGCGGGATGCTGAAGCCGATGGTGCCTTTGACGATGCCGACGACATCGGGACCGGACATCACGGCCAAGGCAATGAAAGCCAGGGTCATGATCGCCAACAGCACTTTCATCACGCCTTCGATCATCGAATAAATATTACGCCCCACCAGCAGCCACACCGCGAGCACCACCGCCAATGAACACAGCAGTGGCTGGTCGCTTTTAAACAGCATCGCCAGCGACTCACCTGCCCCTTTGATCATGTAGGCGTTCATCAAGTGCCCCATCAACAGGGCGTAAACGAGCATGAACCAGGCGAAAAAGGGATTCAGTTGCGCATAGCCCTGCAGGATGGTCAGGCCCTGGTTATTGCACAACTGGAAGCGAGCGATGATGTTTACGATCAGGTATCTCAAGAGCAGCGAGACCGCCAGCACCCACATCATTGCGTAACCGTAATTGGCACCGGCCACGGAGGACGTGATCAAGTCGCCAGCGCCCAGCCACGACAGTACCGCAATGATTCCGGGGCCCAGCAGTTTAAGTATTCGGACAAATCGATTGTCCGTGGGCGCCGCAACCTGGCCTTCGACGGAACGAATGCTCGTCATAGAGGGTATCTCCGTTTATTTTTTTTGTGAGAACACGGGCAGTCGAACACGATAGATACGACGTCGTACAACAATTCTTAAATGAGTGTATTTAGAAATGTTTCAGCGCCGAAACGCGATGACGTCGGGTGCGTGGAATAGACACTAGCGAGGAAAAAGCCGGCATTAACAGCGCCTGATGCACGGTTTAGAGTGCCGAGCTGAGCAAAACAACGATTGATGTCGCCCGAGCATGGTCATAGGATGACTTACCACAATCATAAAAATAAGGAATCACCCGTGCGGACCCCTCTTCTTTTGGCCGCTGCCGTTGCCTACGGCCTCAGCCTGCAAGCCAACGCCGCAACGTTTGCCTATATCTCGAGCCCGGGAGACGGTCTGATTTCCCAGTATCGTCTTGATCAGGACACCGGCGCGCTGCGTCTGATTGAACAGGTCAACGCCGGTGATCAAGTCAACCCCATGGCCATCACCCCTGACGGTAAAGTGTTGTTTGCCGCCTTGCGGGTCAAGCCGTTTAAGGTACTGGGATACAGCATCGACCCCACAAGCGGGCATCTGACACTGCAATCCAAAGCGCCACTGGCAGAAAGCATGGCTTACCTGTCTACCGACAGAAAAGGCCACTATCTGCTCGGAGCATCCTACGGTGCCGACACCCTCAGCGTTCAGGCCATCGACAAGGCCTATAAGCCTTCTGCCAGCATCCAGAGCTATAAGACAGGCCTGCATGCGCATTCGGTGCGTACCGACCCGAGCAACCGTTTTGCCTACGCGGGCAATCTTGGCGTGGACCGGGTGCTGCAATATCGCCTTGATGCCAACACCGGCGCGCTGACCCCCATAGGCAGCGGCTACATCAAAGTCCAAGACAATACCGGGCCTCGGCACCTGGCCTTTTCCCCGGACGGCAAATACCTGTATGTGGTGGGTGAAATGAGTGGCACGGTCACCGCGTTTTCAATCAATGCGAGCACTGGCGCATTGGCTCAGATTGCCGTCTCCAACGGTATTCCTGAGCGTTTGAAACTGGCTCACGGTGAAGTGCGTGATGCACGTAACAACGACTTGAAGGACGACCCCACACCCCGTATCTGGGCGGCGGACCTGCGGATCTCGCCCAACGGCAAGCTACTGTTGATGACCGAACGTACCAGCAGTTCGGTGTCGGCCTTCGCGGTTGACCCTTCCACCGGCGGCTTGAGTTTTATTGCGAACTACCCCGTGCAAGAGCAGCAGCCACGCAATATCGCGTTTTCACCCAACGGTCGCTGGTTGCTGGTGACGGGTGAGAAAAGCGACAAAGTCGGCACCTACGCCATCAGCCATAACGGCGCCTTGAAACGTGTCGGCGAAGCGGCGTCGGGCAAAGGTGCGTTATGGATCGAGGTACTGCAAACGTTGGGAGACTAATTCACAACCTATGGATATCGGTCACCGCAGGCAATTCTTCGGGGTAGTAGATCATGAGTAGATGTTCTGGAGCGCTTTCCCGCTCAGGATCGATGGCCGCTCGGAAGGATTGGATAAAATATTTGGCAATCGAGGGCGGACGTCCAGAACCCTTGAGGCAGTACCCCATTGCCCTACCTGCATCATTGTAGGGCTGGAAGACGCTGCTCAACCTTGAGCAACTGCATCTGCTGGCGATAGTCATCGGTGACCTGGCGTGACTGGCTGCTGCTGGTGATGACACGCGGGGTAATCAGCACGATGAGTTCGGTGCGCGCCTTGGACTTGCTGGTAGTGCCAAACAACCAGCGCAGGCCGGGGATTTTGCCCAGGTAAGGTACCGAGGTAGCGCTTTCGGCGTTGTCCTGTTTGATCAGACCACCGAGCAATACCGTCTGGCCGCTTTGCACCGCGACTTGGGTCGACACCGAACGCGTCGAAATACGCGGGTTGGTTTGCGTGTCGGTGATCGAGCTGGTGTCCGCGTCACTGACCTGTTGCTTGATGTCCATATACACCAGGCCGCCCGGGTTGATGCGCGGCACTACGTCGAGAATGACCCCGGTCTGCACGTACTCGACGCTGCTCAGGGTGGTGTCAGAGGTGCTGGTGTTGACGGTGGTCTGGTTGATCGGGATGTTGTCGCCGACCTGGATCTGCGCCTGCTGGTTATTCATCACCACCAGCGACGGCGCCGACAGCACTTGGGTGCGGCCATTGGTTTCAAGCGCGCGCAAGGCAACCTGCAAATTATTGCTGACAAACGAGTAGAACAGCGAACTGCTGCCGACCGCTACCCCGCCGCCGCCCAGGGCGCCCTGGCTGCCGGTGGTATTGGCGACCGTGGTGCTGGAAGAATTACCCGCCAGTCGTCCCAGGTACCACTGCACGCCGAGGTCCAGTTCGCCGCTGAGCTTGACCTCAAGAATCCGCGTTTCGATCTGCACTTGCAGCGGTGCATTGTCCAGCCGCTTGATCGCCGATTCGATTTCCTTCCATTGCGCCGGCCGGGTGCGCACCAGCAATTGGTTGCTGCTCTTCTGCGCGGTGATACGCGTGCCGGCGTCGATGCTTTTGGCCGCATCGCCGGTGGTCTCGGCCTGCTCGCCACCGCTGTCGGCTTCGCTGTCGAGGTTCTCGCCGCCCTCCTCCGATTCATCGCTGGCGAGCGGCTGGTTATCGTTCATCCCGCTGCCCATGCTGGCGGTGCTGCTGATGCCGCTGGACGTACCGCCGCTGCTCAACGAGGACAAGCTACGCGTTCGCAGGCCCGGCGCGACCTTGGCCGCGGTGTCGTCCTTGATCGCACCGCCGCCGTAGATCTGGCGCAAATACTTGGCGAGGTCGGTGGCCTTCATGTTGCGCACGTCGTACACGTACATCTGCGGCTCGTTGCCACCGCCTTCGTCGATGGTACGGATCCAGTCGCCGACTTCACTGAGGTACTGCGGCTGCGACGAAATAGCTACCACCGAATTGGTGCGCTCAATCGGCAGAAAACGCACCATGCCCGCCAAAGGCATGCCGCTGTCGGGGCCGAACATCTTTTGCAATTCGGGCATCAGTTCGGCGACTGACGCGCGTTGCAGGCCGAACACGCCGACAGACATACCCTTGAGCCAATTCACGTCAAAGGTGTCGATAGTGTCCTGATAGTTGGCCAGCTCCTCCGGCGTGCCGGCCAGGCTCAGCACGTTGCGCGCCGGGTCGACCAGCAGGAACGCGTTTTCACGGGCGAACGGCTTTAGCAGCTTCTGCATCTCGGTGGCCGAGATATAGCGCAGCACGAACAGCCGCGCGGACAGCCCGGCCGACGGTTGCGCCACGCTCATCTCCGGCACCAGCTTGCCGGCCACCGCCTGGTTGGCCGGCAGAATTACATAGCGATCACCCTGTTTGATCAGCGCATTATCGGTCCACGACAGCAATGTCTCGAGGATCGACAGCGCCTGTTTTTTATTAACGGGCTTGGACGTGGAGAAACTCACCTCACCCTTCACACCCTGGGCGATGCTGTAGTTCTCGTGCAGCAGGTCGCCCATGATGCTGTTGACCACCGCCGCAATTGGCTGGTTGCTGAAATTGAACACAATATCGCCGCTGTCCTGTTCACGCGCAGTCGCCGCAGCGGCCGGTGGGCGGACGAACTGCTGATTGCCGCGAATCAGTTGGCGCCGTGGCGGCGTCGCCTGGGCAGTCGGTGTGTCGACCACCGGCTGCTCGCTGCGCGGGTCGACCGGCGGGCGTTGCGAGCCGGTGCCCTGCAGGGCTTCGCGCATCATGTCGCGGTCTTGCTCGAAGGTTTCGGGCGCGGTGGCACAACCCGCCAGCGCAACCGCGGCGACGAGGCAAAGCATAGGGGTGGCGACGGCGGGCGCGCCTTTGGAACTGGCCATTACGGGGTGGACTCATGTGGAAGGAAAGTCGGCGGTGTGGTCGAAGGCGGTGGCAGGCGCGGCGCATACAGCGCCAGGCGTTGGCTGCGCCCTTGGGATGAGAACTCAGCGTGTGTGGCAGTCAGGCTGTCGAGCTTCCAGCCATTGGGCAGCGACTGCCCCTGATGCAAGTTGAGCGGCGGCCCGTCACTGCGTTTGAGCATGGCAACGCGCAGCTCGCCATTGATCAGCACCCCGGTCAGGGTCAAGCCACTCAGGCTGGCGGCCTGCGCCTGAACCACGGCGTGATCCGGGCTGCGATCGGGGCTGAACAGCGGATTTTTCCAAGTCGCAGCCAGGCTGTCCAACGAGGCACTCGGCGCAGTGACTGGCTTGAACTGATCATGGGACTCGCTGCGGGCAGCCTGCTCGGGCAACCAGTTCGGGTCATCGGCGATACCACTGGTGATCGCGGCAATGGCCAGCCCCAAGGCCAGCGCCAGTCCGACCAGCCCGCGTTCGAGACGGCTCATGGCGCGGCCTGCGCTTGCAGATAACCACGCACCAGCAGGTGCACCGTCAACTGCCCGGCCGCGCCATTGGCGGGGGCATTTGGCCCACGCCGCACGCTCAGCTCATCCACAAACAGAAACGGCCGCTGATACTCCAGCGTCCGCAGAATCGCTTCCAGGGGTTCGATGGCGCAGCTAAGGGTCAGGCTGACTTTGACCTGGCGATAAGGCTCGGCTGCATCTTGCTCGGGGGTGATCGGCATCCGTTGACTCAGCGCGCAGCCGGCGCCACTGCCGGCCTGGCGGCTGATCAGGTCAGCCATGCGCTGCATCAAGTCAGCAGCCACCGCGCTGGGGTCGTCGCCGGGCAGCAAGCTGGTGCTGCTGGCGGGATCGCTGCGTGCCTGTTGCAATTGCGCTTGCAGTGTATCGGCCTGGCGCAGCACTCCGGCATAGCGTTGCTGCTGGGTGCGCAGCGCGTCGGCCTGGGCATTGAGATCGCGCAGCGGCGCGGCGAACCAGCTGTCAATCAATAGCCAATAGGCGGCGCCAAGCAGCAGCGCGAGGAGTATCAACGCGACGCCACGGCGCTCGCGGTCAGTCAGTGGACGGGCCATCAGCGACCTCCTGATGAATGTCGGTACGCAGGGAAAAATGGTCTTTAGCGGTTTGCGCATCCGGCTGGATCACGCCTACAAACCGCGCATTTTCCAGACTGCGGCAACCCTTGATTTGCGTGATGAGGCCGCTGGCCTTGGCGCTTTGCCCGGAAAAGGACAGATCGCCGTCGCGGTTGATTTCCAATTGCTCCACCCATGTGTCAGCCGGCAGGCACGTGGTCAGCTCGTTGAGCAGCGCCGCCACGGTCGGTTGCGCGGCCTTGCGCCGATTCAGGTAATCGGCCGCGCCACGGGTATTGGCCAGTTGCTGGCGCACCTGTTGCAACTGCGCCACCTGGGCTTTTTGCGCCTGCACCGTGGTCTGCATCTGCGCCACCAGCACTTGGCGGCTGTTGAGCCACAGCAGCATCGCCGCGAACAGCAAGGCGCCACACAGCCAAAGCAGCGCGTGGCGCAGACGGTGCGTATTGTGCGGTGACGACGGACGCAGTGCGGCGGGCAACAGGTTGATGCCCAGGCGAGAGTCGGCGCTGTCGCCCACATCCACGCGTTGCGGCTGCAGACCCTGCGCGGCGCAATCGGCGAGCAGGCTGTCGAGGCGTTCGCGCAGGATCGCCACCAGCGTGACCTGCAACCACGCGCCGCTGCGCCGCTCCTGGCGCGCGACAAAATACAACTGCGAGGCGTCGAACGGGGTAAGCCGGTCCAGCTCATAGCCGACCACGGCGTGCAGATTGCGCGCGGCTGCCACTGGCAATTGCAGGCGCTGCATCAGTACCGCCGAAGGTGGCAGCAACAGTACCGGTGTGGCCTGCACCGGCGATTCGGGCAACGGTGTGCGTAATGGCCAGGTATAGACCTGCTGCGGGATCGCCGGGCTGCACAGCCATGACGGCAGGCAGGCGCGCAGCTCGTTGAGCCACAACCGCCAGCCCTGTTGCAGCAAGCTGCCACGCCAGCGCTGGGCAAGCGGCGCGGCCAGTGGTTGAAACCAGGCAGTCAGGTATTCGTTCATTCTTGCCACCCGAGGACTCGATACGGTTGTGCGCTGCCGGGCGCGGGGCTTAATAACAACGTGGTTCGCACACGCGCGTGAGAGCCGGGGCGTTCGACGCGGCTGTCGATCAGCAGCACATCACCCGGGGTGGCGCCCACGGCACTCGGGCTGCCCAAGTGCAGGGCACGGCGCAGCAGCGGGCTGGCGAAGGCCGCGTCAGGCCGGTCGAGGCCACTCCACAAGGTCAAGTCGGGGAGCATCTGGCTGTACAGCGCCTGGCTCATGCCCGGTAGCTGGCGTATTTCTTCGATCACTCGCAGCGGCGCGGCATCGTCCCGTCGGCGTGCTTCCAGGCCCTGCGCCAGGGCCGCCGCTTGTGGCTGGCTGGCGCCACAGGCCTTGGCGAGCCGCGCCAGGTCACTGCCCGGGGCGCTGTTCAAGTCGAGCTTGCCGCGCTCGCTGTAAACGCGGATGTGCACGTGCACACCGTCGAACGGCAACACGGTTTCGCGCCCATCAGCGACCCAGTGCTGTCGTTGCAGCGGGTCGAGCAGCCCTTGCACGGCCAGGTTCAAACCGGCCTCGGCGGCGAATTCGGCGCTGGCGTGCTGGCGATACCACGCGGCCTGGCGACTTTGCAGCTGTACCCAGCCAGCCAGGGCGCCGAGCATCACACTGAGCAACGCCAGTACCCACAACGCCAGCAGCAGCGCAACCCCACGCTGATGCTTCATCGCTCGGGCACTCCGCCGGCCAGGTCCAGACGCAGCGCAACCACTTCGGTCAGCCACTGCACAGGGCCACTGACCTTGGCCCGGATGCGCACTGCACGCGGCAAGCGTTGCGGCCACGGCCACTGGTCGAGCCAATCGGTCAGTTGGCCCTCGGCGCTGAACCCTTGGTAACTGAAGTTCAACTGCTGGACGTCGCGCATCAGCACCTGCGGCTCGCCCCACGGCGAGTCAGAGGCGTCGTGGTTGATGTGGGCAAACGTAACCTGCAAGGTGTCGCCCTGCAGGGCCAGGGTGTACCGATTGATGCCGCCGCCCAACTGCCCCGGCAGGCCTGCGACGAACGCCAGGCGCTGTGCCGAGCCGAAGAACAGGCCCGGGGTATCACGGTCGAGCGGCTCAATAGGCAGCGGTAGCGCCTGGGCGAGTGATGTGCGCAGAAACTGCTGCGCGGCGCGCATTTCATCCAGGCTGACGGTGTAGCGCTGCGCCTTGAGCACCGCGCGATTGGCCCCCAACAGCGCGCCGCCGACCAGGGTCAGCAATACACCGAGCAGGCTCAGCACAATCATGATTTCGAGCAGGGTAAAACCCTGCTGACGGCGCTTCACAAACCGGCCCCTGCCGCACGCAGTTTCAAGGTGCTGAAGCTCGCCTGGCGCGGGCCTTCGCTGACCGTCAGGTCGAGGCGAAACAAATGCGGCAGGCCGATGCGTGTCGGCTGCTGGGCGATGCGCAGCTGCCAGGCAATCCCGTCCAAATCGCCTTGGCGCACGCCATTCGCCAAGGGGCCGGCCGCTTCCTGGTCCATCACGCTGACCGCGGCATGGCTCAGCCGATCGCTGTGGGCGACTTGCAACAGCGAGCGCGCGCTCTGGCCGAAGGCGACCAGCAGCACGGTGCTGCAGATGGCCATGAGCGTGAGCGCGGCGAGCATTTCCAACAGGGTAAAACCGGCTTGCCGCTTCATGGCAGCGCCTTGGACTGCACGCTGCCGGTCAGCCAGCCAATATCGATACGCCAGCGCCGGCTGCCATTGGCCAACAACAGGTTACCGCCGGTGGAACTGCCATCGGGGTAGAACTCCACCGCCGAGCCTGCGTGTTCGGCGGTGTGCAGGGTGACTTGCAGGTCGGCCGGCCAGTGCTTTTTCGGCCGGCCCGGGGCCTGGAAGCTGAGCGTGCGCAGGTCGAAGACGGTGGCTTCAGTGCTGCCGTTGACGATTGCTTTGGCCCGCGTGCTGCGAAGCGCCTCGACCATTTGCCCGACCACTTGACGCTCCTTGGCCGAACGCAAGCCTTGTTGCAGGCCAAAACCCACCAAGCCGGCCGCGATGCTGATCAGGACGATCACCACCAGCATTTCCAGCAAGGTAAAACCACGTTGGGCGTTGGCCATGGTCAGCAGTTATTCCCAGTTGCCCAGGTCGGCGCTGTAGCCTTCGCCGCCGGGTTGGCCGTCCTGGCCGTAGAAGATCAGGTCGAACGCGCCGTGCTCGCCGGGGAAGCGGTAGCCGAAGGCATGGCCGAACGGGTCCTTGAGGTCCGACGGCTTGGCATACGGCCCGGCCCAACCGGCGGTGTTGCCCGGCTTGTCGACCAGTTGCTGCAGGGACTTGGGCGGCGAGCCGACGTCCAGGCCGTAGCTTTCGATTTTCATGCTCAGGCTGGCCAGTTGCGCCTTGCCCGCACCGTACTTGCCTTTGTCGACATTGCCGCCGACCTGGCGCACCACGATGGTCGCGACGATGCCCAGCAGCACGATCACGGCGAGCATTTCCAGCAGGGTAAAACCACCCTGGCGGCGGGCGGGCTTGAAGCGGGTATGGCGCATGGGTAAGGGTCCTCGAGGGTTCATATATTGCTGGTCAGGCTCATCAGCGGCAGCATGATCGCGAGCATGATCACTGCCACCAGCACCGCCATGATCACGGTCAGCGACGGCACCAGCGCGGCGAGCAGGCGGTCGATGCCGCGCTTGGCCTCGACGTCGAACACGTCGGCGACCTTGAGCAGCATGCTGTCGAGTTCGCCGGCCTGTTCGCCGACTTCAATCATTTGCAGGGCCAGGTCCGGCAGCAACGGCTGCGCGCCGAAGGCACTGGCGAGGGTGCCGCCGCCCTTGACGGACTCGGCGGCCTGGGCGACCTGCGCTTGCAACGCGCGGTTGGTGCACACCTGCCGCGCGATCACCAAGGCTTGCAGCAGCGCCACACCGTTACTGAGCAAGGTACCGAGGGTGCGGGTCAACCGCGCCGCTTCGACCCGCTGCAGCAGCGGGCCGATCACCCGAATGCCTAGCACGCGTCGGTCATAACGTTCACGCCGCTGTGGATCACGCAGGCGTGCGGCCAGGGTCCAGATGATCACGATCAACCCGGCAAACACCGCCAGGCCGTATGACCCGAGAAACTGGCCGAGCCCAAGAATCACCTCGGTGATCAGCGGAATGGGCACGCCCAAGTCCTTGAAGATCGGCACGAACTGCGGCACCACATAGGCCAGCAGCAGCGCCAGCGAACCGAGCACGCCGACCACCAGAAACGCCGGGTAGATCAGCGCGTTGATCACTTCGCCCCTGAGTAACTGGCTGCGCTCCAGGTAGTCACTGAGCTGGCGCAGGGTGTTTTCCAGGGCGCCGCCCGCCTCGCCCGCACGCACCATGCTCAGGTACAGCGGCGAAAACTGGCTGCCGTCTTCTTCCAGCGCTTTGGATAACGGCTGGCCGGCTTTGACCTGTTCGCGAATGCGCTCGATCAGCGCGCGGGTCTGCGGCTGGCCGGGTTGCTTGAGCAGGATGCCCAGCGAGCGCTCCAGCGGCTGGCCGGCGCCCAAAAGGGTTGCCAGTTGTTGGGTGAAACTGACCAGCGCTGCGCCGCTCAACTGGCCACGGCCAAAGGCATTGCGCAGCCCTTGGGCACCGGCGACGTCAATCTGCAACACCAGCAACCCGCGCTTGTGCAACAGGGCGACGGCGGCGTCGTGGTCCTTGGCCTCGAACGTGCCGTTTTGCGCAGCGCCCTGGCTGTCGAGCGCGCGGTATTTGAACAGGCTCACGTGCCCTCGCCTCGGGTCACGCGCAGCACTTCTTCCAGCGACGTGACGCCGGCCACGGCCTGGCGCAAGCCCTCTTCATGCAAGGTGCGCAGGCCGCCACGGCGGGCGGCGGCTTCGAGAGTGGCGGCGTCGGCCTGGCGCATCAGCAGGCTGCGCAGTTCTTCATTCATCACCAGCAGTTCGGTGATCGCACTGCGGCCGTGGTAACCGCCGCCCGGCGCGTTGGCGCGCGGGCGATAAAGCATGATCGGGCGCGCATCGGTAAAGCGGTCCAGGCCATGTTCGGCGATCAGTTCGGACGGTGCTTCAAAAGCTTCGCGCGTGGCCGGGTCGAGACGGCGCACCAGGCGCTGGGCCAGGATGCCGTTGACGGTCGAGGCAATCAGGTAGCTTTCGACGCCCATGTCGAGCAGCCGCGTGATACTCGCCGCGGCACTGTTGGTGTGCAGGGTCGACAGCACCAGGTGACCGGTCAGCGACGATTGAATAGCAATGCGGCAGGTTTCCAGGTCACGGATCTCACCGATCATGATCACGTCCGGGTCCTGACGCACGATCGAGCGCAACGCACCGGCAAAGTCCAGGCCGATGGCCGGCTTGACCTGAATCTGGTTGATGCCTTCCAGCTGATATTCCACCGGGTCTTCCACCGTGATGATCTTGCGCTCGGCGGTATTGAGGCGTGACAGCGCGGTGTACAGCGTGGTGGTCTTGCCCGAGCCGGTAGGCCCGGTGACCAGCAGAATCCCGTGGGGCCGTTCCAGCACTTCGAGGAAGGTTTCCAGGCGCTGGCCATCAAAGCCCAGGCTCTGGAAATCGAACTGCACGGTCTGCCGATCGAGCAGACGCATGACCACCGACTCGCCAAAACTGGTGGGCACCGTGGACACGCGCAGGTCGAGTTCCTTGCCCTGGATGCGCAGCATGATCCGGCCGTCCTGGGGCAGGCGCCGCTCGGCAATGTCCAGGCGCGCCATGATCTTCACCCGCGAAATCACCGCCGCCGACGAGCTGGACGGCGGCGCTTCGGCCTCGTGCAGCACGCCATCGATGCGGTAGCGCACCTTGAGCTGGTTTTCGAAAGGTTCGATGTGGATGTCCGAGGCGCGATGTTCCACCGCGCGCTGCAGGATCAGGTTGACCAAGCGAATCACCGGCGCCTCGGAGGCCATGTCCTTGAGGTGTTCGATGTCTTCCAGCGCACCGCCCTGCTCATCGAGGTTCTCGATCAGCGTGCCCATGGCCGAGCGGCCCTGGCCGTAGTAGCGCTCGATCAAGGTTTCGACCTCGTTGCGCGGGCCGACCGCCAGCCACACCGGCACGCCGCAGGCATAGGCCATGGCCTGGAACGGGTAGACCAACGACGGGTTGGCCGCCAGCACGCGCAGGCCGCCCTGGCTCCAGCCCATGGGCACCACCTGGTAGTGGCGCATAAAGCGCTCGGTCAAGGCGGGCAAAGGGTCAAGCAAGGGTGGCGCGGCGTCGGCCAGCAGCAGCGGCGCGCCGAGCAGGTCAGCCCAGGCGCGGGCCAGTTCGACTTCGCAGACCAGCCCCAGGCGGGTCAGCAGGCCGAGTAACTCTGTTTCGCCGTCCTCTTGGGACAGGCGACGGGCACGCTCCAGATCCACGGTTTTCAACCCGGCCTGCTCCATCAGCCACGTGCAGACCTGTTCGGTGTGCGGGATCTGCATTTGGCAAGCATCAATAAGGGCTGACAACATGGGTTACTGCAATCGATAAAAATAAATAGGGACGCCCAACTAATTCGGGCTCAGGCGATATTAATTTTTTTGTGCGCACCCACTATTCACAGGTACAGCACTGTAAGCCCGCGATTTAACGGGCTTATTTAAACCAATATAAGAACAACAACTTAAACGCGGCTATGTCACCAACGGATGAATAATAAAAACCCATAGACCAGCAGGTAACAGAGCTTACCAGAGCGCTAAACCTAACAGCAATTAGGTTTTAAAGAACGCACGTAAATATGGTTTTTTTGGATTTATCAGCTACAAATGACCATTTATATACATTTTTTAACAAAATTTAACCGATATATCAACAAATCATCCATCAACGCCCTCCCAAAATCGCGCAAAAGCCCTGCAAAGGCAAAGAGCCATCATTTAATAAATCCCTGTTTAAGAATATTTTCTCAACCTCTGAACTTTTTACCCGCCCTCTAGGACTTACTGCTCTATCAAGCGACCAGTGTTCGCCCTGTCGCACGACTTTACTTGTTCACCCTCACTCGAGATTCATCGATGACCAGACCGCTGCTTTATGTTTTAAGCGCTGCACTTGTGTGCGCGTCAACCGGTTACGCCCTGGCGGCGGACTCCGCTTCCAGCGCAACGTCGGAACAACAGGTTCGCGCGCACGCAGAAGCGCAACGCGACCAGCTGAGCGGCGCCGCCCAACTCGGCACATCTGCCCAGGCCGGTGCTTGCGCGCTGCTCGATACGCCGGTGGACACCGACGACGCGCCCTCCCAGGCACAACGCCCATGACCCCTATTAGCGCCACCCAAAGGACGCCCGTCTTGTCATCCTTCAAACACACCCTGGGCCTGAGCCTGCTGGCCTTCGGCATCGCCCAGGCCAACCTGGCACTGGCTGCCGTGACACCCGCCACCGGTAACGCGGTTGAGGCGCGCGTCAGTTCGATCCTCGACAACATGAACCAGTCGGAAAAGATCAATTTCACCCGGGTCAACGACGGCCACATGATCCCTTCGTTGCTCAAGTGGGGCATCAAGGGCACCGTTGCCTATGACTCTTCCATGGGTGTGCACGTGAACAACGCCACCTTTGGCGCGCAATACCCGTCTCAGTCCGCATTGGCGGCGACTTGGAGTATCAATCGCGCCAAGGAATTCGGCCTGGCGATTGCCTACGAAACACGCATCTCGGGTGGACAACAGATGCTCTCCCCCGGCGTCAACCTGTACCGCACGCCGTACAACGGCCGTTCTGCGGAATACGTGAGCGGTGAAGACCCGTTCCTTGGCGCGGTGCTGGCTCCGGCTATCGTCAACGGCATCCAGGCCCAGGGCATCCAGGCCAGCGGCAAGCATTACCTGGCCAACGAACAGGAAGCCAACCGCCAAGCGCTAAACGTGGTGGTGGATGAGCGCACCCTGCGCGAGCTGTACCTGCCGGGTTTTGAGTCGATGGTAAAAAACGCCAACGTCGCTTCGATCATGTGCGGTTTCAACAAGATCAATGGCGACTACGCCTGTGAAAACCATCACCTGATCACTGACGTGCTGAAGGGCGAATGGGGCTTCCAGGGCATGGTGATCAGCGACTTCAATGCCATCCACAATGCGTTCAAGGGCGCGTGGGCTGGTACTGACATCGACATGCCGTCGGGCCTGCAATTTACCGAGGCCAACCTGCTGCCCTATGTGTGGAGCGGGCAACTGACCCAGAACGTCATCGACGACAAGGTCAAGCGCAACCTGCGTGGCATCGTCAGCTATGACTTCCAGGAAAACCTCAACACCGCCAAGCCCCTCGAGCATCCTGAATACGGGCAGCGCACGTCGTTGAATGCGGCCCGTGAAGCCATCGTGCTGTTGCGCAACGAAAACACCAGCGCCGGCAAACCGCTGCTGCCGCTGGCGCGAACTGCCAAGGTCGCGGTGATCGGCAATTGGGCACACGAGGCACCGGCCTCGCCGTTCGGTACCGCCAACTCGCCGCCCAACAGCTACGTGACCGAACTGAGCGGCCTGCAGCAACTGGCCTCGAGCAGCGCCAAGGTGACTTACCTGTCCGACCTGAGCCTTAACCCGCAAAGTTCGGTGTGGTACCAGCCCGCCGTGGATAAAAACGCTGTGAGCAACGCCGGGGTCAAGGCTGAATACTTCTCCAATACCAGCTTCTCCGGCGACCCCACCCTGACTCGCGTAGAGCCGGGTGTGAACCTCAATTGGACCACCGGCACCAACGTGACCAATGCCGGCACCACCGCCGTCTCCGGCTTCAGCCCGAATGCCGGTGCGTTCTCGGCCCGCTTCAGTTCGGTGATCAAGCCGACCATTGCTGGCCCGCACGTATTCAAAGTGCGCGCCGACGGCCCTTACAAGCTGTGGGTCAACGATGAACTGGTGCTGCAGAGCGATGGCGTGCCGTACTCCTCGGATGTGGTCAATGCCCTGACCACATCAGGCAAGACCGCGTCGCTCAAGGCTGGCAAGTCGTACACCGTGAAACTCGAATACCAACGTGTACAGGGTAACTTCATCCCGGCGCTGGGCGGTGTGACCGGCGTGCAGATGAGCTGGGCGTCGCTGCGTCCACCAGCGGACCTGGCTGATTATGATGCTGTAGTGGTGGCTGTCGGCACGACCTACGAAAACGAAGGCGAAGGCTCTGACCATGGCTATGAACTGCCCGACCAACAGGCCGAGCTGATCAAGCAAGTGGCCAAGGCCAACCCCAACACCATCGTGGTCATGCACGGCGGCGGTGTCGCGAACATGCAGCCGTGGGCGAAAAAGGTAGGTGCCACGTTGCAAGCCTGGTTCCCGGGCCAGCAAGGCGGCCAGGCCCTGGCCGAGATCCTGTACGGCAAGGTCAACCCATCGGGCAAGCTGCCGGTGACCATCGACCAGCATATCGAAGACAACCCGAGCTACGCCTCCTATCCGGACCCGGCGGCTTATCGTGGCGACAACGCGCTGACTGAAATGACCTACAGCGAGGGCCTGTACCTGGGCTATCGCGGTTATGACAAGAAGCACGCCAAGCCGCTGTATCCGTTCGGTTATGGTCTGTCCTACACCTCATTCGGCTACAGCGACCTGAAGTTGTCGAGCAACGTGATGGCGCCGGGTTCGACCGTGGATGTGACGTTCACGCTGACCAACACGGGCGACAAGGCCGGCTTCGAAGTTGCACAGCTGTACGTGCAGCCGGTTAAACCTGCCGTCGACCGTCCGGAGAAAGAACTCAAGGGCTTCACCAAGGTGTACTTGAAGCCTGGCGAGAGCAAGACCGTGAGCATCCCGATCGACTCACGCTCCCTGGCCTACTACGTCGACAAGACCGACAGCTGGGACGTGGACGCCGGTAAGTTCAAGATCCTGGTTGGCGCGGACTCGCAAAACCTGGCGCTCAATCGTACCTTGACCACCCTGTTTCCCGAACACCTCACCACTCGTGACAGCAACCCGCTGCCATTACCACTGCGCAAGGCAGTGCAGGTCAACGCTTCGCAGACCTACTAAGCTCGAACCTGCCGGCTCAGGGACGAGCCTGCAGGTCCCTCCCCAAGCGACGCACGTAGCCGTCGAACACTGCCATCACGTCCACGTCCTGTGGGCTTCGCAGCCACTGAATCTGCAAGCCATCCATCATCGAGAAAATCTCTTGGGCGATGGCCTTTACGTCCACGTCAGGACGAATCTCGCCGGCCTCGATCAACGCGTTCAGGTGCCCCCGCGCATGCTGATGGGTCAGGTCAAAGCGCTCCTTGTACCAGGACCATGCCGGGTGCGCCTGGGACAGGCTCTCGGTGTTCATCACCAGTGACGCCTGGCACTCGGCCGCATCCTGGATGCTGAAGCTCATGCTCTGGCGCAAGAACTTGAGAAACCCCTCCAGCGTCATTTCGATGGTCAGTTCATGAAACCTCGAGGTAACACGCTGATCCCTGCGTTCCAGCAGCGCCTTGAGCAGTACTTCCTTGTTAGCGAAGTGGTGCAGCAGGCCGACCGTGGTGATACCGGCAAGCGCCGCCACGTCGCGCATGGATGAACTGGTATAACCATCGCGGGCAAAGATAACGGTGGCCGCATCGAGCAAGGCCGCGCGGCGCATCTCGCCCTTGGGGGCTCGACGGCGCTTGGGCTCCAGGCCTTCAAGTGATTCGTTCCCTGATTCGTCAACTGACATAAAAATCCGATTACTGCTGCATTCAACTTATCCCAGCACTGCCTGGCTGGGCCCTTCCCGACAAAAACCTGCGTGCGACCACCGTGGCGGTGACCGTCGACATCACCGCGATCAGCGCGTTGCCCAGAAACATGCCGGGCATTGCTCCGCTGCTGCCAAACGAGTGTGTGCCTACATACACGAACGGCAGCGTGCCGAGGGTTGCGCGCAACCAGGCGAAGACCGCCACCAGCCAGGCACGCTGCATGGTCACAAACACGGCAATCGCGACGAAGTCCAGGCCGATGATCACCCAAAGGCCCGCGCCTACTCGGCAGAACACGAGGAACAGTTCACGCCCCTCGCCTTCCAGACCATAAAAGTCGGCAATCATAGCGCATGACGCCAGCAATACAGCCCAGACACCCAAACCATAGGCAATCACCAGGCGCCGCGTGAACACGATGGCCGCCTGCACGCGCAAAGGCTGCTGGGCACCGATGTTCTGGCCCAACACCGGCGCCAGGGCACTGGGCAGGGCAAAAAAGGCACAGAACGAAAACTGCATGACCCGGTCCAGCACCGCCATCGCCGCGAGGGCCGAAGTGCCGTAGACCGAGACAGTCGACACCAGATAAGCCACGCCGACCGGCGTCGCCATATTGGCAAGCGTTGCCGGTAAGGCCACCCGTGCGATGCGAAGCCCGTACAGCCGCAGCCGCTTGAGACTGACAGCCGTCGCCAGGCCGATGTGCTGCCGTACCCAATAGATGCCCAGCCCGGCCGACACCAGCGCCGACAACGCGTAGGCGATCCCCGCGCCATCCAGCCCCAGGCCGAGCTCGAAGATCAGCAGCGGGTCTGCCGCTGCCAATGTCGCCGCTCCCGAGAGCACCACCCAGAATGCCCTGCGGCTGTCGCCGGCGCTCCTGAGCATCTGCGCTGCCATTTGCATCGCCGCTTGCGCGACCGTGAACGGCAGCGTCAGCCAGATAAAACGGCGCGCCGCCTCGTACACCTCATCCTGTGCGCCCAGCCAGTGGGTGATCGGGGCCACCAGCGCCAACTGCACAGCCGCGCACAGCCCGGAAACCGCCACCACCATGAGCATCAGGCACGCAGTGAGGTGTGGCACCGTCTGCCTCGCCCGGTGGCCGATGCGCTCGGACAGCACCGACGCCGCCGCGATAATCAACCCATTGGCCAGCGCGCCGTTGAAAAAGATCAACACTTTGGCGATGCCGACCGCGGCCAGCAGGACCGGCTGGTGCAGCATGGACACGTACACCAGCGTGAAAATATCCACCAGGAACACCGCGAACAGGCTCACGGCACTGGAACCGGCCATCACCGTCACATGTCGCGGGATGCTGGCGCGGGTAAAACGCGCGTAGCTGCTTGGCATTGCGATCCCTGTAAGCGTCATCGGGTGGGCAGGTAGAGGTGGCACGGCACGTGAAGGCGGCAATTCTAACGAAGTGTACGGCACTAAGGAAAAAATAAACCCGTTTGCTCATGCCCTTGGCAAGAGCCCTGGACGCCATTTGTAGAAAGACCAATTTGCGTGACACCGATCTATTCCCGCCAAATCGCAGAAAAGGCAAACCCTTCTCTCCTTTAACTTACGCGCACACCGAGCTCAGCGTCTGTTAATCCGGTATGAGATGGCGCTGTGATTATCAGTATTGAAAATACTTCTGAACACCTCAAGTTTTGGGGTTACGGACAAAGCGCATCACAACGAAACAGGCGATCAGAATCAGCGGGGCAATGGAGAGCATGCCCATGTAGGTTGAGCCCGACAGATCGTTGATCTTGCCCACCATCACAGGCGCAACCATGCCGCTAAGTTGACCGATGGAGTTGATCGCCGCCGTTCCCGTCGCGACCGCCAATCCCGAAAAGGTCGATTGCGGAATCGTCCAGAAAATCGGGATCGCAATAAAGGTGCCGGCGGTAGCCAGTACGAGCGCTGCCATCATTGCCCAGGATGAGTCCGAGAACAGGCAGGCCAAGAGATAGCCGACTGCTGCTGCAATCAGGCACATGACCAGATAAGTTTTACGCTCGCCGGTTCGATCGGAGCGCCGGGTGAGCCAGATCATGCCGATGCACGCGACGATGTAGGGCAGCGCCGAGAACATCCCGACCCACAACAGGCTTTGGATGCCGGAAGATTTGATCAGGTGTGGCATCCAGAAATTAAGGCCATAGGAAGCGGACTTGATCACGAAGTAAATGAACGCCATGACCGCGACTTCCCACGTCAACAATACGCGCCACAGAGAGCCCAGCACCGGCTTCTGGTTGACTTTGTCATGCTCGAGATTGGCCGCCAGCAGGTCTTTCTCGCTGCGGCTGAGCCACTTGGCCGACTCGATGTCCCGGTCCAGTTTCCACAACACCAGCACGCCCAATACGACACACGGCAATCCGGACATCAGGAACAACCAGTGCCAGCCGGCCAGGCCGAACACGCCGTCCATCGTACCCAACAGGATTCCCGCAGCCGGCCCGCCGACTGCACCTGCCAGGGGCACCGACAGGAACCACAGGCCGTTCATCTTCGCCAAGTGTTTTTTCGGGAACCAGCACGCCAGATAGAACAGGATCGCCGGGCCGAAGCCGGCTTCCATTACGCCAATCAGGAAGCGCAAGAAGTAGAGCGTGTATTGGGTGTAGGCGAACATCATCGCTGCCGTGGCCAGGCCCCAGGAGACCATGATCCGGCAGATCCAGGCCGGCGCGCCGTAGCGTTTGAGGCCCAGGCTGCTGGGTACTTCGAACAGCACATAGCCAATGAAGAACATGCTCGCGGCCAGGCCATACGCCGCGTCGCTCAAGCCCAGTTCATGCTGCATCTGGGTCTTGGCGAAGCTGATGTTGATCCGGTCAAAATAGGAAAACAAAAAGCAGATAATGGCCAGCGGCATAATGCGCCAGGCCACGCGCCGATAGAGCAGCAGTTCGTTAATGGTTTCTTCGCTGCGCGCGAGCGCAATATCGCCAGTCATGGCAACCATGATGTTTCTCCATTGTTGTAATTATTGGAGAGAGGCAACGCCCGCCAGGGACGTTACTCAGCGGTTCTTTAACGGATACGAATCAATTTGTCCCTGTACCCCTGACCCTTGGTGACATAGTCCTCGGCGTTTCGATGCATGCCGGCGATCGCTTCAGGTGTCAGCTCTCGCACGACCTTGGCAGGTGCGCCCAGGATCAGCGAGTTGTCCGGGAACACCTTGCCTTCGGTGACAATCGAGCCGGCGCCCACCAGGCAGTTCTTGCCGATGACGGCACCATTGAGGACAACCGCCTGGATCCCGATCAGCGCACCATCGCCGATGGTGCAGCCATGCAACATGGCTTGGTGGCCGATGGTGACGCTCTCGCCCACTGTCAGCGCAAATCCCGGGTCGGCATGCAGCACCGCGCCTTCCTGCACATTGCTGTGCTGACCGATGCGAATCGGTGCGTTGTCGCCCCTCAGGACCGCCTGGGGCCAGACACTGACGCCCTGCTCCAGCGTGACATTGCCGATCACAGTGGCATCGTCAGCGACGAAGGTTTCGGCGTGGATGGCGGGGATCAGCGTGTCGTATTGATAGATAGCCATGGCAGCTTCTCCTCAGGCCTGCGCATCAGTTTTCAGAACACCCGCAGCACACAGCGCGGCAATGCGTTCATCGCTGTAGCCCAATTCGCGCATAACCGTATAGGTGTGCTCGCCGATGCGCGGAATCGATCGACGTGGTTGCAAACGCTCGCCATCCAGGGACAACGGCAGCAATGGCATGGCAGTGAACGATCCGTCTTCAAGCGCCAGATTCGCCAGCCCCCCGCTTTGCAGCAGGTGAGGATCGTCGAACAACTCTTGCGGGCGACGAATCGGTGCGAAGGGAATACTGTGGGCTTCGAGCTGCAGCGCCAGGGCCTGCGCGTCCATGGTCGCAAAGACTTCAGCCAGGTGCGCCAGCAGCCGTGGGCGTTGCAGCACCCGGTCGTTGTTGGTAGCGAGAGTCTGGTCGTCGAGCAGCGCGGTTTGGCCCAGCAACTGGCACAAGGCGTTCCACTGACCTTCGCCGGTGGCGGCGACGAACATCTGCTCACCGCCAGCGAACTCGAACACGTCATAGATCGCCCAGGCGCTGATGCGGTTCGGCATCGGCGCGGCCGCCTGCCCGGTCACCGCGTATTGCTGCATATGTTGGGCGGCGAGCAATACGCAGTTTTCATAGAGCGCGCTCTGCACCTCGCGTCCGACACCGGTGGCGTTGCGGTCGTTGAGCGCGGCAAGCACCCCGATGGCACCGAACATCCCGCCCATGATGTCGTTCACTGAACTGCCGGCACGCAGCGGTCTGCCGACGGGGCCGGTCATGTAGGCCAGTCCTGCCATCATCTGCACCACTTCGTCCAAGGCCAGGCGATTGTCGTAGGGGCCGTTGAGAAAGCCTTTGTGCGAGGCATAGATGATGCGCGGGTTACGCTCACGAATCGCGGCATAGCCAAAGCCAAGTGCCTGCATGCGGCCGGGTTTGAAGTTCTCAATGAACACGTCAGCGGTGTCGATGAGTTCCAGCACGGCGTCGCGTCCCTGGGGGGTGTTGACGTCGACGGCGATGCACTGTTTGTTGCGGTTGAAGGTGCGAAAGAACCCGGCACCAGCCCCCAACAGGCGGCGCGTGCCATCGCCCCGGGTCGGCTCGATCTTGATCACTTCGGCACCGAGGTCCCCCAGGATCATGCCGCAGGTCGGCCCCATCACCATATGCGAAATTTCGACGACACGAATGCCGTCCAATGGAAGTCTGGACATTAGCGTGTTCCTTGATCGGACAGGCTCAAGCGCGGTGGGCGACAGGCGTGTAGTTGAGTGGCAGTCCGGCCCGGGCAATGCAGCCGTAGAGGGATTCGTCCGGTAAGGCGCGGCGCAGCACATCCCGTGAAGCAATCAGTGCGGCCAGATCGATGCCGGTGTCGTAGCCCATGCTTTGCAGCATGAACACCAGGTCTTCGGTCACGGTATTGCCGGACGCGCCGGGCGCGAACGGGCAACCGCCCAACCCGGCCAGCGAAGCATCAAGCTCAGTGATGCCTAGCTGCACCGCCACCAGGCTGTTGGCCAGTGCCAAACCGCGGGTGTCATGGAAATGCGCGGCCCTGAGTGTGTCACCGGCAATGGTACGAACTGCCTGCAAGGTGGTCGCCACCTGGCCGGGATTGGCATAGCCGGTAGTGTCGCCGAGCGAAACCAGATCGCAGCCGGCTTCAAGCACGTGGCCGGTCAACTCGCACAGGTCGCTCAACGGCACGTCGCCCTGGCGGGTGCAGCCAAACGCAACGGACATTCCGGCAATGAGTTGAACATTGTGCAAACCCATTTCGGTGCGTAATTGGCACATGCGCGCCAACTCCTCCACCATTTCCAGCGGCGTGCGACGCACATTAGCCAGGCTGTGGGCCGCGCTTACGGAAACAGGCGCGATGATGCGGTGGGCACCAGACTCAAGTGCATCGCGACAACCACGCAGGTTCGGCGCCAGCACCGAGACAAGCAGGTCCGGGTAACTCAAGGCGTGGGCCACGACTTCCTTGGCATCGGCCATTTGCGGCAGCAGTTTGGCGGGTACGAACGACGCGACTTCCATATGGCGTACGCCAGCCGCATAAGCGGCATCGATCCATTGGCATTTGGCAGCGGTCGGCATGATGACTTGAAGGCTCTGCAAACCATCACGCATGCCAACTTCGTTGATCGTTATTATTGTCATGAAGCTCTCTCACAGGCTGAAGCACAGGCTCAGACTAAAGAGACACCTCGGCGGCGAAAAGACGTGATTCACGGCCTGATTCATCGTCAACCGCGATGGATAGGTCAGTCGGTCGACTGGCGTGGCAGTGCGCGTAACAGCAGATGGTCGAGCAGGCGACGCGCGGACAGCGACAGTGCGTCACGGTCGCGCACGCAGATCACAAATTCACCGAGCGCCCAATCGTCGGTCAAGGGGATGATGTGCAGGTCGAACAGTTGCCTGTAGCGCGCCACCGCTTCGAGTGGGAACACCGCCAGCCCCAAGCCGAACTGAACCAGCCGGAACGCAGCATCAAACGACGACACATAGGAGCGGAACCGCAGCTCCCGGCCGTGTTTTTCCGCCGTTTCGCGCATGAAGGTATTCAGCGTGGCGAAGGCCGACAACCCTAGCTGGTCAAACTCCAGCGTCTCTTCGAACGCAATACAGGTGCGACCGGCCAAGGGATGACTTGCGCTCACCACGACGGCGAGGTGGTCCTGACGGTAAGGCAGGAACTCCAGGTCGCCCACGGCCATCGAGCGCCGGCAAATCCCCAGGTCCGCATCGCCCTCAACCACCCCACGCACGACGTCGGGGCTGAAACGCTCTTCGATGTCAGCTTGTATCCGCGGGTTGGCCAACATGAAATCGGAGAGTTCTTCAGGCAGGAACTCCATGATCGACGACACGTTCGCCAATACCCGCACATGCCCGCGCGCGCCGTCGGCGTACTCACTGAGTTCGCTGTCGAGCCTTTCCATCGCACGGGTCAATGAGCATGCATGTCGAAGCAAGGCCTGCCCCGCCGGCGTCGGTTCGACTCCACGTTTACTGCGCTTGAGCAGCGGCGTACCGAAGCGCGCCTCGATATCGGAAAGCCGCTTGCTGACCGCCGAGGGTGCGATAAACGCCCGTGCACTGGCGCGGGCGATGGTGCCTTCCTCGCAGACCAGAATGAACAGGCGCAAGGAAAGATGATCCAGATACTGCATGTAAAGCTCCCTAAAGCCGCAGCGTTGCACGCATCACGCGGTGCTTTCGATCCCCTTGGGGGCGACGACGCTGCTCCGGATGTGTGCAGTAAACCCCCGTTTCAGCAAACGACCAATCAGAGGTTATAAAACCGCATGAATGCGCACGCTCCCAAGCCCAGCGCAACCCGGCAAACGGATAGCCAGCACCTGTTCCAACTGAACCTAACCTGAAGGCACTCAGGGTCGGGAATCAAACCATTTGATAAATTTCGTTGGGTATTCAAATCATAGCTTGCCTCATTCACCAGGCCCTGCCGACATTTTTGTGCCCGAACTCAAACACTCAGGAGATGCACTTGAAGCTCAGCACTTGCCTTGTGCGCTGCTTGTCCGCGTCCATACTCTGCGCGGTTCTGATACCCCCCCAGTGTGCACTCGCCGACGCTCATCCTGTGGGCTTTGCCGAGGGCGTCACCGGGGGCGGTAACGCCTTTATTGTGCGCCCCGCAACGCCCGATGAACTTAAAACGGCCCTGTGTGCGACCTACGATACCCGAGGGCAGTGCACAGATGACACGCCGCGCGTCATTGCCCTGGACCACATGTTCGATTTTCGCGGTTCGGTCATTACCGACGGCAGCGCCCAGGTCACAGAGGCCGGTTGCATGGCTAATGCCTGCCCCCACGGCGGTGGGCAATGGGCGATCAACGGCGCCAATCATTTTTGCCAGTCCAGGCCACCAGCCACCGTAACCTATGACAAGGCCGGATTGCAGCGCCTGAAGGTCGGGTCGAACAAGACGCTGATAGGCCTGGGCAGTCACGCCGGTATCCAGGGCATGGGCCTGTTCGTCGGCGGCGGCGCGCACAACGTGATTGTGCGTAACCTGACCCTGTCTGACATCAACCCGCGCGTGGTCTGGGGCGGCGACGCGCTCACGCTGGACGATGCCGATGGTGTCTGGATCGACCATGACACGTTCGTACGTATTGGCCGCCAGATGGTGGTGACCGGTTGGGGCAGCGCGACGCACGTGACGCTGTCCAACAACGAGTTCGATGGCCGCACGCCCTACTCCGCCACCTGTGACGGTCATCATTACTGGGTGTGGTTGTTTCTGGGGCATCACGACACCCTGACATTGGTCGGCAACTACGTGCATGACACCTCGGGACGCGCGCCTCATTCCGGCGGCATGGGCGATGCCGATGTTCGCGCGCAACTGGTCAACAACCTGTTCGCGCACCTGTCCTACCAGGGCGCGATCATGTCGCGCACCGCCACCTCGCACCTGCTGGTGGAGGGCAACGCTTTCGAGGATGTGTCGCATCCTCTGTTCAACGACACTCGGCAACCCGGTACGGCCTTCGCGCCCTTCGCACAAGCGGCTGGGGACGCCTGCCGCGTCGCGATCGGCAGGCCTTGTGTGGCCAATCAACAACACCTGAGCGGCGATGATTACCGGCCCCAGGACGTGCCGGCGCTGGCGGCGTTCAGTGCGTACCGTGAATACCTCATCACGCCACAGCCTGCTGAGATTGCGCTGGCCCAAGTGCCCGCAAACGCAGGAGCAGGCCACCTTAACGCGGGGAACATCTGATGCGACGTGCACTGCTGATTATGTTGTGTGGCATAGCGGTTGTCGCTCAAGCGCACGCCGCCAGTTTCGGGGCTACGCGCACGGGTACCCGGATCGTCGTCGACACCGGTGCCGATTTGATCTTCAGCGTGGACATCCGTAACGGCGACCTGGTGTCCATGCGCTTTCACGGCCACGAGTTGCAGACCACCGAGCCCAAAGCCTCGCAAATCGCTTCCGGCCTGGGCTCCGCACAAGTGGACGCCCGCACGGTGGGCGACGTTATCGTGATCAGCGCACGGGCAGGTGATTTGATCCAGTATTACCTCGCCGATAAAGGGCGCAACGCGATTTACATGGCGACCTATGCTCCGACCTTGCTGCCGGTGGGCGAATTGCGTTTTGTCGCGCGGCTCAACGTCAACACGTTGCCAAAAGCCGCCCGCGGTACCGATTCCAATGTCGGCACCGCGATCGAAGGCAAGGATGTATTCCTGCTGCCGGATGGGCGCACCAGTTCCAAGTTCTACTCGGCACAACCGATGATCGATGACCCCATGCACGGCGTTAAGGGCCCGGACGTCGCGGTGTACATGCTGATGGGCAATCGCGAACACAGTTCCGGCGGGCCGTTTTTCAAGGATATCGCCACCCAAAAGACCGCCGTCACCCATGAGCTGTACAACTACATGTTCTCCAACCACACCCAGACCGAGCCCTACCGAGGCGGCCTGCACGGGGTGTATGGGTTGCTGTTTACCGACGGTGAAGCCCCGTCCGAAGCCTTGACCAACCTGGCTTTCGTCAACAACACCCTGGGGCTCGCGGGCTTTTTGGACAGTGCCGGACGCGGCACGGTAACAGGTCACGTTTACGGGGTTGCCCCTAGCCTGCCCGCCGTGGTGGGCCTGAGCAATACCAGCGCCGAGTACTGGGCGCCTGTCGATGGCAACGGTCGGTTTCAACTGACGACTGTACGTCCAGGGCAATACCGAATGACGCTTTATCAGCGCGAGCTGGAAGTGGCGCAAAGCACTGTGCAGGTGAAGGCAGGCAGCACCGCGCAAACGACCCTGCAGGCACGGCCACCGACAGGCCAGATGAAATGGCAAATCGGCGTACCCGATGGCACCCCCACGGGTTTTCGTAACGCCGGGCTGCTGTCATCGGCCCATCCAAGCGACACACGAATGGCGCCATGGGCTCCTGCCACCTACATCGTCGGCAGCAGTCACCTCGACGCGTTTCCCGCTGCGCAATGGCGCGACATCAACAGCCCTACTCGGATCGAGTTCGTACTGGCCGCCAACGAGCTGCATGACTATCACCTGCGTGTGTTCATCTCGCTGGCTCAAGCCGGCGGCCGCCCACAAGTAAGCGTCAACCAGCACTGGACCGCACCCGTGCCCCCCGCCTCCAACCAACCCAACAGCCGCGGTATCACCCGAGGCACTTATCGGGGCAATAACACCGTGTTTGAGGTGAGCATTCCGGCCAGCGCGTTACGGCCGGGCACGAATACGCTGGAGATCGGCGTTGTATCGGGACAAGCCGGCAGCGGTTTCCTGAGCCCGGGTTTTGTGTTTGATAGTGTGCAGTTGATGTAGACCCTATCTGTATTCGGGCAGCAAGCCATGCAATCACAGCGGAAACTCAGCCCTGACCAGGGTCCCGCCTTGGGGGCAATTGCTTGCGGTAATTGTCCCACCATGGGCCTGACAGATGGCACGGGCGATGGACAGGCCCAAGCCACTGCCACCGGAATACCGGGCCCTGGAACGCTCTGCCCGCCAGAACCGGTCAAACACGCTGTCCAGGTGTTGCGCCTCGATGCCGGGGCCGCGGTCACCGATTTCAATCACGACCCGATCATGAATTTTGTGCGCCATGACGTTCAGTTCGCCACCGCCCCCCGCGTAACGCAGCAGGTTATCGAACAGGATGTTCAGCACCTGCCCCAGGCGATCACGATCGGCATGGATATGAAGCCCATCTGCAATGCTGACGTGCGTTTGAACATGAGCCTCATCCAGTTGCGGCTGGAACCAGGCCAGCCGTTCGGCGAGCAAGCCGGCCAATGAAAAGTCGCTGCGCTCCAGCACCAGCCGCCCCGCCCTGGCCATCGACAACAGGTGCAGGTCGTCCACCAGTTTTCTGAGTTGGTCAAGCTGGCGTTTGACCATGCTTAACTGCACGGTATCGCTTGGGAACACCTCATCAAGCATGCCCTGAACCCGGCCCATGGCCGCATTCAACGGCGTGCGCAGTTCGTGAGCGATGACCGCGCTGGACTCACGCACATCACGCTCGTAGCGCTCCAGTTGCGTGGTCATGCTGTTGAAGTCGCTGACCAACCGTTGCAGCTCGTCGGGTGCTTGCTTGTGAGGTGGCAGGCGGGTGAGGAAATCCCCCCCGGCAACGCGCCGTGCACCCTGAGCAATCGCCGAGAACTGGCTGGACAACGGTCGCGAAAACCACATGCCACAGACAATGATGATCGGGATAGCAGCCATCACCAGGCAGGCCAGAATCAGCCAGTCGCGGTTGGCTATGTCCGGCTGGAAGAACTCCACCGGATAGTATTCGGCAACCAGCTGGCGCAAGCGTGTCTCGTTGAGCTGCGGCTCGGCGCGCAGCTGCAGCAACTCCTCGCGCGCCGCCGGCGGCAAGTGCTGCAAAAAATTCCGGTCTGACAGCCTGAAGTTGATCCACATGCAGAGGGCGATCACCACCACGGCGCCGATCGCCAACAGGCTCATGCGCATGCCGACCCAGCGCCACAACGGTTTGTCGTTGCCTCGTGATGTCTCAAGCATGTTGCTCACCTGAACCGATAGCCAATGGAGCGCACCGTCACCAGCACACCCGCGATGCCCTGGCTTTCAAGCTTGCGCCGAAGATTATGCACATGTGCGTCCACCACGCGGGCCAACGCTTCGCTGTCCGGCAGGCAGATTTCGAGCAGTTCATCGCGGGTGAAGGCTTTCGAGGGTGTCTTGAGCAACGTGACCAGCAGTTTGAATTCCGTGGGTGTCAGGTCCAACAGCTGCGGTTGCCCATCACCGCGTTCAATGGCAGCGGTAAAGGCAATGAGGTCGACCCGCAGGTTTTCATAGCGCAGCAGTTGCTCCACCGGTTGGCTGCCCGCGGTACGCCGCAACACGGCGTGCACCCGCGCCACCACCTCGCGCGGACTGTAGGGCTTGACCACATAGTCGTCGGCGCCATAACGCAAGGCACCCAGTTTTTCCGGCTCGTCGCCCATGGCCGTGACCATGATCACCGGCGTGTCGCTGCTGCGACGTACGGCGGACAACACCTCGATGCCACTCAAGCGCGGCAGCATCACATCCAGCAGTATCAGGTCGGGCCGCCAGCTCTTGTGCAGGTCGAGACCGCGCTGGCCGTCTTCGGCCAACGCCACCTCAAAGCCGTCCCGCTGCAAATAGGCTTCCAGAATATTGGCACTGTCGGCATCGTCTTCGACGATAAGGATACGTTTCCCTGACACAAATACGCCTCTTGATGAAACCTTGATAATTCACGAACGGTTTATTGAAAGTCTGCTGCCAGTATTGCCTTACGCCTGACTTTCGCGAACCGATCCTATGCCGACCACTGCATCGCTGTCCAAGCCTATCAAGCTGCCTGAACGCCTAAGCGCGGTTTTGCTGCTGGTCGGCATGTTGGCTGGTTGCTCACTGGCTCCGGCGTACCAGGCGCCCGCGCTGCCGGTGCCGAACAACCTGCACGGCGGCCCCGAAACGGGCGCGCCATCGGCCATGACCAACGCGGTAGAGGCGCTTACCGAAGAAGAAAAACAGTTACTGATCGGGCTGGATTCATCGGCGCAGCTACCCCGGTTGGTTGATCAGGCCCTGCAATACAATCGGGACCTGCGCCTGGCGTTATTGCGTGTCGAGCAGGCTCGCGCCCAGTACGGCATTTCCCGCGCCGATCGCTGGCCAACCGTGGCACTGGGGCTGCAACGCAACCGCCAGCACTTGCACGACAAGGCTGCCGACGAGCGTTATGGCCAGGACATCGCGGTGGCCTCCGTGGGCGTGTCGGACTTCGAGCTGGATTTTTTCGGCAGGGTTCGCAGCCTGGCCGACGCGGCGCAGCATGACTACCTCGCGACGCACTACGGCGCCCTTGCCGCGCGCAAGGCGCTGATCGTGGAAGTGGCACGTTTGTATTTGCAGGAGCGCTTGCAAGCAGGCGTGCAGGCCGACACGCAGTCCATTTCCGACGACCAAAACCATCTGCTGAGCATGCTCATCGGCCAGCAAAAGGAAGGCCTGGTAGCCCAGGACACGGTCGATACCCAACGCTTGGAGGTTCATCGAGCTACCCAGCAATTGCAGGATGCAAGCGCCGACCATGAGCGCGCATTGCAGGCGCTGTCATGGGTCACCGGTTATCAGGTCGCCCCTACGACGCAGGCCACACAAATCCCCGCCGTCGACCTCGGCACTCCGCCATGGCTGGTCGAACTGCCGTCACAGCGACTGTTGCAGCGGTTCGATGTGCGCCAATCTGAAGAAGCGCTGCGCGCAGCGAATGCCAACATCGGTGCCGCGCGTGCGGCGTTCTTCCCCTCGATCACCTTGAGCACCGGTGCAGGCATAGCCAGCCCACGCTTGAGCAGCTTGTTCTCATCCGGCAGCGGCGCGTGGTTGTTCACACCGCAACTGAACCTGCCGCTGTTCGACGGTGGCCGTAACCAGGCCAACCTTGATTTGGCCACTGCGCGCCAACAGTCAGCTGTCGCCCAATACGAAAAGACCGTGCAGGACGCCTTCCGCGAAATCGCCGACCTGTTGAGCCAACGCCAACAAGCCTTGGCCAACGCCACCACGCAAATCGATCTGGCAGCGTTGACCGCATTAAAGGCCAAGCGTCTCGACCAGCAGATCGCCGCGGGTGCGGCGGCACGTTCGGAGCACCCGACGGCTGCCATTCGCCTGGCTGAATCGGCCACTGAATTACGCAAGGCCACCTACCAATTGCTGTTCAACCGCCTGGCGCTGTATCGCGCGCTGTCCGGCGCACCGTTGTTTTCCTCCGCAGAAAGGGTTTCACCATGAACTTGACCACCCCCCCTACCCGCGCCGTGCTATGGGGCGCCGCCCTGCTTACATGCTGCACGCTCATGACCAACGCACAGGCGGCCGATGCCAGCCCTGCGGCCGACGAGACCACGGCAACCCTGGGACTCGGCATGGGCGTCACGCCGCGCTACATGGGCGCCGACCGTTACCGCGCCCTCGTGCTGCCGATGTTCAGCATCCAGCGCGGCGTGCTGTTTGCCGACACCACCCGAGGCGTCGGCGTGCAGTTTCAATCCGACAGCGGCTTTGCCGCCAGCGCGGCAATCAACTACGACCTGGGCCGCAAGGAAAAGGACAGCACGACACGCCCAGGAGATCGAGAACTGAGCGGCATGGGCGATATCAACGGCGCCACCGTCGCCGACTTCACCCTCAGCCAGCAACTGCTTGACTGGCTGTCGGTCAGCGGCGAAGCCGAACTGCGCATGGCCGGCGAGCATCGCGGCAACCGCTACCGATTCGGCCTGGAAGGCATCCTGTATCACGCAGGCAGCGACACCCTGGTCCTGGACATCGACGCTCACGCCGGTGATGGCCGCTACAACCAGACCTTCTTCGGCGTCACCCAGGCACAGAGCCAACGTTCGCTCTACGGGCGATACGACGCCGACGCCGGGATCTACGCCTACTCTGCCGCCTTGAACTGGCAGCACAGCCTGGACGCGCACTGGTCGACGCTCGCCAGCCTGACGCTGACCCAGTACGCCGACCAGGCCCGCAACAGCCCTCTGGTCAGGCGTGAGAGCGCCGGCCTGGGCATGTTCGCCATCAACTACACCTTCTGATAACGAGGCGTCCGGCATGCAGGGTTTTGCTCAGTTGTTTCGTCCCTGGGGCCATCCCCTGATGCTAGGTGTTGTCTGCCTGATGGTGGCGGCCTGTTCGCGCGAGGAAGCTGTGCCGGAGCCGGCCGTAAGGTCGGTGAAAGTCGCCACCGTGCACGCCACAGGGGCCGACACCGCGCCGTTGACGGGTGTGGTTCGCCAACGCCAACGCGCTGCCCTGGCCTTTGAAGGTGCGGGCCGATTGATGGTGTTGAATGTCGACGTCGGCGATGCGGTGAAACAAGGCCAGGTGCTGGCGAGCCTGGACACGGCCGCCGTCCGGTTACGCTTGAAACAGGCGCAGGCCACTTTATTCGCTGGCGTGGCACAAGCCGGCGAGCGCAAGCGCAACAAGGTTCGCCAGCAACAGCTGTATGCCCAGGGCAGCGTCGCGGCCAGCGCTGTGGAACAAGCCGAAGCAGCCTGGCAGCAGGCCGTTGCGCAGCAGGCCGCCGATGAAGCGGCACTGGACCTGGTGCGGCGCGATCAACGCCAGGGCCAGTTGATTGCGCCATTTGACGGCCGTGTCGTGGCAAGACCCGCGCAGCTGTACAGCGAGTTGTCGGCAGGCCAAGTGGTGATGGAGCTGGAAGCCAGCGGCGCGTTGCAGGTCATCGTGCAAATCCCGGTGGAACAGGCCGCCGGCCTCAAACCTGGCGACCACGCCGTCGCAGCCGACCCGGCCGCGCCTGGTTCCACCCTGCCGCTGGTACTGGAAGGCTTGTCGACGCGTGCGCAGAACGGTCTGTTGCAAAGCGCACGCTTTCACCTGAACGCCCACGACCTCGCGCTCCCCAGCGGCATAAGCCTCAACGTGCGATTGGCGGACCCCGCTCCGCTCGCGCTGACCATTCCGATCCAGGCCCTGCGCATGGGCGGTGATGCCGGTCAGGTGCAGGTATTCGTCTATGACCCAACCCTGGGCAAGGTCGCCCAACGTGATATCACGATCGGCCTGATCGACCAGGGCCGTGTCGCCATCGACAAAGGCCTCAAGGGCGGCGAACAAGTGGTCGTCACGGGCGTCGCGTTTCTCACTGACGGCCAGCCCGTCAACCTGCTCTCGCCCTCCAGCCGTTTGAGCACATCCGAATGATCAACCTGACCCGTCACGCCTTGGGTGCGAGCCGCCTGACGCTGTTCACCGCCCTGCTGATTCTGCTGGCAGGCGTGGCAACGTTCCTGAGCTTCCCGACCCAGGAGGAACCCTCGGTGACCATCCGCGACGCACTGGTGAGTATTCAGTACCCCGGGCTGCCCAGCGAACGTGCCGAAGAACTGCTGGCGCGTCCAACGGAAGAAAAACTGCGCGAGCTGTCGCAGATCAAAAACATCGTGACCACCATCCACCCCGGCAGCGTGGTGATCCAGGTAACGGCTCGCGATGAAATCAAGGACCTCGGGGTGCTGTGGCAACAGGTACGCAATAAAGTCGCCGAAGCGGGTGCCGGCTTTCCGCCGGGCGCCCAAGGCCCGTTTGTCGACGACAATTTCGGGCGCGTCGCTGTCGCCTCCATTGCC
Source organism: Pseudomonas sp. R5-89-07 (assembly GCF_003851685.1). Classification (NCBI taxonomy): domain Bacteria; kingdom Pseudomonadati; phylum Pseudomonadota; class Gammaproteobacteria; order Pseudomonadales; family Pseudomonadaceae; genus Pseudomonas; species Pseudomonas sp. R5-89-07. The sequence continues at coordinate 2,236,205 of NZ_CP027727.1, read as the reverse complement.
GTCACCGCGCCGGGCTACAGCATGAGCGAGATGCGCGGGCCGTTGAAGCGCCTGCGCGATCAATTGGGGGGAATACCCGGCATTGGCCAGGTCACCTTGCACGGTATCCAAGACCAGCAGCTTTCGATTGATTTCAACCCGCAGCGCCTGGCGGGCCTGGGTTTGTCTCCCCAACAACTGTTCCAGCAATTGCAGCAACAGAATGTCCTGGCGCCAGCTGGCGTCGCCAACATTGGCGGACAGATCACCACCCTCACCGTGACCGGCGAACTGCTCAGTGTGGATCAACTGCGCGAGTTGCCCATCCAACTGCCTGATTCGAGTGGCGGCGCGCAAAGCGTACCTCTAGGTGCCATAGCGCAGGTGTCGGTGATGGCCGCCGATCCACCCCAGACCGCCGCGGTTTACCAGGGCCAGGACGCGGTGGTGCTGGCGGTGTCCATGGCTGCCGGGCAGAACATTCATCAGTTCGGCGCAGCCTTGCGCGCCCGTTTGGCGCAGCTGGAACAGCAACTGCCGCTAGGCTTTTCGGCGCATATGGTGACGTTTCAAGCCGATGTGGTCGATCAGCAAATGGCCAAAATGAAGCATGTGATGATTGAGACAGTGGTCATTGTAATGGCCGTGGTCATGCTGTTCCTGGGGTGGCGCACCGGGCTGGTGGTGGGTGCCATCGTACCGCTGACCATTCTGGGTACATTGATCGCCATGCGCATGCTGGGGGTGGAGCTGCAAACCGTGTCGATCGCCGCGATCATCCTCGCACTCGGCTTGCTGGTGGACAACGGTATTGTGATTGCCGAGGACATCGAACGCCGGTTGCAGGCCGGTGAGGAACGGCGCCAGGCCTGCGAAGAAGCCGGACGCACCCTGGCAATACCGTTGTTGACCTCATCGCTGGTGATCGTGCTGGCCTTCTCGCCGTTCTTTCTTGGCCAGACCAGCACCAATGAATACCTGCGCTCATTGGCCATCGTGCTGGCACTTACCCTGCTCGGCTCGTGGTTACTGAGCATCACGGTTACGCCCCTGCTGTGCCTGTATTTCGCCAAGGCTGCGCCCAGCGAAGCGTCAGAGGGCAACTACAACAGCAGTTTTTACCGTGGTTATCGGGCCATCATCTGCCGGGTGCTTCAACACAAGACGCTGTTTCTGATGGCCATGCTGGTGCTACTGGCCGCCGCCCTCTTCGAACTGATGCGTGTGCCCTACGACTTTCTGCCCCAGTCGGACCGGTTGCAGTTTCAGGTGCCCATCGCCCTGGAGCCCGGCAGCGGCTCGCGCAGTACCTTGCAAAGCGTGCGCGAAATCAGCCTGTGGCTGAGCAAGGAACCGCAGGTGGTCGACAGCATCGGCTACGTGGGCGATGGCGGGCCGCGTATCGTGCTGGGCCTCAACCCGCCGTTGCCGGCACCGGAAACCGCTTACTTCACCGTCAGCGTCAAGGCGGGGACGGATATCGAAGCGGTCATGGGCAATATGCGTCGCTATCTGCTCAAACAACACCCTGAGCTGCGCGCCGAGCCCAAACGGTTTTCCCTGGGAACCACCGAGGCCGGTGTCGCCATTTATCGTGTGATTGGCCCGGACGAGAACCTACTGCGCTCGCTGGCCGGCCAGATTGAGAAGGCTCTGCGTAACGTGCCGGGCACGCTGGATGTGCGCGATGACTGGAGCACACGCCTGGCGCGCTATACCGTCGAGGTCGATCAGCACCGAGCGCGCCGTGCCGGGGTGGACACCCAGGCCATTGCCCAGGCCTTGCAACTGCACTTCGGCGGCATCCAGGTATCGTCGCTGCAGGATAACGAAACCCGCGTACCCCTGGTGGTGCGCGAACCCGCTGCGACCAACCACGACTCGCCGGATCTGCGCGGCATTCTGGTCTATCCGGCCGACGGCTCGACGCCTTTGCCGCTGATGGCCATTGCACACATCGTCGCGTCCAGTGAACCCTCCACACTGATCCGCCGCAATCAGGAACGCAGCATCACCGTGGTCGGGCACAACCCTTCGCTGACTGCGACCTCCATTGTCGAGCAACTGGCGCCACAGGTGGCTGCGCTGGCCTTACCGCCGGGCTACCGCATCGAGTTGGGCGGCGAAATCGAAGACTCGGCAGACGCCAACCAGGCGCTGTTGCAGTACCTGCCCCACGCATTGATCGCCATGCTGCTGTTGTTCGTCTGGCAATTCAATTCGTTCCGCAAGCTGCTGATCGTGGTCTCAGCAATCCCCTTTGTATTGATTGGCGTTGCGGTCGCGCTGTTGATCACCGGCTACCCGTTTGGCTTCATGGCCACGTTTGGCCTGTTATCCTTGGCGGGGATCATCGTCAACAACGCCGTGTTGCTGCTGGAACGAATCGAGGCGGAAATCCACGCTGGCCTGCCGGTGTATGAGGCGGTGGTGAACGCGGCCGTGAAACGCCTGCGCCCTATCGTCATGACCAAGTTGACCTGCATCATCGGGCTGATCCCGCTGATGCTGTTTGCCGGGCCACTGTGGGAAGGCATGGCGATCACGCTGATGGGCGGGCTCGCGCTGGGAACATTGGTGACTCTGGGGTTGATCCCTGTGCTTTACGTGTCGCTGTTCAATCCAGGCACCGAGCGCCTGGCGTCAGGTAAATCGGGTAGCGAGCGCACGCCATAATCACGCGAGACAAGGGAAAAAATCGCTCTATTTTCCTATTATTTCTAGGTAATACCTTCAAACACGCAGCGTTATCATGACCCGCTAGTACCTTTGCCCGTTCAACGACAACCACCATCGAAGTGAGGGTGCGCATATGAGTCTCAAGACTTGCTGGGTTATGTGTTTTTTGCGCAAGGCCGGGATCAAGGTCCGTGCAAAAGAAAGACAAGCGGCCGGCCTGAAGGCACAGCAAATGCCGGTCCGGGGCGCGTGCAGCGTAGGCAGCCCTCACGCGCAGCTGTGCACCAGATGATGTGAGCCAACTGACAGGGTATGCTCGGCCAGAGGGGGCTTTGTTGAGATGGCACCAACTTCAGGATGAGGCTGGCCAAAGACCGTTCCCACTGCCTAAAAATGAGAGGTAGAGCATGAAACTGACAGATTTCGAGGTCCTTAGCTTCGACTGCTACGGCACACTGATCGATTGGGAAAGTGGCATATTCAATGCACTGAAGCCGCTGGTACTACGCTCGGGAAAAACCCTTACTCGCGATCAAATTCTTGAGGTGTTCGGTCGGCACGAGTCCCCGCAGCAAAAAGCCACGCCGACGGCACTGTATTCAGATATTTTGCGCAAAGTGTACGACCGTATTGCGAAAGAATGGAAAGTCGAGATCAATGAACAAGAGCGCGAGGCGTTCGGAACGTCCGTCCAGCACTGGCCACCGTTTCCCGATTCGATCAAGGCGCTCAACTACTTCAAGCAGTACCATAAGCTTGCCATCTTATCCAACATTGACCGCGGTGAATTTGAGTTCAGTAAAGAGAAACTGGGCGTTGAATTCGACTGCGTCGTAACAGCTCAAGACGTCGGTTCCTATAAACCGGACCCTAAAAACTTTGCTTACTTGACGGACGCCCTGGGGAAAATGGGGTTTGAAAAAAAATCCATTCTTCACGTCGCCGAAAGCCTGTATCACGACCACGTACCGGCCAACGCGGCTGGACTTGCGAGCTCATGGATCCATCGTCGCCACGGCAAAGAAGGCTTTGGCGCGATTCATGTACCCGCCACTGAAGCCACCTATAATTTTCGTTTTATCAGCTTGGCAAAAATGGTTGAGAGCCATAAAAAACTGATCTCGGAAAAGACAGACAGCGTGATTGTCTGATCCCCTGTCATGCAGCGAGTAAAAGCGTCATGGCCAAGCGTCAAACGTCTCATAGGAAACGAGGCCCAGGGTGAATGACTGCCCTTTCTCGATACCGAACCGATGCGGTTTCTCACTCGTCATGCTCCAAGCGATACATTTCTGCAGCGACTTGAATTTGAAACCGCGACTCCGGATTTTCCAGCGAGATGTCCAACAGTTTCTCAATGCGGGCTAAACGGTATCGCAAGGTACTGATATGCACCTCCAGCACTTTGGCAGTGTTGGCCAGTTGAAAGCCTTCGCTGGATAATGCGCATACCGTCTCCAGAAGCATGGTGCCGTTCTTTCGGTTGGCCAGCGGTTCGATCAAACGCTGAAGCAGCATCCCCCTGGCTTTTTTATCGCCCATCAAGGCCCGGGGAAACAGAACCTCGTTGAAGACATGAAGACGTCCTGGTCGCAATAGGGGCACTAACGCCGCTACATCTTCAGCTCCTTGCGCCATGCCTGAAACGCCTCGATGCACCCGGCTGACAGCCATCGCCCCCCCTTCGTGACGTAACTGCCTCCAGATCGTCTCGGGTGCAAGCGTCGCCGGGATGATGAAGCTGATCTGGTTCAGCGACACTGAAATCAACGGAGAAACACTGCTTGAAATCATTAAGTTGAAAATGCGCGCGGTTTTTTCCTTGCGCCGCTTGAAGCCTTCCAGGCTGAGCGGGATAGGTTCGTCCAACAGCACCAGGCAGATCCTGTAATCGCGGGTTTCACTCCATCCCGATACCAGTGCTCTCTCGATAGCGCTCGGCGTTTCCGGGAATTTGCCCTCCAGCAGTCCCGCAACCAGTGCATGCCCCAGCCGCGTCTCCTGATCCAGCAACTCTCGCTGATGGGAAAGATGAAGCGCCGCAATCACCGCAGAGTGTTCAAGCGCTCGGGAATGCAGTTCTTCGAATTGGTCCTTGGCGCTTTCCAGCCAAACGATGCCAGCAACCTCTCCCTGCAGCCATATCGCGCAGCCAAGCCTGAACCGCGGCCGGGTATCCGACAGGTTGATCGACAACGTCTGCGATTCATCGAAGCGATGTTCCAGGGGACGTTCGGCGATGAATTTTGCAATCAGGTCGCGCTCGAACTGCTCGTTCGTATCGATATCATGCTCGCTCAAAATATCCCCCGACGCCGAGACCACCAGCGCGGACATCTCCAGGGCGCTGGCCAGCGCACTGCCCAGACTATCGAGGTTATCGGCTTCGATGGCGGCCCGGGTCAACTTGCGATGGATCAAATCCGAGCGCTGAATGATCTCGGTTTGCAGGTTGATGATCTTGGCCAGGATCTCTTGGGTGATTTCGCTGAAAGGCACCTCCCACGGCAACTCCAACAGGGGGAAATTGCACTGCTCCGCTTGCGCGATGGTGGCTTCGGAAAAATGTTCGCGAAAATGCGGCACCGCAAGCACTACACCAGCGAGCCCCAAATCATTGAGTGTTCGCACCAGCACCCGGCTCTCCTCATCATCCCGAGGCCAGTTGTAGCCCGTCGTGAGCAGCACGTCCCCGACTTTCAACCATTGGGTGATATCGGGGTGATCGATAATATGAACCCAGGCAATTTGCCGATCCAACCCATTGGCTCCGGCCACTACGGTGGCTTGCCGCAGGATGGTCTGCTCTAGTGCGGTAGATAGTTTCATTACGTGTCCACGAGTGGAGGGTCGACTGAGGTGCGGCAACAGCACGATTACTGGTGTATCGGGCATTTCACTTTAAACCGCCCAAAGCCGCAGTAACACCTACTCAGAATAGGACAGAACCAATAGAACATCCTACTTTTTCCGCCATTCAACCTGCTTCATCACCCCTGCGCGTGCCGATGACCGTTGCCTGACACTGCCTGCCGGCGACCTGAACGGCAGGCCAACAGACACTGAACCTGAAAACCCATCTTCTTCATGCATAAAGCAGGATAAACCTTCACTTACCTGCTGCCTTTTGTAGGTGGATTGGCCATTTGACAGTTCCTATGATTGTGAAACGTAACAAAGGCCAACAGCGGGGAGCCGGTGCGGTATGAAATCCGTGCAGACTCACAATTAACTGTCAGGAGTGATGTATGACGCCATACGAAGCATTTTCCAGTGTCGACATACGAATCGGCCAAGTGATCAGAGTTGAAGTAAACGATAAAGCAAAGAAACCGGCCTATAAGTTCTGGATCGACATGGGTGAATTAGGTGTAAAAACCACCAGTGCGCAATACACCCGACTTTATTCGGCGGCGGAACTCGTGGGTGAATATGTTGTTTGCGTGGTTAATCTGGGGACGCGAAACATCGCAGGCTTTGCCTCGGAAGTACTCATGCTCGGGGCAGAAACAGCGCCCGGCGACGTCGTATTTCTTAAACCGGAACGCGCCGTCACGCCGGGACAAAAAGTATTTTAACGGCACACCGACGCCGAATGGCATCGACCTATAAAACGCTACGTCATACCGATGGCTATATTGAGAGGAAATGCAATGAAACTTACTGATTTCACTACACTGTCGTTCGATTGCTACGGCACCCTGATCGACTGGGAGACCGGCATTGTAAACGGCCTTCAGCCTTTGGCCGATCGCAGCGGCAAAGGGCTCGATCGCGAGCAGATTCTGCAGGTATTTGGCCGTCATGAGTCACCACAGCAGACCCTGACACCTGGCGCTCTGTACCCCGTCATTCTCGCTGCGGTGTATGACCGCATTGCCACGGAGTGGGCGCTTGAGCCCATCGCCGCCGAACGCGAAGCGTTCGCAACGTCAGTCAAGGACTGGCCTACATTCCCTGACTCGGCAGAAGCCCTGCGTTACCTGAAACAGCATTACAAGCTGGTTATTCTTTCCAACATCGACCGCACTGAATTCAAGTTCAGCGAAGCGAAGCTAGGGGTTGAATTCGATCATATCGTGACGGCTCAGGATGTAGGTTCCTACAAACCAAACCCGAACAACTTCACTTACATGATCGACCTGTTAGCCAAGGCCGGCATCGCGAAAAGCGACGTTCTGCACACCGCTGAAAGCCTGTACCACGACCATGTTCCAGGCAAAGCTGCCGGATTGGCGGGGGCGTGGATTCATCGCCGCCATGGCAAGGAAGGTTTCGGTGCGACTCATGTACCGGCCACCGAAGCCAAGTATGACTTCCGCTTTATCAGCATGGCGGACATGGTCGAAGCCCATAAGAAACTGGTGGGCTGATAGTCGAGCGCACTCGGCGGATGCCACGTAAACGTGGCATCAACTAAATCGCCCACTACCGCCTCACTGGCCCCTACGCATTTTATTTATTTTTTCTTTTTTTTAGATCGCCGTACTGCGCGAACTAAAGGAGTGCCGTCGCTTATTACCCAGCGCCGGCTATTTGTATCAACGGCGCCACCTTATAACTAGCGGCAGGCGCTACCTGTGCGAGTTGAACAATTAACGGAGTTTTTGGAATGAGTGATATTAATTCGAGCCCTGTTCTGGCAGCACGAGAAACTAACGTCTCTCGCGGCGTAGCATCTGCCCATCCGATCATTATCAGCCGTGCAGCCGGCAGCTATGTCTGGGATACCGATGGCAAGAAATACCTGGATTTCGTGGGAGGGATTGGCGTTTTGAACGTCGGTCATAATCACCCCGCCGTCGTCGATGCCATCAAGAAGCAAATCGACAGCTTTACCCACGTCTGCTTTCAGGTGGGCGCTTATGAACCATATGTCGAGTTGGCAGGCAAGCTGAACGCATTGATAGGCGCTGGCGAGCCCTATAAGTCCGTGTTCCTGACGACGGGTGCTGAAGCCGTGGAAAACGCCATCAAAATCGCCCGCAGCCACACCCGGCGCTCCGGGGTTATTGCCTTTCGCGGTGGCTTCCACGGCCGTACGCTTCTGGGGATCTCGCTGACCGGGTTCAGCCAACCGTACAAACAGAATTTCGGCCCTTTCGCACCTGACATCCATCACGCGACTTACCCCAATGAGTACCGCGGCGTTACGACCGAACAGGCACTTGCCTCACTTCAGGACATTTTCGACACTCAGATTTTGCCTGAGCGCGTGGCAGCTATCATTATTGAACCGGTGCTCGGCGACGGCGGTTTCGTGGCGGCCCCACCGGCGTTCATGCAAGCGCTGCGGGAACTGACTACACGTCACGGCATTGTGCTCATCTGTGATGAAATTCAAACGGGTTTTGGCCGCACCGGCAAGATGTTCGGGTTTGAGCATTCAGGCATCCAGCCCGACCTGATCACGGTTGCAAAAAGCCTGGCGGGCGGTATTCCTTTGTCCGGGGTCGTGGGTAAAGCAGACATCATGGATGCCCCTGCACCTGGCGGCTTGGGCGGTACCTACGGCGGTAATCCGTTAGGATGTGCGGCTGGCCTTGCGGTCCTGTCCATTTTCGCCAGCGAGAATCTTCTGGAGCGCAGCCAAGGTATTGGCCGGCAGTTGATGACTGGCTTCGAACGTTTAAAGAATCGCCATCCGCAGATTGGCGATGTGCGCACCCTCGGCGCGATGGCCGCGGTTGAGTTTGTCGTTGACGAAGACACCAAAGCGCCCGATAGCGACATCGCACAGAAAGTGATCGAGCAGGCGCGGTCGCGTGGGCTGCTGCTGATCAAATGCGGCGTCCACCGAAACATTGTGCGCTTTCTATGCCCACTCAACACCTCCGAGAGTGATGTCGCGGACGCATTGACTATATTTGAGCTGGCGCTGGAAGCCAGTACTTGATTCATCGCTCTCTTCGAAGCAGTAGTGAATCAGCATAAGTCGCCTCGGTTGGCGACTTTTGCATTGCAGCATCGACACCCCGTCATGCGCCGAGTGTGGCGCTCACCAGAGAGGCGAATGGAGATGCATGACCTGACCAGGCTTGACCGCATAGATATTTGCATTCTTGCCCAGCTGCAAAAGGACAGTTCGCTGACCAACGCGGCCCTTGCGGAAAGAGTCAACCTTTCACCGAGCCCTTGCTACATCAGAGTCAAACGCCTTGAGAAAAGTGGCTACATCTTGAGATATTCCGCAACCTTGAACATCGCCAAGATCGCGGACTCACTGACTATCTATTCCGAGATCGAACTGGACCAGCATCGTAAAGAGAGCTTTCAGCGATTCGAAGCCGCCATTTGCAAGTATCCCGACGTGCAGGAATGTTACATGGTGACAGGGAAAATAGATTATGTGTTGAAGCTCATCTGCAAAAGCGTTGTTGAATATCAAGCCATCATGGATGAGCTATTACAAAGCGAATGCGGCGTTGCGCGATTCCACACGTTCTTTGTGACCAAGACAGTATTTCGAAGAGAGGGCGTCGATTTACAGGCACTTCTGTAACCCGTAAATGCCTTTTCACCCTACCGGGGCATGTGAGCGTCCATCGCCTTCAACGTGCGCTTCCACAGTTCGATGTAGGCCTCTTCGGTCATGTACGCGGCGTGCGGGGTCAACGTTACATTCTGCGCATCACACCACGGGTCATTCGCCTCAATCGGCTCCTGCCAGAACACGTCAAGCGCGGCGTGCCCGACCTGGCCTGACTGCAGCGCCTGGGCAAGATCATCCTGGTCGATCAACCCGGCGCGAGCGGTGTTGATTACCAGCGCTCCAGGGCTAAGCAGGCGCAGTCCCGAAGCATTGAGAAAGCCGGCGGTATCGTCATTAAGCGCCAAGTGCAGTGAAACCACCTCTGCCCCGGCAAGCACCCGCTCTATATCCGCCTCAAAATACGCCGTATCGACCGGCGTACGATTCCACGCTGAAACGCACATGCCCAGTGCTGAGGCCATTTCGGCATAGCAGCGACCGACCTCTCCGAAACCGATCACCGCAACCTTGCGACCTTTAAGTTGCATGCCGCCCCGTGGCAGCCATACGCCGCGAACGATGTCCTTGACCATTGGCCCCAACTTCCGGGCCGCGGCAAACGTCAGCGCCATGGCATGTTCCGCCACCGCCGTACTGCCATAACCGGGCGTGGTACTCACGGCAATATTGTTAGCCTTTGCCCATTCCAGAGGAAGGTATGCACCCGCTCCGGTGCCCATGAAAACGATGGCTTTCAGATGCGGGCATGCGGCCAGGGTCTGTGCCGTAATGGCCGTGTGTTCGACCAACATGACCTGGGCGGTTTGGCACAACGCAATGACATCCACGGCAGTCGGATCGCCGACATGTATATAAGTGTCTTGCGGGATGACCAGGCGGCCAGCCTCAAACAGGACGTTAAGCTCAGGCGTACAGTCAATAAATACAGCGCTCATGAAGTGACCTCCTTTAAAAGTCACTACAGACTAAGCCGGCCACGTCAAAAAAATAACTTTAATGCTGGGTTTAAAAGCGATTTTGCATCGTCGCGAATGATGTTTCGAATAAAAAATAATAAGCAGATGCGCATAATCAAAGGGCATTGAAGTGTGTGGTTTATACCCGGTAATGCGCGCAATAAGCCATGGCCTGTTCGTCACGGCCAAACGATAACGACGTAAACATTCAAAGGGTTTGATTATGAAAGTGTTGGTGCTGGGTGCAGGTCTTGCCGGGATTCCTTCAGCCTACTATTTGGCTCGGGATGGTCATGACGTCACGGTGATTGATCGCCAGTCCGCGCCGGCTATGGAAACAAGCTTTGCAAACGGAAGCCTGCTTTGCCAGGGCCACTCTTACCCGTGGGCAAGTCCTGCAGCGCCACGCATCATGATGAAATCATTTTTTCGAAATGACCAGGCATTGCGCATTGCACCCAAGATAGACCCAAGAATGTGGTCGTGGCTCATCAAGTTTCTCTGCGAATGCCCAAGAGCGCGAGCAGACAAACACGCAGCCACCCGCCTGAGATTGGCGTCCTATTCTCAGGAGGTCATGAAGGAGGTGGTGAACGATACCCAAATCCAGTTCCATCACGTCGACAAAGGCCTTCTTTATGTCTATCGGACGCAACATTCGATGGAAGAAGGTTTGCGCCAGATGCGCGTCCTGGAGCAAGCCGGATTGAACATTGAAGTGGTGTCCGGAGCACGTGTCGCAGAGCTTGAGCCCGCACTCAAACCTGTCGCCGATAAACTGGTGGGAGGCGTTTACGTACCGTCTGACGGAACGGGCGACGCTCGGCTGTTCACCGCCGAACTGGCGCGAGTGTGTGCCGAGCGCGGGGTCAAGTTCATGTTCAACACCCAAGTGCTGGGCCTGGATATCGACAACCGAAAAGTGCGCGCCGTCAGCACATCTAAAGGGTTGATCGCTGCAGACGCTATTGTCGTTGCCATGGGGTCTTACTCATCGATTCTACTGCGCAACCATGGGGTAAAAATCGATGTGTTTCCGGTCAAAGGCTACTCCATGACCGTCCCTATCGAACGGCCTGATGAAGCCCCGACGATGGGCGGGCTGGACGAGGACAATCTGTTGGCATATTCCGTGCTGGGAGATCGCTTGCGCCTGACCGCAACGGCGGAATTCACCGGCTATGACATGAGTATTTCACGCGACGACTTTCGCTACATGACCCAGGCCGCGAAAGACCTGTTCCCCACCATTGGCGATTACTCCAAGGCTGAACTGTGGTGCGGCCTGCGCCCCGCTACACCGGACGGCAACCCGCTATTTGGCGCAACCCAAATCACCAACCTGTTCCTCAATACCGGCCACGGTTCTCAAGGATGGACCATGTCCTGCGGCAGCGGGAAGGTGACGGCCGATCTGATCGCGGGCCGCACGCCAGACCTGGACATCAGCGCGATGCTCTATCAATAAACACCGACCCTACTGCCTGTCATAGGAGAGAACTGCCGGTTTTTCCTATGCCGTATTTGTAGTTCGAATTTACCGCGCTCTCTACTCTACAGATGAGTCGACCTGGAGGTTTACCATGCCATTAGCCTTGATCGAAACCTGTCGCAAACGAACCGATGATGAAATAGAGCAACTGCTGCAGGCGGTCTACGAGGCGCAGTTGAATGCATTCAATGTGCCCGCATCAGATCGGCAGCTGCGATATGTAGAGCACAATCCCAAGTGGTTTTTTACACCACCGGACAGTTCAGAAAACTTCATTCTTATTACGATCCAATTGTTTTCGGGGCGAACAGATGTCGCCAAACAAATGCTTTACCAAGAGATCATCAAACGCCTCGGTGCCTTAGGCATACACGAGATTGATATTTTTATCGGTTTAATTGAATCACCCCGTGAAAACTGGTGCATCCGCAATGGGCGGCCGGCGCCCTAGCGACACGTTCGCGCCCGTTCAAGCACGCGGTACAGCGCGCTTGAACAGTCATTATTATTATGGAGGTAGCATGTCTTTCGTCATTGAAAACACCGAACTATTGCGCCAGATGAACTTCATCGATGGCACATGGTGCGATGCCCGGAGCAAACGTATCCTGCCGGTGCTCAACCCGGCCACTGGCGAGGTCTATGCCACCGTCCCCGACAGTGATGAGGTGGATGCCAAGGCCGCGGTTGACGCTGCGGCGGCGGCTTTCACCCATTGGAAAAAGGTACCGGCAAAACAACGCGCCAACATTCTCAAGCGCTGGAACGACCTGATCCTGGCCAATGCCCAGGACCTGGGAAAAATCATTTCCTCGGAACAGGGCAAACCCCTGGCAGAAGGTGTAGGGGAAGTGGCTTATGCGGCCAGTTACGTTGAGTGGTTCGCTGAGGAAGCGACGCGTGCCAACGGAGAGATCATTCCGTCTCCAGCCACCGGACGGCGTATGGCTGCACATAAAGAAGCCGTGGGTGTCATCGCGGCGATTACCCCCTGGAATTTCCCGGCGGCGATGATTGCCCGTAAAATCGCGCCCGCCCTGGCGGCAGGCTGTACGGTGGTGTGCAAACCGGCGGCAGAAACGCCTCTGACGTCCCTGGCCCTGGTCAAGCTGGCCGAACTGGCCGGCGTTCCTCCCGGCGTCTTGAACATCGTTGTGACCTCCAGATCCAGGAGCGTCGCGGATGTATGGTTGAATGACCCCAGGGTTCGCAAGATTACCTTTACCGGATCCACCCCCGTCGGTAAGCACCTGGCGCGGGCGTCTGCCGATACGCTTAAAAAGCTGTCATTGGAATTGGGCGGTAATGCCCCTTTCATCGTCTTCGACGATGCCGCGATTGATGACGCGATCGAAGGCTTGATGGTCGCGAAGTTCCGAAACGGCGGCCAGACCTGTGTGTGCCCCAATCGCATTTATGTGCAGGACGGCGTTTACGATGAATTCGTAGACAAGCTGACTGCACGTGTTGCAGCGCTGGTTGTTGGCCCTGCGACCAACCCGGCCTCGCAGATTGGCCCGATGATCAATGCCAAGGCCATCGAAAAGATTGAAAGTCACGTGGCTGATGCCGTCAGTCGCGGCGCGCGCGTGGCGACCGGTGGTAAACGCATCCAGTCGAAAGAGTGCGTGAGTGACACCTACTACGCACCTACCGTTTTGGTCGATGTGGATAAGGCCTCAAGGTGCTTCCTGGAAGAAACATTCGGTCCGGTCGCGCCGGTCACGCGGTTCACCACCGAGGCTGAAGTGCTGTTGTGGGCCAACGACTCCCCTTTCGGCCTCGCCTCTTACTTCTACACGACTGACCTGCGCAGGGTCACCCGGGTGGCCGAAGCACTCGAGTGCGGCATCGTAGGGATCAACGAGGGCGCCCTGGCGGCCGAAGCGGCCCCCTTTGGTGGCGTGAAAGATTCAGGTTATGGCCGCGAAGGCTCCACCCACGGTCTGGAAGAGTACATGCATATCAAATACACCTGCCAAGGCGGGCTGGACTGATCCTTCGCCCCTAACGGGCGCATTATCGACCGCCTTGCCACGCGGTCGGTAATGGCAGGCCTCTGTCCGATAAAGCCGTCATTCGCGCCCTCCCCCTCCTTCAGCGGTTTCCTGCCCGTTACGCGGTGCGGGTTCAAGTCCCGCCTGAAACCCCGCGCACAGTTTGTTTGATGCCATCCATCCGTTAAACGACTCGATAGTCATTGGAGTTTATATGCACGACGTAGATCGCCTGCTGCGCCAGGATCGTCACTGGGTTCACCCTGTCACCGCCTTACTGGAACATGAAGCGATGGGGCCCCGTATCTGGAAGTCCGCCGAGGGTATCCATCTCACCGATATTCATGGCAAACGTGTTCAGGATGCCTTCTCCGGTCTGTGGTGTGTGAATGCCGGTTATGGGCAGCAATCCATTGTGCGGGCGGCCCAGCGTCAGTTGGAAACGCTGCCCTATGCCACCGGTTATTTTCACTTCGCCAGCGAGCCGGCGATACAGCTCGCAGCCCGGCTGGCAGCGATAGCGCCTAAAGGTCTGGATCGAGTGGTGTTCGGCCAAGGTGGATCGGATGCAGTCGACACCGCTATTCGCCTGGTTCGCTACTACTTCAACGCCACCGGGCGGCCGCAAAAGAAGCAGTTCATAGGGCTGCAGCGCGGCTACCACGGCACGTCGTCCAATGGCAGCGGATTAACCGCGTTACCCTTGTTTCACCGCTATTTCGATGTGCCCACCCGTGAACAGCACCACATTCCCTCCCCTTACACCTATCGGCATCCAGAGGGCCCTGATGAACACCAGGTGCTGCACAGCACGGTCAAGGCACTGGAAGACAAAGTCGCTGAAATCGGCGCGCAGAACGTTGCTGCATTCATCTGCGAACCCATTCAAGGCTCGGGTGGGGTAATCGTTCCACCGAACGGTTTTTTAAAGGCGATGCGTGACGCGTGTGATCGCTTGGGTATTTTACTGATCGTCGACGAGGTGATCACTGGGTTCGGGCGTACTGGTCCGATGTTCGCCTGTGAATCGGAAGGAGTGAGCCCGGATTTGATGACGCTTGCCAAAGGCCTGACCTCCGGTTACGCCCCTATGGGTGCAACCTTGATTTCCGAGGAAATCTACGCCGCCATCGCCGCAGCCGGCAGTGACGGAACAGCCTTGGGCCATGGGCAAACCTACGCAGGGCACCCGGTCAGTGCTGCGATCGCGAACGCAACACTTGACCTCTATCTGGAAGGTGGCCTCCTGCAGAATGGCCAGGAGGTAGGCGCTTACTTTCAACGCAAGCTCAAGCAACTGGAGTCACTGGCTTGCGTCGGTGAGGTGCGTGGCCGTGGCATGCTGGCCGCCTTGGAATTCGTGACTGACAAACAGACCCGATCAAAGCCGCAAGCCTCCTTGCAGTTCGGACAGCAAGTGCTCAAACATGCGTTTGCCGAGGGATTGGTGTTCAGAGCCTTTTCCGACGACATCCTCGGGTTTGCACCGTCGTTGAACTACACCACGGCCGATATCGATACCCTCATCGAGATCTTGAAACATGCCATCGAGAAGACGGCCGCTCGCGTACTGTAACTGAACAGCGCAGCGCGACAGCCACACACACAAAAAGCCCAGACCGCTCGCCGGCCTGGGCTTTTTCATGCAACCGCGACGTTAGCGACGTGCTTCCTGGACGACCAGGTCAGGCACCCAGGGTTGGGATGGACTGCGTCGTTTGACGACCAGACCGGTAATCACCACCAGGGCTGCCAACCCGGCGGTGGCAAGGACTTCGCCCTGATGCGCCGGCAACGAGAGCATCACACCCAACGCGCCGACGATGAACACGATGACTGCCCAGGTCAGCCCTGGGTACAGCCACATTCTGAAACTGATGCGGTGCCCATGAGCCATCAACTTCTTGCGCATGCGCAACTGGGAGATCGCAATGACCAGGTAAACCAGCAGCGCAACCGCGCCGGAGGTGGCCAGCAGGAATGAGAACAGGCGCTCCGGTGCGAAGTAATTGATGATCGTAGTGACGCAGCCAATGGCGGTGCTTGCCATGACGGCCTGACGCGGCACCTTGGCAAGTGTCGTCGCCTTCAGGAACGCCGGCGCCTCTCCCCGCTTGGCCAAGGAAAACAGCATCCGCGACGCGGTGTAGATAGCGGAGTTCAGACAGCTGGCAACAGCAACCAATACCACGATATCGACAATGAACTTCGCGTTCGGAATGGAGAGATACTCCAGCGCTCGCTGGTACGAGCCCACGACAGCGAGAGCTGGATCATTCCACGGGACAATCGACACAATCATGAAGATCGAGACGATGTAGAACAGACCGATACGCCAGATTACCGAGTTGGTGGCGCGCGCGATCTGCTTGCTGGGGTTATGGGATTCCGCTGCCGCGATGGTGACGATTTCGGTGCCCATGAAGCTGAACATCGTCGTGAGCAACGCTCCCAATACCGGGGCATATCCGTTTGGCGCGAAGCCGCCGTTGTTGTTGATCAGCGTACCGATTCCGCTGACCGTACGATCAGGGAAACCACCCACCAGTGCGATAGCGCAAACCACGATGAACGCGATGATCGCCAGCACTTTCGCCAGGGCGAACCAGAACTCGAACTCACCGTAACGAGCCACACTGTAAAAGTTGGTCAGGGTCAGCCCGCAGGTGATGGATAGCGCAAATACCCACGTATCGATGCCAGGGAACCAGCCGTGCAATATCGCTGCAGCAGCAATGGCTTCAAGGGGAATCACCAGCACCCAGAACCACCAGTAGAGCCAGCCGATGGTAAATCCCGCCCAGGGTCCGATGGCCCGGTTTGCATAAGTGGAAAAAGAACCTGTATCCGGCGATGCAACGGCCATCTCTCCGAGCATTCTCATCACCAGCACGACAAGGGTGCCAGCAGCCAGATAGGAGAGCAGCACCGCAGGCCCTGCAGCCGCAATGGCATGGCCCGACCCGACAAAAAGCCCCGCGCCGATGACGCCCGCGATAGATAACATCGTGACATGCCGCTGTTTCAATCCAGGGGCAAGCGACGAGCCGGCCTGTCCTCCGGTCTCAATGGTTGTTTGTATCTTTGTCATTCGATTCACCGTTTTTTTTTATTAGGCAGGCTGTGAAGTTCTGGATGCACAAAGGCATCGCATTATTGTTTTATAGTTCTCCAATTAATCGAGCCTGGTTTCACTCAGGCAATAATGCGCTCGCTTTCCATGACCGGCTCCTGCTCCTTTTTTGGCGCTTCAATAGTGGCTCGCAGTTTATCGGCGAGACACTCAGCAATGTCCCACTGCCTATCCTCGGACCGACCTGTTACCCATGTCAGCTCGTTATGAATAAGTAGAGGTATAACACCCAGGTCTGTCAGGGTTCTTATCGTGGCGAGTGTTTGCACAAGTTGGCGATCACTGCCTTCACGGCAACGCTCAACCACCAGTTGCGCACTCATGATGTTGTGGTCTTCGAGCATGGCGACCCAATGCGCAATCAGCCGGGTTTGCCCAATCAGTGCAGCGGGAGACGCCACCGTGCGATAGAGCGTCTCGCCCTGTTCAGCCTGTATGACGACTATGGGTTTCAACCCACGCGCCAACATATTCAATAAAGTTGCAATGCCGTGACGAACGTTGGTCAGTTGCAACTTATCGCGATTGACAACTTCACGCAGGTTTAATTTAAGGACTGCGAATTCGCTCACACGTCATTTCCTTTCAATCATCACGCGTTCTAATTCTTTAAACACTGCAGGTGAATAAGCGAAGGCATCGCCCTATCCCGGAAAAGATGCTTCTTCACATTGTGCAAGCCTGCTCTACGCCTCAGCGCAGAATCATCGCCAGGTATTCCGCCAGGTGCATCGGTTGTCGGCCACTGACGTTGCGTATTTGCCCACGGCAGCTGAACCCATCGGCCACGACCCGGGCGTTCTCGGGCAATTTATCCAGGTGCGGCTTGAACTCCTGCTCACCGATGATCTTGGCGATGGGTGCACTTTTTTGATGGTAGCCATAGGCCCCGGCGACCCCGCAACAGCCTGCAGGGATGATCCCGCCCTTATCACCCAACTGCTTGAGTACCGATTGCTCGGCGCCGAGCCCGCCACACGACTTTTGGTGGCAGTGCCCATGGATCCGAACGTCTTCCTCGATTTTCGGCAGTTCAATGCTGTGGTTTTGAATCAGCTCGCTCAGCGTCACCAACGATTTCGTCAGCTGCGTTGCCCTGGCGTCATTCGGAAAAAGCCCAGGCATTTCGTCCCTGAACACCGACAGGCAACTGGGCTCAAGGACGACAACCGGAATACCGGCGCTTAGGGGCTGCTCCAGCTGCGTCAAAATCGCCTCAAGATTGGCTTTGGCCTGGTCCAGCATGCCCACATCGTAGTAGGGCCGCCCACAGCAGATATGCCGCTGCATGAGCTTGACGTGAAAGCCGAGTTTTTCCAGCACCTGGACCCCGGCCTCCAGGATTGCCGGCGTGAACCCGTTGTTGAAACTGTCGACCCAGAGCAGGACATCCGTCGTCGAGACATCGTCCTTATGTTGACGCAAGCGCCTGGCGGTCTTGCTTGCCCTGAAGCTCTGTTTGGCAATCCGCGGAAACTTGACGCCCGGTGCCAGGCCAAACAGCGCCCCTGCGGTCCTGAACAAAGAGTTGCCCATGGCGTAGTTGAGGATGGGTGAAACCTTGGTGGCAACGGGCAGCCACTCGCCTATGCGCCCGATCATGGCGTCCATCAGCGATCGAGTGTTCTGCTGGTAGTGTCGATACAGGAATTCAGTCTTATAACGCGCGATGTCGACATTGGTCGGGCAGTCCGACTTGCAGCCCTTGCAGCTGAGGCACAGGTCAAGGGAGTCCTTAATGTCCTTGTTATTCCAGTCATCCTGGATCACATCGCCTTTGAGCAACTCGAAGAACAAACGCGCACGGCCCCGCGTGGAGTAACGCTCTTCCTTGGTTGCGCGGTAGCTGGGGCACATCGTCCCGCCTTCCGGTGATCGGCACTTGCCCATGCCGATGCAGCGCTCGGTCTCCCTGGCAAACCCTTTGTCACCCAGCCGCGCGTCATAGGTGAACAAACTGCTGACGTCCTTACGCGTGTAGTCCGGCCCCATGCGCAGATTGGCATCCACCGGCATGGCGTGGATCAGTTTGCCGGGGTTCATTTTATTCAGGGGGTCCCAGATCGCCTTGAAATCGGCGAGGGCCTGCATGATGGTTTCACCGTACATGATAGGCAGATATTCGCCTTTGGCCTGGCCATCACCATGCTCACCAGACAGCGATCCGCCATAGCGAACCACCAGATGCGCGGCCTCATCCAGAAAAGCCCGCCAGGTATCGACGCCATTTTGTGACTTCAGGTCGAAGGTAATACGCGAATGGATACAGCCGTCTCCGAAGTGGCCATACAAGTTGGTCTTGTAGCCATAGCCGGCAACCATCCGGGAAAATTCGCGCAGATACTGGCCCAGCAAATGGGGCTCAACGGCGGCGTCTTCCCAACCAACCGTGGGGTCGGGCTCGTTGGGGTCAAGCCCCAGAGAGGTAGCGGATGCGCCGGTTTCCCGAATGGTCCAGATGCGGTTCATCAACGCCGCATCCGTGACCAGTCGCACACTGGGATGACCCGGCAATGATGCAGCGATGTCCCGTGCCCGTGTCGCCGCAGCCAATACATCCGCATCGTTCATGGCACCGAACTCGACCATCAGCCAGGCATTGCCTGTCGGCAGTTCAGCAATATCATCGACCTTCATGCCGCGCTCAAGCAGCCCGCCGATGATGCCATCGTCCAACCCTTCCATGGCAATGGGTGCCAGCGGAAGTAACTGGGGAACGGAGTCGGCCGCCAGGAAAATATCCTCGTAGCCAAAGACCACCAGCAAGCGATGAGTCGGGTTTGTGACCAGCAGCGTCTCAGCCTGCAGTACTGTCACACAGGTGCCTTCCACACCAACCAATGCGCGCGCAATGTTGAAGCCATTTTCCGGCAACAGTTGGTCGACGTTATAACCGGACACCCTGCGCTTGAGTGTCGGGAAAATCCTGCGGATGTCGTCCCCGTACTGATCAGCCAGAGCCTTGAGCCCACGCACGATTTGCGCGCGCCTGCCGCCTGCCGCCAGATGCTCCTGGTACTGCGCCTCGTTTGTCGGGCCTACCCAGAAGCGCTCGCCGTCATAAGTGAGGATTTCCAGGCGCTCCACATTTTCGACCGTTTTGCCGGCCATGACCGAATGCGCACCACAGGAGTTATTGCCGATCATGCCACCTAAGGTGCAACGGCTGTGGGTGGCCGGGTCAGGCCCGAAGGTCAACCCATGTTTGGCCGCGGCCGTCTTGAGCTGGTCACAGATAACGCCTGGCTCTACGCGGGCAATCCGCCGCTGGGCATCAATGTCGATGATGCGGTTCAGGTATTTGGACGTGTCGATGATGACCGCCGCGTTTACCGATTGGCCACACATGGAAGTGCCCGCACCGCGCGGCAGCAGTGGCAGGTTTGCCTCCCGGCATAAGCGCATCGCAGTGACGACATCCTCAATGGATTTGGGTATTACCACGCCGATAGGCAATTGACGGTAGTTGGATGCCTCCGAAGCGTACACCGCGCGAGTGGCCGCATCGAAGCGAATCTGCGCGGTCGTTTGTGCCTCCAGTTGCGAGCGAAGCTTCATCAGCACGTTCAGATCAATGACGGATGCGGCGGTACTGGAGGTCATAAGGTTGCCTATTGTTATATCAGCGGCTACGCACTGGGTGACGACTGGTGTCGCGCCGGCGCCGGACGGCGTCTTCAGCGATGATTCATCCTATGCATTGCCGGGCGGCGGCTCCACGGTTGAAAAGTAGGAACGAAACGATCTTCTCTCCTGCTTCAGGTGTGAGCCCGACCAGTCGCGCAAAGCAACCCGCCCACCAGCGAACAGGCATTATTTGGGTTGGCGATACCCCAGCATGACGCCGAGGAAGCTGAAAGCAGCAGCGAACATTACATAAAAGGCAGGCGCGGTTGCGGTGCCCGTCGCTTGAATCAACCACGTCAAAATCAACGAAGCGAAGCCGCCAAACGTCATTACCGCCAGGTTGTAGGCCACCGACAGTCCCGTTGAAAGCACTTTGGTCGGGAACGTTTCGGACAGTGCCGCCAATATCGGCCCCGTGTAGGTCGCGATCAGCAGCCCGAACACCGCCTGGAAGATGCACAGTGTCTGCAATGACGGCTGCGAAACGATCATGGAAAACAGCGGCCAGGCCAACACCAGCATCACCGCAGACGCCCCGCCCAACAGCCACTTGCGCCCCACTTTGTCTGACAGCCAACCGGTAATCGGCGAACATATAGAGATCACCGCCCCACCGACGATCGCGGCCATGAAGGATGCCGATTGCGGCAGTTGCAACACCCTCACCGAGTAGGTCGGCATATAGAACAGGATCACGTAAATGCACACCGTCCACAGCACCACCATGGCGAAGCTGGCGAAGGCCTGTTTGGGATACTCTCGAATAACGTCCTTGAAGGGCGTCTCGGATTTATCCCCCTCTTCCAGGAACGCGGGCGACTCATCCAGATTACGGCGAATGAAATAACCAATGGGACCAATCAACAAACCGAACAGAAACGGAATACGCCAGCCCCAGCTCTCGACCTGTTCAGGGCTCAGGTTGAGGGTAATGCCCGTGCCGAAACAGGCCCCCACCAGCACGGCAAAACCGATGCTGGTCTGGATCCAGCTGGAGTAGTAGGCCTTTTTACCCGCCGGAGCATGTTCGGTCAGGTACGCCGTGGCGGTGCCCATTTCGCCGCCCGCCGATACCCCCTGCAGCAATCTGGCAAATACGATAATGCACGGTGCCGCCATGCCAATTTGCGAGTAAGTCGGTGCCAGCCCGATAAGGGCTGTGCCTATCCCCATCAGAATGATGGTCAGGGACAACGCCCCTTTTCTTCCGTAACGATCCGAATAGATACCGATGAGTACTCCACCCACGGGCCGCACCAAAAAGCCGACGCCGAAAGTGGCGGCAGAGAGCATCAGCGAAGTGACGTCGTTGCCGGTGGGGAAAAATAGCTTGCCGATGGTGATGGCAAAGAAGCCGTACACCATAAAGTCAAACCACTCAAAACCATTGCCCAATACGGTGGCCACAATGGCCTTGCGACGCATCGAGCCGTGTGCCTGGGAATGGACTGCTAGCGGTGCTGTAGTCATGACGCCTCCGAGCTTTCAGCTATTCGCGCAAATGAAAAAGCCGTGCCCATCTTGTTGTAGGGGTGCATACATTTGGCCCACTTCGGCGACACCTGCGTCACCTGAACCAAGTAGGAAAAAAAACTGCTGCAATAGCATCTGAAATAGGAGAACCCGCCAACGGCGCGAATCTATGCTGACAACACGTTTGATGACGTGCCTCAATAACTATCTGAGCGCGTGCCCCTCCCCATGCGCAGCGTGGGCTAAGGGCGAGGCGCCGGGAGGATTCAGTGAAAGATCGCGTACCCCCCGCCATCGAAGTCGGCGAAGAGATGGTCGCCGGCTTTGCAAAAAAAGGGCTTGGCCAAGTCGTACCTGCCACGACCAATGATCGGGGGCATGGCCCCTTCCAGCGCCTGGTGTTGCGTGGTGCCACCGTGATCGACGGTACAGGCGCCCCGCCCTGGGGGCCTGCCGACATAGTGATTGAAGGTGAGCGCATTGTTGAAATAGCAGCCGTCGGCGTACCCGGACTGCCCATCAACCCCCTGAGGCGACCCGCCCGTGGAGACCATGAGATCGATTGCACCGGCAAGTTCGTCACCCCGGGCTTTGTCGACTGCCATGCGCATGTCGGGACACCTTTCCATGGCGAAAATGGCCAAATGCTGCCTGCGGATTACGCCTACAAGCTGTGGCTGGCCCATGGCGTCACGTCGGTGCGCGAAGCGGGGTGCATGAACGGGCTGGCATGGACCTGTGAGCAAAAGCAGGCCTCTTCGCAAAACCATATTGCAGCACCGCATCTGTATCCCTATGTCTATTTCCCTGCGGTAAATGACTACCTCAAAGTCATCCATACACCCGAGCAAGGCCGAGAATGGCTACGCCGGGTGAAGGACAAAGGGGCTGACGGCGTGAAATTCTTCGGTGCGTCGCCCGCCGTCATGGAAGCGGCCCTCGACGAAGCGCAGAAACTGGGCCTGCGCACCTGCTGCCACCACGCCCAGCTCTCGGTCGGCCGCATGAACGCGTTGCGCACCGCCAAGTGGGGCCTGACCAGTACCGAGCACTCCTATGGGTTGCCGGAAGCGCTATTGGAGGGCCGCACACTTGCCCTGATCGACGACGACTACAACTACAACGACGAATACTTGCGCTTCGCCACCGCCGGGCAGACCTTTCTGCAGGCGGCCAAGCCGGGTAGCCCGAAATGGAACCAGGTGCTGGATGAGTTTCTTGAGGCCGGCCATACGTTCGTTCCGACCCTGAATGTCTACGACGCCAACCGTGACCTGATGCGCGCGCGGCGGGCGGAGTGGCATGACCAGTACACCGACAGCACCACCTGGAACTATTTCCAGCCGCAACGCGGCGGGCACGGCGCCTATTTCTATCGTTGGTCAGTCAGGAACGAGCTTGAGTGGAAGCAAAGCTTCAACATCTGGATGCAGTTTCTGAACGAGTTCAAAAACAAAGGTGGCCGTGTCTGCCCGGGCAGTGACTCCGGGTTTATGTTCCAGATATACGGGTTTGGATTCATCCGAGAGCTGGAGCTGTTCCAGGAGGCCGGCTTTACCCCACAGGAAGTCTTGCGCGCAGCGACTCTGCACGGCGCTGAACTGCTGGGAATCGACGCTGAGACCGGCACGTTGGAGCCTGGCAAGAGAGCGGACCTCTTGATCCTGAATCAAAATCCGATGACTGATTTCAAACTGCTTTATGGCACCGGCGCGTTGCGGCTGAATGACAGCACGCGCTCACTGGAACAGAATCGGGCACTTGAAACCACGGTAAAAGCCGGGGTCCTGTTTGAGGTAACCGATCTGTTGGCCGATGTGCGTGAGATGGTAGCTCGCACCTGGAAGAGAGAACACCGTGATGACCTCTGACGAGCACAGCACACCCTGGGAACTCACGCAGTTCATCATCCTTGCCGGCCCGCTGGGCAGCGGCAAGACAACCCTGCTTGAAGGGTTCATCAATGCCCAGCACATGGCGGCCTCGACGGCGGTGATCATCAATGAGGCGGGCGCGATCAACATTGACGGTGCCATTGTGTCCGACTCCGCCCAAGGCCTGGCGGTGGCAACGCTGAGCAACGGCTGTGTGTGTTGCTCGCTGACCAATGACCTGGTGTTTACGGTAGAAGAGCTGATCGCCAGCCAGGCCAGATCCGGCTTGCCCCCCTTGGCACGTATCATCCTGGAGTGCAGCGGGCTTTCAAAGCCGGGGCCCGTCATGCGCTCATTGGCTGGGCTTGCAGAACTGCGCATGCGCGTCAGTATTGTTTCAACCCTCGATTGCAGCCGGGACATAGGCTCCAGCATCGACGCGCAAGCAGAGTTGGCCCAGTTGGCAGCCGCACAGGTGATCGTACTGACCAAGGGCGATCTGGTTTCAAATACGGTGCGAGCCCATCGCGTTGAGTCCGTCAAGCGGCTGAATCCGTTCGCCGCCGTCATCGACGAAATCGAACCACTTGAAAGGATGAAATGGGCCAGTATTCGTGGGCCAACCGAGCGGTATATTCCATCCTTCATCCCCAGGCAAATACACGCGCAAAAGGTTCAGCATCCGCGCATCCAGGTGGTTCACGCGCTACTGGACAAGCCGGAATGGGAAGATGTTCAGGACTGGCTGGAAAACATTGCCAGCGTGCTGGGCGAGCGGCTTTTGAGGATAAAGGCCCTGGTGAATGACCCACAGGGTCTCCTGGTTTTACTGCAAAGCGTCGGCACTACCTTCTCGGCAGCGCGACGCCTGTCAGCGCCAGCGACGGACCGCACATCCGTCGTGTTCATAGTTTGCGATTGCGAGGCTGCGTTGCTTCGCGCGGTGAGCACTCATCTCGCCATAGAGTGGGCCTGATGAACAGCCAATGGCTCACCCTTGCCTACTCTAGTTATGTTCCTGCGGTCATTTCAGGCGCCAGCCTTCACCTTCCCGGGTTATCAAACCCCGCTGTTCGAGCGACACCAGATAGTTGCGGTGCCCCTTTTCACTCTTGCGCCGAAACAAGGGCAATACGTACGGTAAAACGCCCGGCACGAGCATGACTAAACGCGCAGTCCAGGATTCACTGGGACGCACGAACAGTTCAAGCCGAGGTTTTTCCAGCGCCCTGATGACCGTTTTAGCCACGTCTTCGGGCATTTGAGGCGGGTCCATAAACTGCATCTTGTTGCCGTCTTCAATGGCCTCACGCATCAGCATCGGCGTTTCCGTCGCCGAAGGGTTCACGATGGTGAATTTCACGCCCAAGCGTTTGCTATCCAACCCCAAGCACAGCATGGCGCCACGCAGGCCAAACTTGGTTGCCGAATAAATGCATGTTTCCGGCATGGGAAATAATCCCCCCAAGGAAACAATTGAAATAACCCGTCCGTCCCTGGCCTGCTGCAACAAGGGTAGAAACGCCTGACACAGCTCCAAGGGGACCACCATATTGAGCTGGACTTCACGCGCAATTGAGACGGCGGACCTGGCCTCGAAAGGAATGTTGCTTAGTATCCCGGCATTATTGACCAACAGATCAAGGCGGCCCATCTCAGTTTTCACATAACTCACCAGCCCCCCAAGCGCATCACGATCGGTAAGGTCTGCCTGATAGGTCAATGCCAGCGGCCCGAGAGCGCTAGCCGCCTGGCCCAGGCGCACAGCATCAATATCGACCAGCAGGCATTTGACGCCTCGGGCGATCAGTGCTGCTGCGATAGCACGCCCCAGCCCACCCGCGCCCCCCGTAATCAGCGCTAACCAGCCCGTAAACGACGT
Source organism: Pseudomonas sp. R5-89-07 (assembly GCF_003851685.1). Classification (NCBI taxonomy): domain Bacteria; kingdom Pseudomonadati; phylum Pseudomonadota; class Gammaproteobacteria; order Pseudomonadales; family Pseudomonadaceae; genus Pseudomonas; species Pseudomonas sp. R5-89-07. The sequence goes on along the minus strand of NZ_CP027727.1, from coordinate 2,210,620 downwards.
ATTACTTGCCATGCAGACTCTCCCCCAGCACGTCATGAGTAACAGGCGCAGCGCTCTTTGGAAAAGGCTGATCGAGTTTGATTGCCGCATATACGTCTTCAGTCAATCGCGGCCAATGCATGCGGGTGCGCAGCGCCTCCAGGTAGGCGGTGAAGGTCCGAGCATCCAGATAAACCGCATGCCGATCCGATTGAACGAACTGAATACCTCCACTGAGGTCCGGATCGTCGCGCTGAATCAACTGATCGAATTGGCGTGCCGTGTCCAGCCCATCCAGTTGCGCACGAAAATACGCAGCCAGGGTGAGCGCCTGGGTATCGAACAACTTGAACGCGCTGGAATTCTGATCGAGGTAGCCGATGGCGCAGAGGTTGCGGTGAGTGCGGCTGAACATCGACAGATAAAGTAAAGGCCTGCCGTTCTTCCATTCAAAAAACTGCGCCGCGCATTCCGCTCCCCATTTGAAGCCTGTCGCACAGAGGACCAAATCGATTTTTTCCCGTGCACCCTCTTCAAAAATGACGAAATCCCCCTCCAAACGATCAATATTTTTCCTTACCGCAATATTGCCGTGCTGATGATGATGCAGCAGTTGTGAGTTCACAATCGGGTGAGTCTCGAACAAGCGATGATCAGGCTTCGGTAAGCCCCAGCGAGTCAGGTCTCCCACAAGCAGCTTCAATAGAAACTTGAAGACAGGCCTGGCCAACCACAATGGCAGGTGCGGCCCATTTTCACCGAACACGTCGGCAGGTACGCCAAACACATGCTTGGGAATGAAATAGTAGCCACGCCTCATGCTGATGAAGGCTTGTTTTGCGTGAATGGCGGCTTCGCAGGAAATGTCCGCGCCAGAATTGCCCGCGCCCACCACCAACACGTTTTTACCGTGGAATTCCGACCCGGATTGAAACGAGTTGGAATGGCGTATTTCCCCATTGAACTCACCACGGAACGAAGGCAGGTTAGGCTTCCAGTTTGTCCCGGTGGCCAACACGATCCAGCGATATCGCCGCGTAGAACCGTCACTGAGGCTGACGGACCAGTGCCCGTCAGGATCCTTTTCAATCAGGGTCACCGTGGTACTGAACTGTATGGACTCACGTAACCCGAATGCGGCAGCGAAGCTCCTCAGATAGTGAGCGA